>CAJMOH010000070.1 GCA_905215055.1 uncultured bacterium
CCGCAGTCATATGTATTAGGTGGGAGAAACCACCCTCTACATAGTAACTCTTGGTAATAAAATTTATTCTGGAGCGGACATAGAGACGCTCCTATTTTTTCAGCATGTCCCGGACTGCTTGGGGCGTACTTCCAAACTTCTGCTGAAAAGCATGATAGAAGTTGGATACGCCGTGGTACCCAACCGCTGCCGCTATCTCCTGTACCGTCATATCGCTCTGCTCTAAAAGTTCAAGAGCCTGTTCCATCCGCAGGGTCCGTACATACTCGCCGATGCTTTTTCCCTCTGTCAGCTGAAACGCCTTTTGGAGCTTGTTTTTATTCATGGCAACCCGTTTGCAAAGATCCAATATGGAGGGCATGTTGCGCAGATTGCTTCGGATGAATCGTTTGGATTCCGCAACGGCGGCGAGTTCCGCTTCACTCAGATAGACAGGCCGTGTGGTGGAATACCTGTGAACCAGTTCCAAAAGAAAGCCGGTTGCCGCCAGCCCCTGTCCACGCATCCAGATTTGGAAGGGCTCACCGATTAAGGGACACCGCTCGATCCTTTGGTAAATCGCCGTCAGTTCCGGGGAGTGGATTTCCCCGGAGCCGATGGAGCGTTTCGCATCCTCCCAAAAGCTGCCGTAGAGCTGCACGCCGTTTTCCCGAAAGAACTGTTCCTGAAAATACATGCCGTGGAACCGCAGACGCTGCCCTCCCATCAGTTTTAGGAAATGGGGCGCTGGGGAAGGGAAAACAAAGCAGCTGATTCCGGAAGTGGAATCTCGGGCGTCGGATTTTCGCATATAACTGACATAATGCCCTTCCTCATGGAAGCCGATGCCAAGGTATCGCTGCTGAATCTGGGAGCGGAAAATCGCATCTTCGGGCGGCGTAAAATCAACCGCAGCTACGCAAAAGCCATGGAGATCTCCCCAGAACCGGATGTATGAGTTGTCGGGAAAGGTGAAACAGGTTCCGTTTCCTACATCCATTTGCTTCGCCCCAAAGGAACCGTAAAAACGGAATGTTTCATCGATATTGCGTATGGTGACCATCATATCATCTCCTTGCCGTGTGCTGAAATGGCACACGGTTTTCTGTTTTGGCACGAATTTTAGTTAGTTGATGCTAACCTATGCGTAGAATTATATCGGAGAAATGGTGTAAAATCAAGTGTTTTGCAGGGAGACGGATAGCGGAACGCTTATTTTGAGGCACTTGTGGTGCTATTGACGCAAAGGATTGCAGGCGGCATAATGAGTGTGGGTTAGCATAAACTAACCAATATATCTTTCTCCGCATACAAGAAGCGAGAGGGAAAGGAGAAGTATGGGAGATAAAAAGAAGAACACCGTATTCCGAGTGTTTCAAGCCGCACAGTGCGGTTCGGCAAAATATGTACTTGGGGTGCTCTGCTCTGCGGTCAGCATTCTATGCACAGCAGTTCCCTTTTACACGGTCTATCGCATTGTGCGTATTTTCCTGGAGGCGTCGCTCCATCAGACATCGGTAGATTCCTCCCAGGCGTGGTTTTGGGTGGGAATGACGCTGGCAATCATTGCGGCGGGCATTCTGCTGTCCATTGCGGGCAGTGTGATCTGCCACGCCTGTGCCTTCCGGGCGCTCTATGACCTGCGCATGCGCATCTTGAGCCATATGGGAAAACTGAACCTGGGCTTTTTTACCGGCGGGCAGTCCGGCGCAGTGCAGAAGACCATGAGCGACAGCATTGAGAAGATGGAAGGCATTATCGCCCACGACGTATCCAACCTTGTGGGTGCTGCGCTGCTGCTGATTTCGCTGGCTGTGCTGCTGTTTTCCATCAATGTGCCATTGACGCTTACCATTTTTGCCGCACTGGCAGCCGCTTTTATCATCCAGTTTTCGGCTTTCGGCGGAAAGCGTGGGCAGAAAATCTGGACGGAGCTGAACCAGTCCGCCACAGAGCTGGACGCGGCCTTTTCCGAATATGTGGCCGGCATGGAGGAGGAAAAAATCTTTGGCAGGCCGGAAGCGGAGGCCCGACGGCTTACCGGGTTGATTGAAAAGAACAGAAGCCACCTGATGGCCTACCTCAAGCGGGTCACCCCAATCTACGGGGCCTATAAGACCATCACCCTGTCTGTGCTGGCTTTCATTCTGATTGCCGGCTGTGTGTTGCTGTACCTGAACCCAGGGGATCACCAGCTGATGATGGATCTTCTCCTGTTCCTGATTGTGGGGCCGGCAGTGATCAGCCCGCTGATGGAGCTGGTGGAGTTCGGCGCAGAACTTCGGAACCTGTCCGTGCGGATGGACCAGATTGATGATGTGCTGAAGATGGAGCCGACAGGCGAGGGGCAGATAGACGCAGTGCCGGCCTGCCCTGCACTGTCTTTCCGGGATGTGAGCTTTTCCTATCAGAAAGCGGCGGACCCCTTGCGCCGCATGGCGCTGGACCATGTGAGCATGGAGATTCCAGCGGGCAGCTTTGTTGCGTTGGTGGGGCCCTCCGGCGGGGGCAAGTCCACGGCGGGGCAGCTGCTGGCCCGGTTTTGGGATGTGGAGAGCGGAAGCATCGCCATAGGCGGAACGGACATCCGGGACTATACCGCCCGGACACTGATGGACACTGTAGCCTTTGTATTTCAGGACACCTATATCTTCGCAGAGAGCGTCTATGACAATATCGCCATGCACCGTGATGTCAGCCGGGAGGCGGTGGAACAGGCGGCCAAAGCGGCCCGCTGCCACGAGTTTATTCTGTCCCTCCCGGACGGTTACAACACCCGGCTGGGGGACGGCGGGCACAAGCTGTCCGGCGGCGAGACCCAGCGCATCGCCATCGCCAGGGCGATTTTGAAGGACGCCCCCATTGTGGTGCTGGACGAGGCCATGGCCTTTGCCGACGCGGAAAACGAACTGGCGCTGCGGGAGGGCATGGCGGAGCTGCTCCAGGGCAAGACGGTTTTGATGATCGCCCACCGGCTCTACTCCATCCGGGATGCAGACTGTATTTATGTCCTGGACAGCGGGAGATTGGCCGAAAGCGGGACCCACCAGGAGCTTCTGGATAAAAATGGCTTGTATGCCCATCTTTGGGCTATTCAGAATGAGACGGAAGTCTGGCAGATGAAAGGAGGTGTTTCCCCTGCTTAATATGATACGGCAGTTTACTTTTCATAAGCCAAAGGAAATCCTCCAGCCCACGCTGTGGCTGTTCCTTTCCCAGGCGTGCAGCATGCTCCCGGCCATTCTGGCCTACATGGCTATCTACACTCTTGGCGAAGCGTTTGTGCCGCCCTATACCCTGGATCTGTTCCGGCTTATTACCCTGGCAGCCCTTGGCGTTGGGTGCTTTGTGCTGCAGTATATAGTTGAGCTGATTTCCTATTACTTCACCTACGGCAAGGCGTACCGGGATACGGCGGACAAGCGCATTGCCTACATACAAAAGCTGCGCCGGCAGCCATTGGGCTTCTTCTCAAGCAAGGAGTCCGGCGAACTGATAAGCTCCTTTTCAAACGACTTTGCCAATGTGGAGTACACGCTCTGCTACTGGCTGCCATACCCGCTGGGCGTTGGGGCGCTGCTTGCGATTTCCATTGTTTGGATCTGCGTATATGACTGGCGCATGGGGCTAGCCATGTTCGGTATGCTGCCCGTCTGTGCGCTGCTCATGTTGCTGGTTGCCAAGGTGAAGGAGAAGCACAGCGGCCGGGTCATGGAGGCAAAGGTCCACGCCGCTACACAGATCAACGAATATCTGCGGGGCATGAAGGACCTGAAAGCCTATCACCGTACCGGCGAGGGGTTTGACACCCTGAAAAAGGCAATGGGAAACCTGCGGGATGAATCCCTTAAGGACGAAGCCGTGGCGGGCAGTCTCAGCAACCTCTGCGCCTCCCTGGTGCGGTTCATCGTGCCGGTAACCGTGGCGGTGGGGATGTACCTGCTCCTGGGCGGGAGCCTTGGTATATTGGATTTTGCAGGCTTTCTTGTTCTGGCCACCAAACTGGTGGAGGCCGAGCTGATGCTGGTGGCCAGTATCTCGGCTCTCCGTGGGATGGCTCCCTCCGGCCGGCGGCTGGATGCGGTCATGACCACCCCGGAGCCCACGGGCGAGGCGGAAATTGGACACGGGGATGCATATATGTTTGAGAACGTGTCCTTCCGCTATGGGGATGGAGCGGATGTGATCCGGGACGTCTCCTTTCAAACACCCGCCGGTTCCCTCACCGCCCTGGTAGGGCCTTCGGGCAGTGGGAAATCCACGCTGCTCCGGCTCATGGCCCGGTTTTGGGATTATCAGATGGGGCATATCCGCATGGAGAAAAGGGACATCCGGGAAATCCGGACAGACAGCCTGCTTGCCCAGATTTCCATGGTCATGCAGAACGCCTACCTGTTCCATGGGTCGCTTCGAGAAAACCTCTGCTTCGGGAATGAGACAATCAGCGAGGAACGGATGGTGGAGGCGTGCCGGCGGGCCTGCTGTCACGAGTTTATCTCGGCCCTGCCGGAGGGCTACGACACCATGGTAGGCGAAGGCGGCGCCACCTTATCCGGCGGGGAGCGCCAGCGCATTTCTCTGGCCCGGGCCTTTTTGAAGGATGTGCCCATCCTGCTGCTGGACGAACCCACAGCTTCTCTGGACGCCGATAACGAGGCCATGGTGCAGCGGGCGCTGGATGAGATTGCTAGAGAGCGCACAGTTGTGATGATCGCTCACCGCCTGAAAACCGTCCGGGGCGCAGAGCAAATTCTCGTGCTGGAGGACGGAAAAATCATAGAACAAGGGACTCACGACCAGCTTGTCGGGGAAAATGGCCTCTATGCCCGGCTGTGGGGATTACAGAATCAAGCTGGAGCCTATACATTTCAGTCAACTAAGGAGGAAACAAAGTGAAACAGTCTAAATTTTTAAGCCTGAAGGAATTCGTCATCGTGCTGCTCCTCGCCTGCGTGGAGACGGCCATTGGGCTCGTAGTTACCATGCCCTTTGCGGCTAATCTCCAGCTTGTCTATTTCCTCGCCCCCGGGCTTGCCGGACTGATTAACGGAATTATCTATGTCCTGATCATCAAGAAGTGCCCAAAGATAGGCACACAGTTTATCATCCCGGCCATCTACGGGCTGTACTTCCTGTTTTCCGGAAGTGTATATGTCTTTATCTTCTTTATGATTTTGGCAGTTGTAAATGAGCTCATCATGCTGGGCGGCGGATATAGAAGCAAAATCCGCTCTGCCGTTCCTCATACGCTCACCTGGATGCTCAACGCCATGGGCAGCACCCTGACGATGCTGCTGTTCCGAGACAGCCTGGTTGAGAGCTATGTGTCCATGGGTATGGACGCAGCCAGTGCAGATGCCGCCATCGCATCTCTGGAGAGCTTCTGGCTGGCGCCGCAGAACATTGCCATCGCCCTGGTGGCTGCGGCGGCGCTGTCCATCGCCGGCTATGCGCTGGGGATGAAAATGCTGGGCAAACACTTTAAACCGGCTGGAATTGCGTAATGGGAGCCGAAAAGCGCAGGCGCTTTCAACCAGACCCCCGCACATGGCTGTTGCTCTGTCTGTTGGGGATTGCCGCTATTCTCGTGATCCGCTCTGAGATTGGGTGTCTGTGCCTGTTTCTGGCGTGCCTGCTTATACACATGCTGGCAGGCAATGGCGGCAAAATCCTTCCCTACGGGCTGTATTACCTCATTTTTTATGGCATTGGCTGGTTGGGCGTGCATCTGATGGACAGCGGAGTCGCCTTTTCGGTCAGCTCCATGCTGTCCAGCATCGGCATCGTCAGCCGGAAGGTGCTGGTCCCCCTCTCCTTTGTAATCTGCCTGGCCGGGGAGCCCACCGGTTCCTTAATGGCGGCGCTGCAAAAACTGCATTTGCCAAAGGCTGCGGGGATCGGGACGGCAGTTGTACTGCGCTTCTTTCCGACAATCGCTGGGGAATACCGGGCCATCCGTTCTTCCCAGAGGTTCCGTGGGATCGGGGTAGGGGTGCTGCACACCCTTACCCATCTTCCCACCACGGCAGAGTATATTCTGATCCCGCTGATCCTTCGCACGACGAAAGTAGCGGAGGAGCTCTCTGCCTCTATGACGGTGCGGGGCGTGCGGTTTTCCGGGGAGACGGTCAGCTACCGCTCCATCCGGTTTTGTTGGAAGGACGCTGCGCTTCTTGCCCTACTGCTTGCTGTCGCCTGTACAGTTCTGCTTCTGGAGAGGGGCGGTGTCCTTTGATTGAACTGAAAAATATTTCCTTTACCTATGAAAACAGCCGTGAGGGAGACAGCCAGTTGCGCCATGTGGATTTGCAAGTGGGGCGGGGCGAACTGGTGATCCTCGCCGGCCGGAGCGGATGCGGAAAAACCACCCTGACCCGTGTACTCAACGGGCTGTGCCCGCAGTTTTATCCGGGTGAACTTACCGGCAGCTATCTGCTGGATGGACAGGACGCCCTGAAAATGCCGGTTCACCAGCTTGGTACGATGGTGGGAAGCGTGTTCCAGGACCCCCGCAGCCAGTTTTTTACCACAAATACCACAGATGAGATCGTTCTTGGCATGGAGAATATTCCCATGGAGCAATCTGTGATGCAGCAGCGGGTGGAGGCTGTGTGCAGCCAGATGAACCTTCAGCGCCTGCTGGACCGGCGAATCTTCCCGCTTTCCAGCGGGGAGAAACAGCTGATTGCCATCGCTTCGGTTTGCACCATGGAACCCAAGGTCATCGTCATGGACGAGCCATCCGCCAACCTGGACAGTGACGCTATGGTGCGTTTGGGCGCCCTGCTGTACCGCTTGAAAGAGGCCGGGCATACCATCCTGCTCTCAGAGCACCGCTTTCATTATGTCTGCGACTCCTTTGACCGGCTGGTATTTATGGAGAATGGGGAGATTTCCGCCATTTACAGCCGCAGCGAGGCGCTTAGCCTGACAGAGGGGCAGCTGGCGGTCATGGGGCTGCGCCCCTTCCAGCCGCCCGCTTTCCGGGTGGGCGGGGCATTTCTCTCCAAGCCGGAGGATGCATTTCAAGCATCTCAAATTTCCTGTATACTGGACGGGCGGCAGATTTTAGAGGACGTCACCTTTTCGGCCCGAAGCGGCAGAATCCTCGCCATCGCCGGGCCCAATGGCGCCGGAAAATCTACGTTGTGCCGTACAATCACCGGACTATGCCGTGCCATGGGAACGGTTCAAATTGATGGAGCATATCTGAAACGAAAACGCCGCACCAAACAGTCCTTTTTCGTGCAGCAGGATGCCGACTACCAGCTCTATGCCCCCACTGTGGTAGACGAATTCCTGATTGGAAAAAGGGCGTCGCCGGAGCTCAGGCAGGCAGCTTTGGCAAGGCTGAACGAAATGGGTCTGGAGCCCTTTGCTGTCCGCCATCCGGCCTCCCTCTCGGGCGGGCAGAAGCAGCGGTTGCTGCTGGCGCTTGCGGCGGAGAGCGGCCGGGACCTCCTGGTCTTTGACGAGCCCACAAGCGGCCTGGACGGGTACAATATGCGCCTGACGGTAAAGCTGCTCCGGCAGCTTGCCGCAGCGGGAAAATGCCTGCTGCTGATTACCCACGACATGGACTTGATTGCAGCGGCCGCTGACTGCGTGCTTTATCTGGAGCAGGGCAAGCTGCGCTATCACCGCAATGTGCTGCGGGATAAATAAAAGAGAGGCGTAACCTATGGTCTTAACATCCTCTATGGAGAACTATTTAAAGGCGGTATTTACCTTGCGGCAGACTCACGGAAGGGTTCGCTGCATCCACATTGCGGAGCGGATGGATGTCACGCTTCCTTCTGTGAGCCGGGCTGTCAAAGAATTGGAGAAAATGGGACATGTAAGCCGGGATGAAGACGGTTCCGTCACACTTACGCCATCTGGAGAAAGAATTGCCGCAGAAATTTATGAGCGCCACCGCTTCTTCACGCAACGGTTAATTGCCGCAGGTGTGGACCCTGAAACGGCGGCAAAGGAGGCCTGCCATATGGAACATGGGGTCAGTGAGAATTCATTTGAAAAACTGAAACAGTCCATGGAAAGGCAGGATAAAAAGGTTCATTGAAAGTGATGCTTTTGTTCTTTGAGGACGGGGAAGATGACATTGTCCTTAAAGTCCAAAATCTAATCCGCTCGGTCACACATATTGATTATATGGAAATGCCTCAGTTTGAAACGCAATCTACATCCTCTGCCCTGGAGATTCGTGAAAACCAACGCCGGGTATTCTGCTATGGCCAAGAGATTTTGCTCACGAAAACGGAGTACGAGATTCTCTTGTACTTGTATAAAAACGCAAACCATGTATTGACGCACGGACAAATCTATGAGAGAGTTTGGCGTGAACCCGACTACGGCGAGGCAAGAAAACTGGTCAGTCACCATGTTCAAACAATTCGGCGCAAGTTAGGATGGGAAAAAGATAATCGACATGCGCTTCGTTGTGTTCGGAATTTTGGATATGCGTTGGAAATATCGAAAAATGGTTAAACCGCAAGAAAGGCTCTTCATGCAGTCAAAAAGATTGCATAAAGAGTCTTTCTTATGGAATGACCTCTTTCATGATAAGAATAAATCCGAACCCATTGCCAACCGGCGCAAGGTTCGGATTTATTCGTTGTGGCTTTACTGAACGAAAATGAACCCCTTTCCAAAAAACAAAGCAAGAAATCTAGGTTTTTTGCGGTTTTCCAGTATTTGCCTGCATGGAAAATACCTACTGAACAAAAATGAAACCGCTAATTTCAGGCTGTTTAAGCAAAGCAGAAACGGTTATAATATCACATCTTCATCCCATATTCCGCCGCCACATTTTCTTCCACATCATTCTCCGTGCAATCTTCCTGTGGCCGCTGGGTAAGGATGAAAGTCTCCAGCATCTGGATGCGTTGATTCACCGAGGCGATGATAGCCTCCACCCGCTCTTTGTCGATGAATTCCTCTGCACCAGCGAACACCTCCCGGATGTCCTGGTCAATGCCGTCCAGCTTGGAGAGGTCGAGCCAGTCAAAAGAGGTCACCAGCCGAAGTTGATCCTGGTGGGTTTTCTTGAAAGGCTTGCAGGTGATATTCCGCCCGGAACGGATTTGGGGTGTCAGCTTGTCGTAGCCCAGGGAGGAGCCGCTGTCATAAATGGGGGCAGGCCCCAGCCATTCCAGGGTATCCGGGTTACGGAGCAGCCCGAAGTTATTGAAGTGCCTGTCCTCGTTGGCGATGAGATAGTCCAGCACCATCATTTGGTCGAGGGCGTGGGCAATACCTGGGACACCCAGCTTTTCGCAACAGTTGCAGTAGTGCTGGTAAACGGAGGTCTGGTTGTCCTTCTTCTGGACTTGGATCACCCGCCAGGCGGGGATCAGTTCCGTGTTTGGGGTGACGAAGTCCTCGCACACGCTGTAAGGGAGGCCCTCGTCCCACAACAAGGCGTAGGGAATGTGGGGGATACCCAACCGGTCGGCCATCTTGTAGGCAATCACCTCGTTAAATGGCTGCTGCTGGAAGGGGCCGCTGCCGGCTTTCACTAAGCAGCGTTTCCCATCCAAAATGGCCCAGCGCTTTCGGAGATTGCCGTCACACGTCCAGTCTGGGGAGCTGAAGTCGAACCCCTCGTTTTTCGCAGGGGCACCAAAGAGGGCGTCGCCCACGTCCTCGGAAAAGGGGTTCTCAAAGAAATTGACGTTGTGCCAGGTAAGGCCGCTGTCCGCCGGTTTGATCCAATAGTGGTCGGACAGGCTCAACCCCAAATTTCTGGAAATTACCTGCTGCGGGTTGGGAAAACCCAATTGGCTGAGGGCGTCCACTAACCCTGAGCGGGCGGAAGGAATGAACCGGTTCGTCCACCATGCGTTGAGGGCAGCCCGGTCAGCTTTGTCCCAGGTGATGGGAACTCCCACCGGCAAATCCTCCCCGTGGTACAGTTCGCCAACACGGGTAATTTTTGTCCCGCCATCATCCAAGGCTATTTCCACCACGGGGATGTCCTTGTGCATCAGGGTGTAGTTCACGGGTGCCGCCTCCTTTCTCTTGCTTTGTAGTATACACGATGCAAGGCATGGGCGCAACGAAATTACCAGACCATGCTGGGCTGGTATGCTTGTTCTTCATCCTCATCCTGAGCGTCCTCCTGGTCTGTGGATTCATCCCAGGCTTCTTCATCCTCCTGTGATTCCTCATCTTCCAAGGAGTCCTCCTGGGCTTCCTCCAGCTCGGTGTCCTCTACTTCTTCCACATCATCCCAACTATCAGTTTCTAAAACCTCACTGTCCTCGAACACTTCTTCCGTTTCTTGGGCTTCTTCCTCCCCGGTTTCCTCGGCCCCGTCATCCTCCTGGGAAACTTCCTCGGAACCGGCCTCAAAATCGTCCAC
>CAJMOH010000071.1 GCA_905215055.1 uncultured bacterium
GGTTCGATGAGCGCGAGCGTCAGCGAGCCGCCCTGGGCGCGAGGAAAAAGTTCTTTGCCCAGCTTTCTTTCAAGAAAGCTGGTTTGGCTTGACTTACCGGCCCTCTGTGGGATATAATCAAACCCACGGGTTTTCACGCGCTGCGTGGATCCGCTTCCCTGGGGGAGTAGTTTGCGGGGCGAAATGCCCAGCGGCAATGTCAACACATTGGCTGCGGCCTGGTATTGCCTGAAAAAACGAGACTCATGGAAAACGCCTGATTCATCATAGAAATTGGGTGTTTTCCGCGAGTCTTTTTTTCTGCGCGGAACACCCCAAAAAGCCTGGAGGTATGAAAATGGGACTGTTGGAATTGTTTTTGGTGGCCGTGGGTCTTTCCATGGACGCCTTTGCCGTGGCGGTATGTAAGGGCCTGGCTCTGCGGAAGGTCAACCTGGGACAGATGGCCCTGGTGGGTCTGTGGTTTGGAGGCTTTCAGGCCCTGATGCCCTTGATCGGCTACTTTGTGGGCGTGCAGTTTCGAGACCAGATCACCGCTGTGGACCACTGGATCGCCTTTGGCCTGCTGGCGGTCATCGGCGGCAACATGATCCGGGAATCTCTCTCCAAGGAGGAGGAATGTCCCGACGCCTCTCTCTCTGTCAAGGCCATGCTGCCCATGGCCGTCGCCACCAGCATCGACGCCCTGGCGGTGGGAGTGGGCTTCGCCTTTTTAAGCGTGAACATCGGCGCCGCGGTGAGCTTTATCGGCGTCATCACCTTTGTGCTGTCCATGATCGGCGTAAAGGTGGGCAGCCTGTTCGGGGCCAAGTACAAGAGCAAGGCCGAGCTGGCCGGCGGCGTGATTTTGATCCTGATGGGCTTGAAAATCCTGCTGGAGCATTTGGGTGTGTTTTAAACCGCGAGAATCATTCCATTCTGTGTCTAAAAAGAGGTGATCCCATGTCCCTGTTTCAAAAGAAAAAGCTGTTGGTTTTGTTTGGCTCTCCTCACAGCCACGGCTTTACGGCCCGGCTGCTGGACAGCTTTTTGGAGTGCTTTCAGCACCACAAAGGCTGGGAGGTTCAGGTGGTTGATCTGTACCAGCAAAATCCCCATCCCTGCACCGGGTGCCGGGCTTGCGCCAAGGAGGAGGGCTGCTCCTTCGACGATCTGGACGCTTTGGACAAGTCCCTGCGGAACAGCGACCTGCTGGTGGTGGCCTCGCCGGTGTATAACTTTTCCTTCCCCGCCCCGGTGAAGGCCTGGCTGGACCGGACCCAGCGCTACTTTGAGGCCCGGTTCTCCCTGGGAAGGAAGCCTCCTATCAAGCGCCACCGGGAGGCTGTGCTGCTGCTGACCATGGGCTCTCAGGACCATTATGCCGTGGAGGTATGCACTCACCAGCTGGAGCGGGCCTTCTCCGTGATGAACACCGCCCTGACCGGCTGCGCCCTGTGGGACGCCACGGACCTGGGAGATCAGCACAAGGGTCAGGCTCAGGAGCAGGCGCGGGCAATCGCTCTTGAAATCCTGGGAAGAATGTGATAAGATATGTCGAAGAATACTCTAGTTTGGATAGGCGGTTGAAACATGTCAGGACATTCTAAATGGAACAACATCAAACGGAAAAAGGAAAAGGCCGACGGCGCCAAGGCAAAGATCTTTACCAAGATCGGCCGGGAGCTGGCTGTGGCCGTAAAAGAGGGCGGCAGCGCTGACCCCGCGGCGAACTCCCGCCTGCGGGACGCCATTGCCAAGGCCAAGGCTGCCAACGTCCCCAACGACAACATCGACCGGATCATCAAAAAGGCTGCCGGCGACGGCAACAGCGACAATTATGAGAACATCACCTATGAAGGCTATGGCCCCAGTGGCGTGGCCGTCATTGTGGAAACCCTCACCGACAACCGGAACCGCACCGCTGCCGACGTGCGTCACGCCTTTGACAAGTTTGGCGGCAACCTGGGAACCACCGGCTGCGTGTCCTTCATGTTCAACAAGAAGGGCGTGATTGTCATCGAGAAGGAGGGCTTGGACGAGGACACCGTCATGACCGACGCGCTGGAGGCCGGCGCCGCCGACTTCGCCGCGGACGAGGACGTGTTCGAGATCACCACCGAGCCCGACGATTTCTCCGGCGTCCGGGAGGACCTGGAGAAGAAGGGCTACGAATTTGTCTCCGCCGACGTGGAGATGGTCCCCGACACCTATACCACCATCACCGACGAGGACACCATTACCAAGATGCAGAAGATGCTGGATCTCTTAGAGGACAACGACGACGTGCAGAACGTGTGGCACAACTGGGACGCCCCCGAGGAGGAAGAAGAGGAATAAATGTCTGTGAGGCTGTTGCCGAAAAAGCAACAGTCTCTTTTGCTGTCTCCCCCTTGCGAAATTTCCGCTGGGGGGTATAATAGAGAAAAATCGGAAAGAAAAGGGGAATGTTATGCGACACCTCATCGACCCGCTGGATTTCACCCGCCGGGAGACCGACCGGCTGCTCTCCTTGGCGGAGGAGATCATCGCCCGCCCGGGGGACTACGCCCACCTGTGCGATGGAAAAATTTTAGCCACCTTGTTTTACGAGCCAAGCACCCGCACCCGCCTCAGCTTTGAGTCCGCCATGATGCGCCTGGGGGGCAAGGTGCTGGGCTTTGCCTCAGCAGACAGCTCTTCCGCCACCAAGGGCGAAAGCGTGGCGGATACCATCCGCATGATCTCCGGCTACGCGGACATCGCCGCCATGCGCCACTTCAAGGAGGGCGCTCCTTATGTGGCCGCCCGCTACTCCCACATCCCCGTCATCAACGCCGGAGACGGCGGCCACCAGCATCCCACCCAAACCTTGACAGACATGCTCACCATCCGCCGCCAGCGGGGGAAAATCAGCGGCGTGACCATCGGGCTGTGCGGCGATCTGAAATTTGGCCGCACGGTTCACTCCCTTATCAAGTCTCTGGTGCGCTACGAGAATGTGAATTTCATTTTTATCTCCCCCGAGGAGCTGCGGGTACCCAGCTATATTCTCAAGGAGGTGGTCATCCCCTCCGGGCATCCCTGGCAGGAGGTCCGCAACATGGAGGAGGTCATGCCCCAACTGGATATCCTATACATGACCCGGGTTCAGCGGGAGCGTTTCTTCAACGAGGAGGACTACGTCCGCCTGAAGGATTCCTACGTCCTCACCAAGCGGAAGCTGGATCTGGGCAAGAAGGATCTGGCGGTGCTGCATCCTCTGCCCCGGGTCAACGAAATTGCCCCCGAGGTGGACGACGATCCGCGGGCCATGTATTTCCAGCAGGCCAAAGGCGGCGTGTTTGTCCGCATGGCCCTCATTCTCACCTTGCTGGGGATGGCGCCCGGGGTGCTGGATCAGGAATAAAGGAGGGGAACCTATGTTGAATATCGACAGCATTGAAAACGGCATTGTCATCGACCACATCACCGCGGGGCTGGGCATGCGGATCTACGAGCTTCTGGAGCTGGACAAGCTGGACACCTGTGTGGCCATTATCAAAAACGCCAAAAGCGAGAAGTACGGAAAAAAGGACATTATCAAGATTGAGGGCGTGATGAACATCGACCTGGACGTGCTGGGCTTCATCGACGACAACGCCACAGTGTGTACCATTGTGAACGGCCGTTTGGCCAGCAAGAAAAAGCCCCCTCTGCCTCAGCGCCTGGTCAATGTGGTGTCCTGCAAGAACCCCCGGTGTATCACCTCTGTGGAGAACGTGGACCAGATCTTCGTCCTCTGCGACGAGCAGGCTCACCGCTATCGCTGCCAGTATTGCGAGCAGGAGTACAAAAAGTAAGGAGGGGGGCGCCTCTGTGAAACCGACGAAAAAGCTGCCGTTGTTCCTGGTAACAGGGGCCTCTGGCATGGGAAAGTCCACAGCCTGCCAGATACTCTTTTCCCGGGAAAAGGACTACCTGGTGCTGGAGAGCGACATCCTCTGGGACGAGCGCTTTAACACCCCTGAAAACAACTACGCGCCCTATCGCAGCCTGTGGATGGAGCTGTGCGCCGGCATTGCCCAGGGAGGCAAGCCCGTTGTGCTGTGCGGCTGCTGCGTGCCGGAGCAGTTTGAGACCCGCCCGCAGCGCGGCCTGTTTTCAGACATTTATTACCTGGCTCTCGTTGCGGAGGAGGAGACGTTGCTTCGCCGCATGACAGAGGGGCGGGGCATCACCGATTCGGCCTGGATTCAGTCCTCGGTGGATTTTAACCGCTGGCTGCGGCGGAATGCCGGCAGCACCACGCCGCCTGTCAGCCTGTTGGATGTAACAGACCTCACTCCCGAGGAAACAGCCCGGGCCATCCACCGCTGGGTCCTGGAAGGCATGGAAAGGAGCGCTCTATGAAAAAGCCGTGGAATCTTCCCCCAGGCAGCCAGGGCTGCTCCGGCGCTGGGAGATTATATGTCAAAAAGCGGCGCGGCCGCGGACAAGGAGGCAGGCTGCTGCTGGCCTGTGTCACCTTGGTTCAGGCGGTGCTGTCCCTGGTGCTGGCGGTGTATCACCGGCGGGAGACCATTCGGGCCGTAAAGGCTCCGGACGGGGAGGGTGTCCAGGTGCTGCTCACCGCCAAAAAAGAGACAAAATCCTGATTTTCCCTTGACTTTCCCCAGTCTCTATGCTAAACTTTATAAGCCGCTTATTGCAGGCTGTGGGTGAGGTATGCCCATTTCAAAGTGAGCCCGGCCGGTGAAGGCCGTCTCCGCCCAGCAGTAGCGAGACTAAAGAAAAGGCAGGAAAAAACATGTTTGCAGTCATTGAGACCGGCGGTAAGCAGTACAAAGTGCAGTACGGCGACGTCATCTATGTGGAGAAGCTGAGCGCGGCCGAGAACGACACGGTGGAGTTCCCCGTGGTTGCCGTGTTTGGCGAAGAGGGTACCAAGATCGGCACTCCCTATGTGGAGGGCGCTTCTGTTACCGGCAAGGTGGTCAAGACCGGCAAGGCCAAGAAGATCACCGTGTTCACCTACAAGCCCAAGAAGAATTCCAAGCGCAAGATGGGCCACCGTCAGCCCTACACCAAGGTGCAGATTGAGGCTGTGAAGGCCTAAAGATGGTTTCCATCCACTTTTTAACTTCTTCGGAGGGGCTGCTGCAGGGCTTTCTGATGGAGGGCCACGCAGGCGCGGGAGAGGCCGGACAGGACGTTGTCTGCGCCGCCATTTCCTCCGCCGCCTATTTGGTGGTGAACACCCTGACGGACATCTGCCATGTCACTCCTCTAACCCTTCGGGCGGAGGAGGGGCGGATGCTCTTCCGAATCGAGCCGGGGGATGAGTCCCGCTGCGGGGATCTTCTCCAGGGGCTGAAGCTCCACCTGCAAGGTCTGGAGGAACAGTATCCAGAGTCGCTGCGGGTGGCCTATATGGAAGTCTAACATCCACATTTTACAGAAAGGAAGACGATTGTCATGCTGAAAATCAATATCCAGCTTTTCGCTCATAAAAAAGGTATGGGCTCCACCAAGAACGGCCGCGATTCCGAATCCAAGCGCCTGGGCGTCAAGCGCGCCGACGGGCAGTTTGTTCTGGCCGGCAACATCCTGGTCAAGCAGCGCGGCACCAAGATTCATCCCGGTGTGAACGTGGGCCGCGGCTCTGACGACACCCTGTTTGCCCTGGTGGACGGCAAGGTAAAGTTCGAGCGCATGGGCGCCGACCGCAAGAAGGTCAGCGTGTACGCCGAGTAAGCAAGACCGCAAAACAAGCACTCAAGGGGCTTCTTCAGGCACTGCCGGAAGAAGCCCTTTTGCTCAATGGAGAAAGGGGCGGAAAGCATGTTCATCGATACCGCGAAAATCAAGATCAAGGCCGGAGACGGGGGAGACGGGGCCGTCTCCTTCCACCGGGAGAAGTATGTGGCCGCCGGCGGTCCCGACGGCGGCGACGGCGGGCGGGGCGGCAGCATTCTGTTCCAGGTGGATGACAACCTGTCCACCCTGGCGGATTTCCGCTACAAGCGCAAATACACCGCCCAGCGGGGAGAGAACGGCCGGGGCAACCGGTGCTTTGGAAAAAGCGCTCCGGACCTGACCATTTACGTTCCCCGCGGCACCTTGATTAAAGACGCTGAAACCGGCCGCCTGCTGGCGGATATGTCCGGCGACGAGCCCCAGGTCATTGCCAGGGGAGGCAAGGGCGGCTGGGGCAACAGCCACTTCGCTACCCCCACCCGGCAGGTGCCCCGGTTTGCTAAGCCCGGCACTCCCGGGGAGGAGCTGGAGGTCCAGCTGGAGCTGAAGCTTTTGGCGGACGTGGGCCTTGTTGGTTTTCCAAACGTGGGCAAGTCCACCCTGATCTCCGTGGTCAGCGAGGCCAAGCCCAACATCGCCAACTATCACTTCACCACCCTGACCCCGGTGCTGGGAGTTGTCACCATGCCCCAGGGAAAGTCCTTTGTCATGGCGGATATTCCCGGTCTTATCGAGGGCGCCTGGGAGGGCGTGGGCCTGGGCCACCAGTTCCTGCGCCATGTGGAGCGGTGCCGGCTGCTCATCCATGTGGTGGATGTGGCCGGCAGCGAGGGCCGTGACCCCAAGGAGGATTTCCAGGTTATCAACCAAGAGCTTGCCAGGTTCAACCCGGAGCTGGCCCAGCGGCCCATGTTGGTGGCGGGCAACAAGTGCGACCTGGCCACCGAGGAGCAGATCCAGGACTTTCAGACCTTTGTGGAAGGGCAAGGGTATCAGTTCTTCCCCATCATGGCCCCCATCCGGGAGGGGGTGGACCCCCTGCTGAACAAGGTGCTGGAGGAGCTCTCCAAGCTGCCGCCCATCCGCCGGTACGAGGCCGAGGCCCCCGTCCTGCAGCCCATTGAGGAATTGCAGCGGGGCCAGGTGGACATCCAGGAGCAGGACGGCGTGTACTTTGTCAAGGCTCCCTGGCTGCTGAAAATCATGAACACGGTAAATTTCGACGACAACGAGTCCCTTCAGTATTTCCAGCGGGTGCTTATCGAGACAGGGGTCATCGACGCCCTGCGGGCCGCCGGCTGTCAGGAAGGGGACACCGTGGACCTGTACGACCTGGAATTTGACTTTGTAGAGTAAGGAGCGCTGCTTTTGGAAAAGCTTTTACAGGGAGACATCTCCCCCAAGGGACTCAGCCCTCTGCCTCTGGCCTTTGTGGGGGATGGGGTCTACGAGCTGCTGGTGCGGGAATATCTGGCGGCTCAGGGAAACTGCCCGGTGAAAAAGCTCCATGCCCGCAAGGTGGAGCTGGTGCGCTGTCAGGCCCAGGCCCAGGCTCTGGAGAAAATTTGGCCCCAGCTCACGCCGGAGGAGCAGGAGGTGGCCCAGCGGGGCCGCAACGCCCATGTAGGCCACGTCCCCAAAAACGCGGCTCTGGCAGATTACCACGGGGCCACAGCGCTGGAGGCACTGTTTGGTTACCTCTACCTTTCCGGGGATATGACCCGGCTGCGGGAGCTGTTTCGCTGTGTGATAGAGCAGTATGCTGGTTGAGTAAGGCTGAGAGACGAAGAAAGGCGGTGGCCCATGAGCAAGGGAAAGAAGGCTGTTCTGTGGGATGTGCTGTTTATGTTGATAGGCTCGGCTGTGTACGCGGTGGAGGTCAATGCCTTCACCGCGCCCAACAACATTGCCGCCGGGGGCGTCACCGGCATTGCCACCATGCTCAATTATTTGTTCCATACCCCCATCGGTCTGATTTCCTTTCTTATCAATGCCCCCATTGTGGTGTGGGCCGTGGTGGAAATTGGCTATAAGCTGGTGGCGAAAACCATGGCCGCCATTGTGTGTACCTCTGTGTTGATCGACCTGTTCTCCCATTTTATTCCCGCCTATCGGGGAGATCCCATTTTAGTGGCCCTGTTTGCCGGGGCCTGCGAGGGCGTGGGCCTGTCGCTGATCTTCATCCGAGGCGCCACTACCGGCGGCACGGACTTGGTGGCCCGGCTGCTGGGACGCCGCTTGCCTCACATTTCCATGGGCAAGCTGATGCTGGCGGTGGATGGGGTGATTGTGGCTGTTTCCGCCTTTGTGTTTGGCAGCGTGGAAAACGCCATGTACGCCTGTATCGTCATCTTTGTGTCCACCAAATTGATCGACGCCATTCTCTACGGCACAGACGCGGGTACGGGCAAGCTGTTCTTTGTCATGTCCCCCAGGGTGCGTCAGATGGGGGACCGGGTTATTCAAGAGCTGGAGCGGACCGTCACCTATCTGGATTCCCACGGGGGCTATACCCAGGAGCCGGGGGAGACCATGCTTTGCGCTGTCCGACGGTTTGAGGTCTACCACCTGCAAAACATCATTCGGGAAGAGGATAAAAATGCCTTTGTCATTGTAGGGGAGGCAGGGCAGATCACCGGCGAAGGGTTCCGTCCCATGCATTCGGATGACAAGCCTGTCAAGGAGCTTCTCAAGGAGCTGCGCCAAAACAGCCGGCAGACATCCAAATAGCAGGTGTTCCAAGGGGGGCTGCCGCGGACAGGCGGCCCCTTTCCAATGGGGAGCTGCTGGGGCCTTTTCCCCAAAACGCAGAAAGAAGGGAAACAGCTGCGTTTCCCTTCTCCCTGGCTGTGGGCTTTAGCCGCGGCCGTTGTGCGGACAGCCTTTGTTTTCCATTTCCGGGTTTTTGTTTTGGCTCTTGGTGCCGTAATCCGGAATTTCCTGCCGGGCGCTCTGGTTTTGGCCCTGGCGGTTTTCAGTGGACTTATTTTTTTGCTTGTTGCTCATTTTCAATCTCGCCCCTTTCGCCCTTATTGTGCGCGGGACGATGGGGAATATGCCAGGGATTTCTCTGGAAAAGGAGGTATTTTATGGAATTGCCCGGGTCATTTTTAAAGGCTATGCAGTCTCTTCTGGGGGAGGAATATCCGGCCTTTCTGGAAAGCCGCAGCCGCCCTGCTGTTCGCGGCCTGCGCCGCAATCCCCTGAAGTGCGGGGAACAGCTGCTGCGGGAGAGCCTGCCTTTCCCCATCAAGCCAACGCCCTTTTCCCCTCTCAGCTTCACCTTCCAGGCAGGGGAGGAAGGGGTGGGAAAGCTCCCTGCCCATCACGCCGGATTGTTCTATGTGCAGGAGCCCTCGGCCTGCTCCGCCGTCACGGTGCTGGACCCTCAGCCGGGAGAGCGGGTGCTGGACCTGTGTGCCGCTCCGGGGGGCAAATCCACCCAGATTGCCGGGCTGCTGGAGGGCCGGGGCCTGCTCTGGTCCAATGAGCTTGTAAAGGGCAGGGCGCAGATTCTGCTCTCCAATGTCGAGCGTCTGGGGGTGCGAAACGCCGTGGTGTCCTCCTGCCACCCTCAGCGGCTGTGCGAAAGCCTTCAAGGCTTTTTTGACCGGGTGCTGGTGGACGCTCCCTGCTCTGGGGAGGGCATGTTCCGCCGGGACCCGGCAGCAGCCGCCCAGTGGACCCCGGAAAGCCCCGCTGCCTGCGCCCAGCGCCAGCGGGCCATTTTAGATTCCGCGGCCCTGGCGGTGAAGGAGGGAGGCGTGCTGGTGTACTCCACCTGCACCTTTGCCAAGGAGGAAAACGAGGACAATGTCCGCTGGTTCCTGTCGGCCCACCCAGAGTTTACGCTGGTTCCCCTGGAAGTTTCTTTCGGCCGTCCGGGTCTGGAGGGCCTGCCGGTTCGCCGCATTTATCCCATGGATGGAGGAGAGGGCCACTTTGTGGCCAAATTTCAGCGGATGGGAGAGAATGTCTCTCGGGGAGGCCGCTTTGACGGTTTTTTGTCCCGTCGGGAGGAGCCGGAGGCCCGCGCTCTCTTTGAAGAACTGTTTGTCTGCCCTTGGCCGGGAAACGCCGCCTGCTTTGGGGACCGGCTGCTGCTTTTGCCTGAGGGTTTGCCGGAGCTGTCCGGCCTGGGGGTCCTTCGGGCAGGGGTGGAGTTGGCTCACCGCAAGGGCAAGCGGTGGGAGCCGTCTCACGCTGCGTTTCAGGCCGCACGCAAGGGGGACTGCCGTCAAGCCGCGGATTTTCCCTGGGATGATTCCCGGCTGGCGGCTTTCCTCCGCGGGGAGGAAATCGACTGGGACGGCAAGGGCTACACCGCGGTTTGCGCCGGGGATGTGCCTTTGGGCTTCGGCAAGGCCTCCGGCGGCCGCCTGAAAAACCATTATCCCAAAGGCCTCCGGTTACTTTCTTGAAAGAAAGTAACCAAAGAACTTTTTCGTCGCGGGTCCGTGCGCTTCGCTTACTTCCCTTCTGAGGAACCGCAGATCCTGTGTCCGCAGTTTCCAGCAGGGCGGGGGCCGATTCCTGGCTGCTCTCCTTGAGAGAAAGTAACCAAAGAACTTTTATTTCGCGGGTCCGTGCGCTTCGCTTACTTCCCTTCTGAGGAACCGCAGATCCTGTGT
>CAJMOH010000072.1 GCA_905215055.1 uncultured bacterium
GGCTCGTCGCGCAGGCGGCGGAAGTGCCGCCCAGCCCCATTGGAAGGGCAGCGCTGTGGCCCGCGTTTTCAGCCTTAGGGGAGATGCTCCCAGGCAGGGCGGTGGGGTTCGTCGCGCAGGCGGCGGAAGTGCCGCCCAGCCCCATTGGAAGGGCAGCGCTATGGCCCGCGTTTTCAGCCTTAGGGGAGACATTCCCAGGCAGGGCGGTGGGGCAAGCCCCAAAGATCCTTTCTTTCAAAGCATGCCGGGCCGGCTCCGTAAGGGTGCGCCCGGCATGCTTTTCTACTTTTAGTATACCACGGCCCAGGGCAAAAGAAAACAGACAGGTGTTGCCCTGTCTGTTGGTTATTTTCAAACATCGCTCAAAAGCCCAGGGGGATTAGCATCAGGTACGGGGCGGTGAACAGAGCGATTGCCAAGCACAGCTTGTGAAGCTGACGTTTTTCCAGGCCGGTTTTTCGGAACGAGAGCAGCCGGTTCAGCCAGTAGAGCAACACCCCGGCCAGTGCCACGCCGGGCAGCGCGTAGAGGGTGGCGCCGGGGAATAACATGGTCCGGGCGGTGACACCCCCCTCCACGAGAAAGCAGAGACCGGCAACCAGCAGCGCCCCCGCAGCGTCGCAGAGAAATCCAAGAAGCCACACCATCCAAATGCTTCGCCGCCACAGCTTGAACTTTTCGGGAAGTCTCAGCCGCCAGGCGGCGACTGCAAGCACAAGGCTGTCGATGGCGAAGTTCGCCAGCATCACCAGCGCCAGGCCAGGCGGCCAATACACCAGGGCAGGCCAGGCCAACAGCATAAACCAGAAGGGGAAGATTACATTGTAGAGCCGCACTTCTTTTTTCATGGAAAACACTCCTATCTCGTTGGGGCGGTTACACGTCGCACAAACAGCCCCGCTCTCCAGTCGGTCCCACCACCCGAATGGCGCAGCCCGGCTCCTTGGGGGAGGCGCTTCCGGCGGCGGGACATTTGATGGCCAGTCCCGGCCCGCTCTGCTGGTCATAGCAGTAGCCAAGCCGGTTGCAGCACCCCTGGGAAGCCCGGAACCATTTGCAGGCCCCCGTGTTGGCACAGTGCCGCACCGAGTCCTCCCGGTCGATGTAGGCCTGGGCCACGGCGCCTCCCGCGTGGTACTCCCCGTTGCTGATTAAGATGTGGGCGGCGCTCATGTCGGCGAACAGGTTGCTGTACCCGCTGGCCGTGCCGTGATGGGGCGCCTTCAAAATGTAATACCCGTCGTAGAGCTGGTCCATAATTTCCAGCAGGGTTTCCGGGGAGGCGTCCCCGGTCATCAAAATGTCCTGCTCGCTGGGACCGCTCTTCCGCGCGTTGTGAAACACCACCGAGGCCCCGTTGACCCCGGCGGTGTAAGCCCCGGCGTTCAGGGGGTTGAGCAGGATCTCCCGGGCGTCGTGAGCCTCTGGGGTGTGGTTCAGCTCTTCCCGCAGGGCTTCCAAATCCTTCAGCACCTCGTCCAAATGCTCCAGATAGGCCCGGCGCCGTTCCGGCAGCGCCCGCCCAGACACGGAGAAGGCCTGGCCGCACTTGACGTACAGGGTGAGGAATTCCTCCTTCCGCCGGAGAAATTGTTGAACGCAGGCCGGCTGGAAGGGGGAGGAGAACAGGACGTTCAGTCCCTCCAGCGCCTCCGAAAGCTGGGCCTCGAAGGGATACGCCTCTGTTCGGGGCCAGAGCACCTGATACTCCACGCCGTCAAAATGAAACCGGTCTCCCGCGCCCAGAGTGAAGATTCGATCCTGGCCCAAGCGCTGGCTCAGCGCGCGGAAGGCCTTTACGCACCAGGTGTTTACCTGAAAGGAGTCGCTTTGAGGCTGGGCGAACAGGTAAGCGAACAGAGCAAATTCCAGCAGCAGGGGAACCCCCCGGCTGTCCAGAGGAGACCGGGGCAGCAGCACCCGGCTGAAATATCCCTCCCGGTTTTCCAGAATCCGCTGAAACCCGGAGAGGTGGTCCCGGTGAAAATGGGTCAACAGGAAATGCCGGTCCATCGAGGACTGATACCGGTCGGCAATCTGGTCCACCCAGCTTTCCAGAGGCACGTCCCCTTCCCGCAGGCGCTGGCTGACGCTGCCGCAGTCCACCATCAGGACGCTGCGGTCCCGGCCCTCCAGCACCACGCACTCGCCGTATTCCATGTTGAGCAGCTCCACTCGCTTCACAGGCGTTCCCCCTTGCTCCAGCGGTTACAGATCCCAGTCGGGACCTTCGCCGGGAAGGGTCTCCTCCGCCGGCGAATCCTCCTGATCCCGTTTTTGATATAGAATGCCGTTGTAATATTTTCCGTCCTTCCACTCGCCGTCAAAGACGATGGCGCCGGTCTTGTCAAACTCCGTGCCTCGACCGCAGCGCAGGCCGTCCTTCCAGGCGCCATAGTAGACCAGATTCCCCTCCCGGTCAAAGGCGGAGCCTATGCCCGTGGGTTGGCCGTCCAGCCATTTGCCCACAAACACGGTGCCGTCCGTCCCGTTGTAGGAGACGCCTGCTCCCTGCTTTTTCCCGTTTTCAATGCGTCCCCCATAGCGCAGATTGCCATCCTTGTCAAAGAGGGAGACGAATTCCTCCGGCGAGCCGTTCTTCCATCGGGCCACATGGAGGGCGTGGTCGCTGTCCCGGAAGGAGACCCCCAGGCCGTCCCGCTTGTCCCCCTTCCAGGAGCCCACATAGCAGGGACTGCCGTTCCGGTAATAGGAGACGCCAAAGCCCTCTCGCTTGCCGTCCTGAAACTGGCCCTCATAGGCGGTCATACCGCCGGGCTGTTGGGTGCGGCCCCGTCCCCAGGGCTTGCCCTCCCGCAGCTCCCCTAAATAGGAGGAAGCGCCTTTCGGTTCCTCCGCGGCAGCCTTGGACGCCGGCTGCTGGGCGGCGTTTCTGGCCGCCTGCAAAATGGTCTGGCCCTCCGGGTCCAGAGCGGGAGCCGGTTCCGTCTGGGCGGCAGCTTTTCGGGCGGCCGCCAGAATTTCCCGGTCCTCCGGCGGAAGAGTCTCCTCCGCGGGCGGCTGGAGAGAGTCCGGCTGCTTTTCCGCTTTTTCCTCCAAAGGCTCTTCCGGGTTGTTCTCCGGGATTTCCTCCGCTGGGGAAAATTCCTCCTCTGTCTCCTGGAAGGGCGGGGCGGGGGCTTCTGTCAGCGGGGCTGTTTCCGGTTCCTGAATGTGGGCGTATTCCTCCAGGCTGGAGAAGGTGATTTCCGGGCCGTCCGGCTCTTCCTCTCCAGTCAGGGCGCCTTCCTTTACCTCCCAGGCGGGGAGAAGCACCAGGGTGCCGGTTTTCAGGTCCTCCAGGGCCTTTTTCCGGTCCTGGGCCTCCTGCCGCGGGCAGTAGCAGAAAACGCCTTCCTTGGTGGAAACCAGCAGTCTTGGTTCTCCGAACCTGGCGTTGAGCAGGCTTTGCTCCGCCGTTCCCTCCAAATAGGGGACGGGATACAGCAGGGTGGAGCGGTACCGCTTTTTGACGGCGTCCCAGTCGAAGCGCTCAATCTGATCGTCCGAGTCCACCGGCTTGAAGATTACCCGGGGATTGTGGGCGTCCCAAGGCTCGTAATATTCCGACTTCAGCCACAGCAGGGATTTGTTGAAAAACACCCGGCTGGCAATCACGTTGCGAAAGTCTCGGTTTACCAGCACATAGCCGCCCCTTTGCTCAAAGGCCTCCTCCAGCATTAGGCGGCCGGTACCTGTCACGTTGGCGGCGGATTTTCGCCAGTAAAAGGAGCGGCGGGAAAGCTTTCCCTGCAATTTTCCCTCAAAGCCCCGGACAATCTCCCGCTTGCCCACCCGCAGGGCCTTGCGCCCTCCGGTGAAATACCTTTCCCGGGCGGCGGCCAGCTCTCCCCGAAGGATGTCCAAACTGTCCCGGTCAGCAAAGCAGACGCAGTATACGTTTCTGGCCAAGAGGCTGAGGCTCATGGCGCTGGATGCGACAGATGATTCCATGTTCACGCTCCTGTTTTCAAGCAATGCGGCAATATAGGAGCTATTATAGCACATTTTTCCCGTTTGGGACAGGTTTTTTCCGGGAAAACCCATCCAGGCCCGGAAAAATTTCCTTTTGGGCGCTTTCCGTGATATAATGTTTTCAGCAAGCGGCAGGCGGAAAACGCGGGAGGAAAGCCTTCCCGCTGCCGGCTGGCTTTGGCGGCGCTGCGTCCCCTTCGCGGCAAGCCCGCCGGGGTATGATACAAGAATCATCCGGAGAAGTGAAAAAACGCGGGCGGAGGGCGGTGCTTTTCGCCTGACTTTAGCGGCTTGCGGTACGATGACGGAAGAATCCACAGGAAAGGGTGAAAGCAATGGATTGGCAGGTAATTTGGTCGAATTTTCTCCACGGCTTGGCGGACTTTGCCGGAAACGTGGTGCTGGCGGCGGTGATTTTCTTTGGAGGGTGGTTTTTGGCTCGGCTGGCTGCCCGGCTGACCAAGAAAACCATCTCCAAGGGCAAGGTAGACGCACTGGCGGCCAGCTTTTTGGGCTCTCTGGTCAAGGCGGTGGTGTTGGTGGTGGCAGGCGTCAGCGCGGTGGCCCAGCTGGGGGTGAACATCACCTCCCTGGTGGCGGCGCTGGGCGCGGCGGGCCTTACCGCCAGCTTCGCCCTGCAAGGGAGCTTGTCCAACCTGGTCAGCGGGATTCAGATCATCTTCACCAAGCCCTTTCATATGGGGGACTATCTGGCCTTTGGCACCTATGAGGGAACGGTGAAAAAGATCGAGATTCTCTCTACTACTCTGTCCACCTTCGACAACAAGGAGGTGGTAATTCCCAACTCCATGATTACCAGCGACGTGGTGGTGAACTTCACCCGCAGCGGCACCCGCCGGCTGGACCTGAGCTACGGCGTTTCCTATCAGGCGGATTTAAAGCGGGCCAAGGAAATTCTGAAGGAGCTGGTGGAGAGCGACAGCCGGATTTTTTCCGACCCGGCTCCCTTAATCGCCGTGGGGGAGCTGAGGGACAGCTCGGTGACGGTGGTGTGCAAGGTCTGGTGCAAGGAGGAGGACTATTGGTCCATCTATTACCGGATGCAGGAGGCCGTCAAGGAGGCCTTCGACCAGGCCGGCATCTCCATCCCCTACCCTCAGCTGGACGTGCACATGAGGCAGGAAAAGTAGAGAAAAAGGAGAAGCGGCTGCTTCTCCTTTTTTCATGCTTTCTTCCACCGTTTCAGTGTGGGCAAAAACCGCAGCAGCTCCTGCCGGGCTTCTTCTGCTGTGAGGTGCAGGCCGTTTTCCCGGTTCCAATCGTCCAGGCTCCGCAGGTTGAGTTCCGCCATCTCTTCCACCGTGTCCGCCAGAAGGAAGCGGCCCTGCTGGTAGCAGAAGGCGCAGTAGTCCGCTGCGAGGCTTCCGTCCGGTTCGGTTCCCCGGTCGCCAGGTGTGCGCAAGGGCATCCCACAGCTTTGGCATTGGCCGCAAGGCTCTCCCAGCAGCTGTTCCACCGACACGTGAAAGGCGGCTGCAATGGCTTTCAGCGTGTCCGTGCTGGGATAGGTGTTCCCGGTTTCCCATCGGGAGACAGCTTGCCGGGTCACGTGTATCTGCTGGGCAAACTGGCTTTGGGTCAAGCCCTTCTGGGTCCGCAGGCGCAGGATTGCATCTTTGATTTCCATCGTTTCGCGCACCTCCTTTTTTGTATTGTAACAGGGATAGGGGACACGCGCAAGCAACTTGTAGTTGCCCTGACAGCGGATTACGCCGCCCCCTCCAGCACAGCGCCGGGATAATAATAGGCCAGGATTTCCTCATAACTTGCCCCCTGGTTTGCCAGGAAGGCCGCCCCGGCCTGGCTCATACCCACCCCGTGGCCCCAGCCGTGAACGGAAAACTGGAACACGCCCTGGCTGGTGTCCAGCGTAAAGCAGGCGCTGCGCAGGCCAAAGGCCTCCCGCAGTTCCTCGCCGGTGCAGGTTCGTCCTCCCACCAGAGCGGAGGTCACATAGCCGGAGGGAGAAACGTCCACCTGGCTGATCCAGTCCTCCACCGGTCCCTCCAGGGAGATTTCTCCGGGCCAGGCCGCTTCCGCGGCGGCTTTCAGCTCCTCCGCCGTCAGGGTGACGGTGGAAAGATAGCCGTTGGCAAGGCAGTCCCCAGGGCTTGCCACAGCCTGCAAATAGGGCAGGTCCTCTGTCCACACATTGCCGGCGGTTTCGGTGGCCCCTCCGGAGATGGCGAAAAACGCCGCGCAGATGGGCTCTCCCTCCCAGGTGAGCACCTGCCCCTTTACCGAGGCGGCAATAGCCTGGAGGGTTTCGTAATAGCTGGAAAAGTCCTCCCCCCACCGCTGTTCCATGGCGGATTGGGGGACATAGACCAGCCAGTTGGCGGTGTCGCAGGCAAAGTCCGCGCCCTCTCCAGAACTGTGGGCCTTCTGGTACGAGTAGAAGGTGTACAGCGCCACTGTCTGCGCCTTCAAGGCCTCCTCCGGGGCGGAAAGATCCATCTCGCAGGCCAGAGCCGCCGGGAGAAATTCCTCCGCCGGAACCTCCAGCGTACTGCCGGTGGCGGTGTCGTAGATGGTGAAAGCATCCGCCTCCGGGGCAGGGGTGGAGAGGGAAAGGTCCTCCAGAAAGCCGGGGAGAGCCGAAGGGCTGGGAGAGGGGCTTTCCGCCGCCGGCAGGCGGCTGGCGCCGTATACACCAGCGGGAATCAGAGTGAATCCGGCATAGAGCAGCAGGAACAAAAACAGCAGGCCCCGAAGCCTTTTGCGGGAGGGAAGAAACATGAAAACACCTTCTTTTTGAAATTTTCGAATTAAAAACTTTCATAAATCCGAGGGTTTTACGGGTGATACAGGCTGGAAATAAATTTTTTAGAAGTAAATCTTGCAAAAAGCCGTTGACTTTCCCACTTTAGCGGAGTACAATCAAACAATCATCGGTTTAAGCGTTTCTGTGAAAGGGGAAGGGAAGATGGAACGGCTGAACAACGAGCGTCCCGGCAGCACCACCATTCAGGAGCTGTGCGAGGAATATAAACGAAACAATGTGATTACCAAGGAGGAATACGAGCGCCACCACGTCAAGCGGGGGCTGCGAAACTCCGACGGCACCGGCGTGATGGCGGGCTTGACCCATGTGTGCAATGTTCACGGCTATCTCATCGCCGACGGTGACAAGATCCCGGACAAGGGGGAGCTGACCTACCGGGGCATCAATGTGGAGGACATTGTCCGGGGCTTTGAGGCGGAGGACCGCTTTGGCTTTGAGGAGGTGGTGTGGCTGCTGATCTTTGGGCAGCTGCCCACCCGCGGCCAGTATGAGAGCATCTGCCGCCTGCTTTATGAAAACCGGGAGCTGCCGGAGTATTTCCCCGAGGACATGATTATCAAGGCGCCCTCCAAAAACATTATGAACAAGCTGGCCAGGTCGGTGCTGGCGCTGTACTCCTACGATGACAGCCCAGACGACCAGTCCCTGGAAAACAATATGCGGCAAAGCCTGTCCCTCATTGCCAGAATGCCCTCCATCATGTCCTACGCCTATCAGGTAAAGCGGAGGCACTTTGACAAACAGAGCATGTTTTTTCACCCCTACGAGCCGAATCACTCTACCGCCGAGGCGATTTTAAACGCCCTGCGGCCGGACCGGAAATTCACCCGGGAGGAGGCAAAGCTTTTAGACCTGCTGATGGTGCTTCACGCGGAGCATGGCGGCGGCAACAACTCCACCTTTACCACCCGGGTGCTCACCAGCGCGGGAACGGACATCTACTCTGCCATTGGGGCCGCGGTAGGCTCTCTCAAGGGCTTTAAGCACGGCGGCGCCAACCACCAGGTGCGGATGATGATGGACGACCTGATGGCCCATGTGGAGAACTGGGAGGACCAGGACGAGGTGGAGGCCTATTTGGAGAAAATCCTGCGGGGAGAGGCCGCCGACGGCAGCGGGCTGATCTATGGCATGGGCCATGCCATTTACACCTTGTCCGATCCCCGGGCGGTAATCCTGAAGGAAAAGGCCCAAAAGCTGGCGGGGGAAAAGGGTTTTGACAAGAAGCTGGCCCTGTACCAGCTGGTGGAACAGCTGTCCCCGGCGGCCTTCCAAAAGGTGACGGGAAAGGAGAAGGTCATCTCCGCCAACGTGGATTTTTATTCCGGCCTTGTTTACGAGATGCTGGGCATTCCGGAGGACCTGTTCACCCCCATGTTTGCTGTCAGCCGGATCGCGGGCTGGTGCGCCCACCGCATTGAGGAGCTGACCACTGGGGGCCGCATTATGCGTCCGGCTTACCGGGCCCTGCCGGTGAACCAGCGCTATGTCCCCCTGGACCAGCGGGGCTGATTCCCTGTAAGCCCCTTAAGGGCATCCCTGCCGGCGGCCGCGGGACCTGCCCATACAATCTCTATTGGAAATCTCCCGAAAATATGCTATAATGCAGAGGCTCCCCGTGCGGCGTGCCTCTTCGCCGGGGGAAATTGTCAAAGAGAAGGATTGACGTCATGAAGTTTGTGAATGTGGGCAACGCGCTGAAGGTCACCTGCGTGGGCTTTGCCGCCGGGGTGCTGCTGCGAGTGGTGCAGATGCTGTACTTTTTTGATTACGACACGGGCTTTTATACCGACGGCGGTGTGATGGCCTGGATTTCCCTGGGCGTGCCGGTGCTCACCGGCCTGCTGGCCTCTTGGATGTGCTTTCGCGCCCGGCGGTATTTCGGCCCTTATGTTCCCCGTAGGAACGTGATGGCAGGCATTGCGGCCCTGCTTTCCGGGGCGGTTCTGATTCTTTCCGGGGTGCTTCAGTGGGTGGAGCTGCGGTCCAATGTCAATGCCAGCGGCGAGTACACCGTCCTTCATATGCTGTTCCTGGTCAGCTGCGGGTTGTTCGGCCTGGTGCAGCTGCATACCACCCTTGGCTTTTTCACGGGAAAGAACAACCTGGAAAGGGTCCCGCTGCTCTATCTGGTGGGGGTTCTTTGGGGTGTGGCTTATTTGATTTTGGTGTATGTGTTTTACGCCAAGTCCTCCTCCTTTGTGGAAAACTTCTTCGCCGTGGCAGGCGGAGCCGCCACCCTGCTGTGCCTGTTTTACCTGTGCAAGCTTTTGGCCGGCGTGGACGAGGAAGGCGCTGCCAAGCGGGCGTTTGTCACGGGGATTTTCTCTGTGGTGCTCACCCTGACCTATTCCCTGTCCAATTTGTCCCTGCTGCTGCTGGGCAGGGTCTATTCCGGAGAGATTCCTCCTGCGGTGCAGCTGGCAAGCCTGGTGGTTTCCCTGTTTCTGCTGGTGTTTTTGGTGTCCTTCCGCAAGTACAGCCTGCGCCGCACCCCCAAGGGCGGCGCCGAGTCGGGCAAGGCCCGGCACGGAGGCAGGCGCTTTAAGGCCGGGTGACCGTTCGCGGAGGTCGCGCTTCAAAATGGAGAACCGAAATCGGTTCTCTTTTTTTGAAGGTTGCCCTTCGCGGCGCCGGTTGTGGATGCCTGTTCCGTAAAAGGGGGAAGAAAATAGCGTTATTTTTCTGTCAAACTCTTGTAATATTCCGAAAAATGATTTAGAATAGAAGAAGCTTAAAACCCAATAAATATTCAGGAGGTTTTACCAATGTCTGTTAAAGTTGCTATCAATGGTTTTGGCCGTATCGGTCGTCTGGCTTTCCGTCAGATGTTCGGCGCTGAGGGCTACGAGGTTGTGGCTATCAACGACCTGACCAGCCCCGCTATGCTGGCTCATCTGCTGAAGTACGACTCCGCTCAGGGCCGCTATGCTCTGGCTGACAAGGTCACCGCTGGTGAGGACTCCATCACCGTGGACGGCAAGACCATCAAGATCTATGCTGAGAAGGACGCCAAGGATCTGCCCTGGGGCGAGATCGGCGTGGACGTTGTTCTGGAATGCACTGGCTTCTACACCTCCAAGGCCAAGAGCCAGGCTCACATCGATGCTGGCGCCAAGAAGGTTGTCATCTCCGCTCCTGCTGGCAACGACCTGAAGACCATCGTTTACAGTGTGAACGAGAAGACCCTGACCGCTGAGGATCAGATCATCTCCGCCGCTTCCTGCACCACCAACTGCCTGGCCCCCATGGCTGACGCCCTGAACAAGTACGCTCCCATCCAGAGCGGCATTATGACCACTGTGCATGCCTTCACCGGCGACCAGATGGTTCTGGACGGCCCCCATCGTAAGGGCGACCTGCGCCGCGCCCGCGCCGCCGCTGTGAACATTGTTCCCAACAGCACCGGCGCTGCCAAGGCCATCGGCCTGGTCATCCCCGAGCTGAACGGCAAGCT
>CAJMOH010000073.1 GCA_905215055.1 uncultured bacterium
TTTTGCTGATTGTAGCGCTGGGTGGCTTCAATCTCCTGAAACTGAGCCTGAGCCAGCTCCTCCGCCCGTCCAGCAATCTCCAGCAGCTTTGGATCGATTTGAAAAGTGGGATATACGTTCATTGCTTTTCTCCTTATAACACAGCGTGTACCCAGGTATCCACCTTGGAATACCCCAGGCCTCGATAAAATTCCCTATTTTTATTCTGCTCCCGAAAGACATACAGTGTCCGGCCGGGGAAGTATGCCTCCACCTGTTTCACCAGCTGGGTGCCGATTCCCTGCCTGCGGCAGTCCTCCCGCACAGCCAAGGCGGAAAGAATGGCACTTTTCGCTGAGATGGAGGACACCACCGCGCAGCCTCTCAGGCCGTTCTCTCCCGGCACTGTCAGGGCAAGGGCGGCGTGATGGCGCAGCTTGTGGGACAGATCCAGGTAAAATGGCTCAAACTCCCCCACCATGTGGTTTTCCTCCAAAAGCGCGTACACCTGGCGGATGCTCACCGGCGGCGGAGGGACATTGGGCAGGACCCCCGGCTCCAGACCGCGCTTGAGTACGTCCCCTGTCTCGCGGGGGGAAAGAGCCAGAGTCTCGGCGTTTCGCACCGCGCAGAGAACCTCTCCGGCGCCTACTGCCCGGAGAAATTCCCGAGAGCCTTTACCGTCCATGACAGTTCCAGAAAGAAGCATGACGCCGTCCATCAGGCAGTAAACCACCGACTCCTCTGTATCCAGCCAGAAGCAGGCAAAGCTTTTGTCAAAACCATAGGCCGTGGCCAGAGAAGCAATTTTGCATCCGAAGGCTGTTTTCTCGCAAAGCGCCAAAAGACGGCGGCGTTCCGCTGCCTCTTCCACAAGACGGATCATCCTGGTTCCCCCTTTCCCACAGAAAAAACGCCCCGCGAGACCGCGAGGCGCGCTTTTGCCCGATACAATCTTTTCAGATTACATAAAGTACATGAGGATGTTCGCCACAATGACAAGCACAAAAAAGCCAATGGCAATCACCTTGGTCCAGCGGGACAGAAAAGCATCCACAGACCGTGCCTTATTCTTGGACAGGAAGGTGTCCGCGCCGCCAGTGACCACACCCAGATTTTTCTGGCTGCCCTCTTGCAGCAGGATAACAATGATAATGGCGATGGCAAACAGCATCAACACAATGCCAAGCACAATTTCCAAAGCGTTCATTTCTGTCTGATTCCTCCTAAATTCATTGCCGGAAACCGGCACAGCGGGCAGCGCAGCCGCACACTAAATTCCTTCGGCTATCATACCATATATGGGAAGGTTTTGCAAGCGGCAAACAAGATTTTTTTCTGAAGAGGCGCATAAACGCCCGCAAGCAGGCCCACACTAGGGACAAGCAGTCAGGAAAAGCGTTTGCTGCCTGAACAAGAATTGGGATATTGTCCAGAGGGACCGGAGCCTGAAGAGGTTTCGTGAAACTATCCACATTCTGACAGGCTCCGGCTGCTCGCCCTTTGGCCCTCTGGAAAAGAGGAGTCAAAGGGCCAGTTTTTTGCCCCAAAACAGGGTTATTTCCAAAGGGGCGCCGGATACTCGCCCCGCTCTGTCATGGCGCGGATGGCCCCCATCACGGTTTCCTTGTCCTCCTTGTAGGTGACGCCGTACCACTTGTCCGCGGAGGACAGCACGGTCACCTGGGCCTTGTTCCGAGCCAGCAGGTCATTGACTACAAAGGGCAGGAAGAACTCCGCCTTCTCTGGATTTTTCGGCACATCCTCCTGGAAGAACCGGAGGAAGTCCGTCTCCAAGGCGGCTGTAAAGCCGGGGGTAAAGCCCCACAGGTTCATGGACACCACCGCGTCCTGGGCGAGAGGTGTCCATGTGGCGCCGTTGTCCTCGGTGAAAGCAATGCCCTGGTCCCGCTTCTCAATGTGGGTGCGCTCGGTGATGGATTGCAGCAGGCCATTTTCAATTTGGCACACGCCCCGGGATACATAGCCGTTTTCCGTAACCGTGTTCCTCAAATAGTAGCCCACCATGGCGAAATCCAGCTTCGCGCCATCCCGGGCATTTTTCAAAAAGCGGTAAATCTTCTCAAAGGCCTCCCGGCCATAGAAGTCGTCCGCGTTGATGACGGCGTAGGGAGCGTCCCCCAGGACCCGGGCGGCGGTCAGGGCAGCGTGGCCCGTACCCCAGGGCTTTACCCGGCCCTCCGGCACAGTGACGCCCTCCGGCACGTCGGTAAGCTTTTGGAATACCCACTGAATCTCCATATACCGCGAGGCCTTTTGAAACACGGCCTCCTGGAAGTCCGGCAGCAGCTCCTCCTTGATGATGAACACCGCCTTCCGGAACCCGGCCCGGCGGGCGTCGAACAGGGAAAAATCGATGATCTTTTCCCCGCACACCCCCACGGGGTCAATCTGCTTTAAGCCTCCATAGCGGCTGCCCATGCCGGCAGCCATGATAACCAATACAGGATCGCTCACGGCAAACCCATCCTTTCCTTGGGATTCTGGTCTTATTCTGCCCCTGTGTAGTAAGGGGATTCCTCCTCGTAAATAAACCGGTTGATATGCTGAGCGGCCTGGGTTAAATCATATTCGTATACCCAGGCGCCGCTGTCCAGATAGGCGCCGTAGGCCTGCTCCTCCTCCCCGGGGATGGTGAGGGTTTTCAGGTTCAAGCCGCCCAGGACAATGGGCGTCATGCCCAGCATGTCCCCCACGCTGAGAGAGGTCTCGCAGATGGAAAACACCTTGCGGATTCTGGCGGGCAGCAAAAAGGGATTGCTCTTGGCCTTTTCCAGCAGGGCCTGGAGCACCTCCTGCTGGCGGGAAGCGCGAACATCGTCGCTGTCGCTGTGGCGAATGCGGGCATAGGCCACGGCCTGGTTGCCGTTTAAGTGATAGGTGCCGTCCTCAAAGGGACCGTCAACCAGGTTCACTTCCCCGTAGATATTGCGGATGTAATCTGTGGAAACCACCGTGCCGGGGGACTCCTGCCCCAAGGTCCACAGGTTCTGGTTGAGCTGGTATACCTCCTCAGCGGTCAGCTCCATGTCGATGCCGCCAAAGGCCTCCACAATCTCCGCCATCTGGTAAAAGTTGACAGTGACATAGTTTTTGATGTCCAGCTGGAAGTTCTGGTTGAGGGTTTTTACTGCCAGCTCCGGTCCGCCGTAGGCGTAGGCGTGGGTGATCTTGTCATAGCCGTAGCCCTCGATGTACACCTCGCTGTCCCGAAGAATAGAGATCAGCTTCAGAGAGTGGTGGCGCATATCCACTGAAAGGATCATGGTCACGTCCGCGCGGCCGCTGTCCTGGTTTTCCCGGCTGTCCAGACCAAACAGAGCAACATTGACAATCTGGGAATCCGTCACCGCGGCGGAGGAAAACCCCAGAGAGCTGTCGCTTTTGTCCAGAGAGGTCATGGTCAAGCCGCTGAGCATGTACACAAAGCTGCCGCCTACGGCCACCACCAGCACCAGGACCAGCGCCAGCACCAGCTTTCCCCAGCCAAACCTTTTTCGGACCGGACGGCTGCTGCTGTAAATTTCCTGGCTGGTATTCCGGCGGCTTGCTCTGGTTTCGCTCCTTTTTTTGGCGGAGCGGCGCTCCTGCTCCATCGCCTGCTGGTCAGCCCGGCGCTTTGCGGGAGAGGAATAGCTGGAAATATCCTGAAAGCCGTCCCCTTCCTTCCAGCCTCTGGGCGGCTCCTCGTAATAGTAATTGTCCTGCAGCGGCTCCCGGCGGGGGCGGCTGGTCCCAGCGGACCGGCTTGCACCGGCTCTGCCGCCGCTTGGTGAACGGTGTTCCCCGCTGTGCCGGGGGCCGTTTCGCGTATCCCTAGTTCCCATTCATTTCCTCCGTGCTTTCAGTCTCCCACGGCGCTGCTGGCGTCTGTTTCCTGGGAGGTGTCGCCATACTGATCCCAATAGGGAGAGCTTTCCTCATAGATGAAGGCGCTGATGCGTTCGGCAGCCCCGGTGGGGTCGTAAATCATGCGGTAGTTCTGATATTCGTCGTAGCCGTCGAACAAATCGGTTTCATAATCGATGTCCGGCACGCTGATGCTGCTGATGGTGAAATCTGTCAGCAAAATCGGCGCCAAGCCCATGACGTCGGTCAAGTCCAGGTTCGTCTCACAATAGGGCATCATCTGCTGGATGAGACTGGGGTAGTCCGACCAGCTCAGCTCTGTCACCTTGCCCACCAGAGCGGAAAACACCTTCTGCTGGCGCTCTACCCGGCCCCAGTCGCTGTCCACATAGCGGATACGGCCATAGGCTACCGCCTGGTTGCCGTTTAGGTGGTAGGTGCCTCCCTCATACTCGCCGTAGGCAATGTTGATCTCCCCATTTACATCCGGGAAATAGTCGGTGGATTTGATCTCGGAATAGGTCTGCTCCTCGTAGGTGCCATTGGCCATATCCCGCTCCTTCTGGTCCTCCACTTCCTGGCTGAGCGCCCAGAGATTGTCATTGATAGCTCCCACCTCTTCGGCGGTCAGCTCCATGTCCACACCGCCAAAGGCGTCTACAATGGCGGCCATGTTGGCGAAGTTTACAGTGACATATTTCCGAATATCCAGACCAAAGTTCCGGTTCAAGGTGCGAATGGCCAGCTCTGGCCCGCCCAGCTGATAGGCGTTGTTGATTTTGGCGGTGTAGTTCACATAATCCCCATTGAGGGTTTCGCCGTTGATGGAAAGCTCGCTGTCCCGGAGAATGGAGGTCAGCTTCAGCTTGCCGTGAACACCGTCCACGCTGAGAATCATGATCACATCCGACAGGCCTGTAAAATCCCCGTTGCGGGAATCCACGCCAAACAGGGCGATGTTTTTAATGCTGCTGTCCATGACGATATTTTCCGTGTCAATGCCCAGGCTGTCGTTGTCCTTGGCAATGGAGGTGGTAGTCAGGTTTGCCAGCAGATTGGTGGACACATATACCAGCCCGCTGCCGCAGAGGATAAACACCAGGCAGAAAAAGACGGCAATTCCCCGAAGCACGGCTCTTCCCCGCCGGTTTTTCTTCCGCTTTTTATACTCCTTGGAGGAGGAATAACTGGAGACATCCTCAAACCCCTGCGATGCGAAGTGATCTCTGCGCGCCATGTGCGTGTCCTCCTAATTTTACATAAATTGATTTGATTATACCGCAAACGAAAGCGTTCGTCAACGTCCCTGCTTGGGCTTGCGAAAGACAATCAGCTTGCTGAACACATAGTTGACAATTACCACAATCACGTTGGAAAGCAGCTTCATCACCATGTCGTTGACATGAAACCCCCCTACGCCTATGCGCATGCACAGCAGGTCCAGCACAAAGGAGGCCGCCCGGCAGCCGAAAAACCGGACCATTTCCCAGAAAACAGCGGAAAAGCCCTTGGCCTTGCTCTCAAACACCCAGATTCGGTTGGTGACGTAGGCAAAGAGAATGGACAAAACCTGAGCGATGGCCGTGGCCCACAGATAAGGCACATGAAACACATCCGCCAAAAGCCAGTAGCTGGCCCAGTTGACCAAAGTGGTCAGCCCGCCAAAAAACACATAGAGAATTAATTCCCGGTATTTCAAAAAGAGAGATTTCAAGAGTTTCATAGCTTGTCCTTTCAAAAGACGCTTTCCGTTTGTGACATATTAGTATACCAAACTTTGGGAAAAATGGCAAGAAAAAAGCTTCCCATCAGGGGAAGCTGGGTAAAATCTCTTACCGGCGGAAGCCCTTTCCCGCCATCTCCGGCAGCAAAATAACCAAGCCAGGCTGCATGGAGGTCTTGGCGTCTCGCAAAAACGGCATATCGCCCCGCAGTCTGGAGTAGGGCGCGCGACGGCTGAAAAACTCGTACACAGAGCAAGCCTTATCCACCAGGGACACCACCACGCCCTCCCGGTATTTGGGAGGCTTTACCGTGAGAGGAAACATGTGGCAGCGGATGGTATCCTCCTCAATGGAGGTCAGATCCAGCTCTTCCTTGGCGTTTTCCGCCGCGATCCCCGGATGGCGGGTCCAGTGCCATTTGTGGGCAGGGTCTCCATCCTGAGCGTCATAGAGGAAATAATCGTGAAGCAAGGCGCCGCGGACCAGCTCCTCCCAATGAAAGGAGAGGCGGGAAAAGCGGGCCAATCTGTAACTGTAATAGGCAACCGCCACGCTGTGAACCAATCGGGTAGTGGAACCATGCTGCAAATATTGGTCGATCCTCTCAAAGCCGGACTGACAGGCCAAGGCCTGATAAAACGACTGAAACTCTTGATTCTCCTGTCCACGATCCCGAACCAGTTTCTGCATAACGCCACCTGCCGCACATTTTTATTCAGCGGCCTTTATTATAGCACAAACCCTTTGTCGGAACAAGTGGAAATATCAGGCTTTTCCCAAAGAGCGCAAAAAAACAGGACAGCAAAAAGGGCCTTTGGGAAACACCCCAAAAGCCCTCTTGTTTTACGAAGGTATTCTTTCCAACTTGAACCAACCTTGCATGTTCTGCAACTGGACGATTTCGCTTTACAAAAATGATTTTCAAACGCTTACGACTCAATTACATTGCCATTCAGGTTACTCAAACATTGGTTTACCACTATACATCCCTTGGAAGGAAACATCTTCTATTGAAGAAACTCTCTCATCCGGGAATCATAATCTTTCAAAAGAGAATGACTAGTACATTGGTTTTTACCTTTTTTCCGGCACATCAATACCGTCCTAATTAACCGCGCTTTCGTATTTGGCCTTTTGGCTCTAATCATGCTTTAATAAGCTTTAGAATCTAACGGTTTTAAAACAGATCCGTGCCTTTTTGGTTTCCTACTCTCTGAGGTTGAATCAGAATCAGGAACCTTCCTTCTATATATTATTTTAAATCTATATCAGTCTGCGAAATGTGAGTCCGCAGACTCCAAATTCTGAGGTTCCATTTGATCCATCGGACCCACCCGCCTTTCTGCAATGAGAATATTTGCTCGCTTCGCACTTTTGGGGCCGCGCTGCTTTTCCTTTTTTCACCGCCATTTTGCGGCTACTGACTGACCAGAAAAGCTCCCTTTCTTGTTTTTGGGATACACTCCAAATCCATTCCAGGTTTTCTTTAATACAGCCCTTGATTCAAATTCCACTCCTCGCCGTTTTCACTCTGGAACGCTTCCATTCTGCTTGGAAATACTTTTTCCAAACGCAACTCTTGAAAAAACTTCTCCTGAAAAACAATTTTCTCAAAATGGTTCTCCTTGTGTTTGGCAAGGCATTTGAAAAATCGCTTTGCTGAGTTACTCAGCGGAGATCCACGGTTCTTCTGCACGATGTGTTTCTTAGGAAAATCTTGCTTGATTCCCATGCCCTGTGTGTTGAAAAGTTATCTCTTTTAAAAATTTCTCTTCTCTTTAAAAGATCACTTTCCCCGGTAGGGGGTTCGCAAGCTCCCTTGAAAGCACTCTCTTCTGAAAAGAAGGCAGATCCTTGTTGGGAGAAGCAAATTCAATCAGCGGTTTTGGAAAACTGTCACATCCCATTGCTGGTTGAAAGCCCTGTTCCACTTACTTCCGGCCTTTGCGAAGCTGCTGTTGAAGATTTCGTAGATGTTCTCTATCTCTTATCTTCGCCCTTATTATAGCGCGCCGTATCCAGTTTGTCAATAGTATTTTTCAAGTTTTTTTAATTTTTTTATGGAAAATATGGAGGGGCTTGATTTTTCCCGCTTCTTCAGGTAGAATAGGGATTGTTAAAAACTCCGCTTGACTACACCGGGTTTTTACGGTACAATGTCGGTGACGAAAGGAGCGTGAACCCCACGATGGATCATGAATATGAAGCTGACCTTCTTACCCTGTTGGACGACGAGGGCCAGGAGCACGAGTTTGAAATTATCGACGAGCTGGAAAACGACGACGGCCATTTTCTGGCGCTGGTTCCCACCCAGCAGGAGGCCGACGAGCTTGTTTCCGACGCGGAGACCTACTATATTTTTGAAGTGATCGAAGAGGACGGCGAGGAACAGCTGCAGGAGGTTGAGGACGACGAGCTTCTGGATAAGCTGGCCGCGATCTTTGAGGAGCGCTTTAACGAAGCCTATTTTGACGAGGACGAGGAATAATGTTCCCTGTTCTGGGATAGGATGGAAGAAGGGCGGTTCCTGAAGGGACCCTGTTCCCCCTCTTGCGTCTGATAATTTTCCTGCCCGATACGCGGACTGTGCACATATAACCCTACACTCGATTGAAAGGGAGTCCTGACTCCGCCTGCGGATTGCAGACCTCCCGGCACGGCTTTGTCCGGCTGCTGGAGGAAGGGAGCGTGAACCACGCGGGGGGACACCCACCTGCTTTTATGTAGCAGGTTATTGAGTTGCACGATACGGTCGGGCGGGATTTTTACGCATTCTAAAAGAGCGGATTTGATTTCCGCTCTTTTTCTTTGCTTTAAAACAGGTTTTTTGAGGAGAAAAAGTGAAAAAAATCCCTTGACTTTTGGTGTCCGATGCGGTATGAATATGGAAGGAACAACGGGGTTTCCCCCGTTGCCCGGTTGTTTTTCCTGATAGTACAAAATTTAAGAAAATAGAGGAGGACTTTTTATGATTGACGGCAAAGTAGCGGTTGCGGTTGTGGGTTGCGGCGGTATGGGCGGCGGCCATGCCGTGGCAATTTCCACCGGCAGCGGACAGGCTCTGTGGATGACCGACGGTTCCAAGGGCCGCGAACTGCTCCCCGGCGACACAGACCTGACCACCAAGATGGTTCTGGCCGGCACCTATGACATCAAAGAGGACCGCCAGGAATGGGCCAGAAAGCAGGGCTTCTCCACCTATAACAGCTTCGAGGAAATTTTGGCGGACGACCGGGTGGACGTGGTGCTGGTAGCCACCCCCAACGACAGCCACAAGGAGCTTTCCATTCGGGCTATGCGGGCCGGCAAACATGTGCTCTGTGAAAAGCCTGTCATGATGAGCAGCAAGGACCTGGAGGACGTAATGGCTGTTGCCAAAGAGACCGGCAAGGTATTCTATCCCCGGCAGAACCGCCGCTGGGACAAGGACTATCTGACCATGAAGAAGGTCTACGAGGAAAAGCTGATCGGCAATGTGTTCCACATTGAGTCCCGGTATCATGGGTCCCGGGGTATCCCCGGCGACTGGCGCGGCATTAAGGAAAAGGGCGGCGGCATGATGTTTGACTGGGGCGTGCATCTGCTGGACCGGATTGTTCTCATGGTCCCCGAGAAGATTAAAAAGGTCTACGCCAAGATGACCCACGTCACCAACGACGAGGTGGATGACGGCTTTATCATGAACATGGTTTTTGAAAGCGGTCTGACCGCCACGGTGGAAGTGGGTACCTGCAACTTCATCACCCTTCCCCACTGGTATCTGTGCGGCGATCAGGGCACGGCGGAAATTAAGGATTTCCGTGATCCCGGCCGGATGGTGGTGCTTCGCAGCTGGGAGGACAAGGACGCCACTCCCATCCTGATGGGCGAGGGTCTCTCCAAGACCATGGCTCCCCGGAACCCCGACTCTGTGGACGAGCTGCCTCTTCCTGATTTGGAGTATGACCGGAATCAGCTCTACTCCAACCTGTGCGACGTAGTGCTGGGCAAGGCCGAGCAGATCGTCAAGCCTGAGGAGGCTCTGCGTGTTCTCCGTTTGATGGAGGCCGCTCTGGAATCTGACGAAAAGGGCATTGTGGTGGATTTCGAGTAACCCACTGGATCTCCTGACACAAAACCCCGGAACAGCGTGTTCCGGGGTTTTTCATTGCTGCCTTTAGGCTTAACAAAACCCCTGGTTCAACCAGGGGTAAATAAAAAAG
>CAJMOH010000074.1 GCA_905215055.1 uncultured bacterium
GCCCCAAGGCAAACTCGATGGGGAGTTTCCGCAGGAAACTGCCCTTCCCGCTTACCAAAGCAACGGAGCTGGGCAACCACTGTAAGTGAGTGCGTTTTCAAGGAAAACCGCCTCTGTAAAGGCAAAAAAGTCACGGAAGGCTCCTGCCAGGCGGCAGGGGCCTTTCCCTTTGCCATTGACAAGAGGGAAAAAAAGGTGTATACTGTTCGCATCCTAACAATTCGGAGGAAGAAACAATCGTGGAATATCGGGAGGATATTGGCTTTCAAATCCGCACGCTGTCTCATCTGGTAAAGCGCGTGGTGGACCAAACAGCGTTTACCGGGGAGAGTGAGCAGCCCACCGGCGTGCAGGGGTGGATTATTGGCTATCTCTATCAAAACCGGGACAAAGAGGTGTTTCAGCGGGATATTCAGGAGCAGTTTTCCATCCGCCGGTCCACGGTGACGGGGATTTTGCAGCTGATGGAGAAAAACGGCCTGATTACCCGCAGCTCTGTGGAGCAGGACGCCCGGCTGAAAAAGCTGGAGCTGACACCCCGGGCCATTGAGCTGCACGAGCGCATCGGCCGCAGCGTCCGCCAGGTGGAGGACCGGATTTCTCACTGTCTCACCCCGCGGGAGAAGGAGACCTTTATCCAGCTGTGCGAGAAAATTCGGGCCAACCTGGAGGAGTAGGGGCCGGCGGCTCTGGTGCGGGGGCTTCAAAAAACCACGCTCTGTGAGAGAGTTTTGGCTATCCTGCCAACAATTCACAATTTATTCACAATTACACCATATTTCTGTAAAACGTGGGCGATACACTAAATGTTAGCAAACTAACAAGGAGGGCTGCTCCTTGGTTTGTTCCCACTTTACAGGAGGTCTTACATAGTTATGAGCAAGCTCGACAAAGTAACCAAAGCCATTGAGAAAGGAAAAGAGGCCGCCCTCATCAAGCTGGCCAACGACAAGGACGAGGAGGTAAGACTGGCCGCGATTGCCGGTATGGGCAAGATTGGCAAGGACGATTCCTTCAACGCCATTGTCCCCGACATGCTCACCAGCGATGACGCCAAGATCCGTGCCGCCGCCGCCGAGGCCCTGGGCGTGATGAACAACGAGCACGCCAGCGCCCATCTGCGCTATTATCTGGAGAGGGAGAAGGACGCCACGGTGATCGCCGCCATGAAAAAGGCCATTTCCAACCTGAGCAACGACGAGTGAGCTTTCTTTGGAAAGGAAAAACGCCCGGTGCCTGTTTTAAGACACCGGGCATTTTCGCGCCTTTTTTACAGCAGGGCGGCTTCCCACTCTCCCTGCCGGAAGCCCACCAGCACCTTGTCCCCGTCCAGGAGAATGGGCCGCTTTACCAGCATGCCGTCGGTGGCCAGCAGGGCCAGCTGTTCCTCCTGGGTCATTTGGGGCAGCCTGTCCTTCAGGCCCAAGGCCCGGTACTGCTGGCCGCTGGTGTTGAAGAAGCGCTTCAGGGGCAGGCCGCTTTGAGCGTGCCACTGGCGCAGCTCCTCCTGGGTGGGGTTTTGGGTCTTGATGTCCCGCAGCTGATAGTCCAGGCCGTGGTCTTCCAGCCAGGTCTGGGCCTTTTTGCAGGTGGAGCATTTTGGATAGCAGAGAAACAGCATGGCAAAGTCCTCGTTTCTGACAGTATTTTTTTACAGTCCTCAGGCCTCCCAGGTTTTGACCAGCTCCCTTTTAAGAAACTCCGCCAGGGGCTGGGCGTCCCGGTCCCGGTCGTAGCGGGTCAGGCACTGGAGGTATTCCTCCTGGTCCTGGGCAAAGACAATCAGGGGCGGGTGGTCCCGGATAAGCAGGAAATAGTTCATCAGCACCCGGCCCATTGCCCCGTTTCCCGAGGCGAAGGGGTGGATGTTCTCAAACCGGCAGTGAAAATAGGCGGCGGCGGAAAGCAGCTCCCCGCCGCAGTAGCCGCTGATCTCCTCCATCAGCCGGTCCAGCTCCCGGCCCACATCCTGGGCGGAGGCGCCCACTCCGGTGGAGGCCGTGACAAAGTCCCGCTTTTTCAGCTGGCCGGGACGCTCGCCGCTGGCCAGGTAAAAGGGCTCGTTATAGGTGCCGCTGTTTAAGATCCGGTGGACCTCCAGCACCAGAGAGGTGTCCAGGTCGTCCCGGGCCAAAATCCGCTCCCGCAGATATTCATAGCACAGCTTGTGGTTGTACAGCCGCACCAGGGCCTTGGGATTTCCTGTGAATTGCGAAACAGCTCCCGTCCGATAGTATTCCTCCGCCACTGGAAGGGAAATGCTTTCCCCCTCCAGCAGAATGGCGTTGACGGCAAACAGCGGATTAAAGCCTTGCAGCAGCTGGTCCAAATCCTTGGGGCTGCGAAGCTGACGGGACTGCCACCGGATGACGGCTTCCGTATAAGCGCTCAAGGGGATCTCCCTCCCAAAAAAGAAAATTATGGAAACTATTATACCGCGGTTTTTCCTTTCACGCAAGATGGGAGAGGGGATCTTTCCACTTTTTCCAAAAGCGGCCCTCCAATAAAGAGGGACGCGCCAGCCAGGGGCCGGGCGCGTCCCGTGTTTTTTTATGGATGGAGAAAGGTCTTACAGGGTGCTGGCCACCTCATAGGCGTCCCAGATGGCGTACATGATGTTGGCCACCTTGTTGGCGTCGCCGATTTGATAGATGGCGTCCACCTTGTCCTTCAGCTCTTCATACAGGCTGTTTTCCGCCTTGTATCCCACGCAGAGAATCACCGAATCGGCGGGGAGGGTTTCCTCGCCCTGCTCCCCGGCGATGACCACCTGGCCGGGCTGGGCGCTCTTCACCGTGGAGCCGCACTTGATCTGCACGCCCTTGAAGGGCACCAGAGCCTCCAGCATCTCGGAGTTGGCGTGGCACAGGGGGCCGTTGACCGCCAGCAGCTTTGGCATGGTTTCCACAAGGGTCACGTCCTTGCCCTGCTCCCGCAGCCACAGGGCGGTTTCGCAGCCCACCAGACCGCCGCCCACAATCACCGTGGACCGGCCCGGGTCCACCTTGCCCAGCAGCACCTCCTCGGCGGTGAGCACGTTGCCCTCCAGGGGGATACGCTTTGGCACGGAGCCGGTGGCCAGAATCAGCACATCAAAGTCCGCCTTTTGGATGTCCGCGGCGGTCATTTTGGTGTTCAGGCGCACCTCCACGTTCAGCTCCTTCAGCTCGTGGGCGTACCACCGGACCAGGGCCAGATCGTCCTCCTTAAAGTCCGGGGTGCCGCCGGGGATCAGGTTGCCGCCCAGGGTGTCCCTGGCCTCGCAGAGCACGGGCTGGTGGCCCCGAATGGCCAGCACCCGGGCCGCCTCGCAGCCGGCGGGGCCGCCGCCGATAATCAGCACCTTCTTGGGGGTGGTGGTGGGCAGCAGCTGGGCGACGCGCTCCCGGCAGCAGGCGGGGTTCACGGCGCAGTTGAGGGCGGAATACTCCTGGATGCGGCCCATGCAGCCCTCCTGGCAGGACAGGCAGGGCCGGATGGACTCCACCTTGCCAGCCTTCAGCTTGTTGACGTAGTCCGGGTCCGCCAGCAGGGGCCGGCCCAGGGACACAATGTCGCAGGCGCCGTCTTCCACAGCCTTGGCGGCCATGTCGGCGTCGTCCATGCGGCCGGCGCAGATCACAGGCACGTCCACCGCGTCCTTCACCAGCTTGGCGTACTCAATGTACAGGCCCTTCTTCTGGTACATGGGGGGATGGCTCCACCACCAGGCGTCATAGCTGCCCACGTCCACGTCCAGACAGTCATAGCCGTACTGTACCAGCAGCTTGGCGGCCTCCACGCCTTCCGGCAGATCCCGGCCCTTTTCCTCAAATTCCTCGCCGGGCAGGGCGCCTACACGCCAGTCCTTGATAAAGCTCTTGGGGCTGTACCGCAGGGCCACCACAAAGTCCTCCCCGCAGCGGGCCTTGATTTCCTCCACAATCTCTTTGGCAAAGCGCAGCCGGTTTTCCAGAGAGCCGCCGTACTCGTCGGTGCGGTGGTTGAAGAAGGAGATGGCGAACTGGTCGATTAAATACCCTTCGTGAACAGCGTGGATCTCCACCCCGTCAAAGCCGGCCCGCTTGGCGTGGTAGGCGCCGTTGCCAAACTGCTTGACAATGTGGTGGATCTCCTCCACGGTCAGCTCCCGGCAGACCTTGTCCAGCCACCGGTGCATAATGGGGGAGGGGGCCACGGGAGGATATTCCCCCAGGTTGGTGGGGATGGTCACCCGGCCAAAGCCCCCGGACATTTGCAGCCACACCTTGGAGCCGTAGGCGTGGATGCGCTCGGTCATTTCCCGGGCGGTGCGGACAAACTGGATGGGGTCGTAGGTGGCGCAGGGACAGTTGGGCATGCCATGCTCCTCCACCTGGTTGTCGGCAAAGGTGACGCCGGTGATAATCAGCCCGGTGCCGCCCTTGGCCCGCTCGGTGTAGTAGTCGATGCCCCGCTGGTTAAACCCGCCGTGAGAGTCTCCCAGTCCCAGGGGACCCATAGGGGCCATAGCAAAGCGGTTTTTCAGCTCCATGCCCCGGACGCTGGTCTGTTCAAACAGTACCTTGTGTTGTGCAAGCATCTGCGTTCTTCCTTTCTTTTTTCTCAAAAAAGATGAATTTTTGTATAAATCACATTATACTACTTTGCCGGTGCACTGGCAAGAGCCAGCTGGAAAAGAAACAGCCAGGCCGCCCCGGGCAAAAAAAGAGGCCGCTGGCTGGGCAGCGGCTTCTCTCTCTCAGCGGTCATAGCGCTGGGAGACCTTCTTCAGATTTTCTATGATGGGCAGGTGCTGGGGACATACGCTTTCGCACTGGCCGCAGGCAATACAGTCCTTGGCCCGGCCAAAGCTCTTGGCCAGGGTGTTGTAGTTGGAGAAGTTGATGGTCCAGCCCTTGGTGGCCACCTCCCGCATGTCCTCGTTGTACAGGGAGAAATACTGGGGGATGGCAATGCGCTGGGGGCAGCCCTCGGTGCAGTAGGAGCAGCCGGTGCAGGGAATGGCGATCTGGCTGTTGATGATCTCCGCGGCCTGGAAGCACAGCTGCTGTTCCTCCTGGGTGAGAGGCTGGAAGTCCTCCATATAGGACAGGTTGTCCTCCATCTGGGAAAGGCTGCTCATGCCGGAGAGGACCATCATCACCCCGGGCAGGCTGGCGGCGAACCGAATGGCCCAGGAGGCCGGGGACAGGGATGGCTCCCGCTCCCGGAACAGGCGCTCCGCCTCTGGGGGAACCTGGGCCAGAGTGCCGCCCTTGACCGGCTCCATGACGATGACGGGCTTGTTGTGCCTGCGGGCCACCTCATAGCAGGCCCGGGACTGAATCCAGGGGCTTTCCCAGTCCAGATAGTTGATTTGCAGCTGGACAAACTCCATTTCGGGGTGCTTTGTCAGAATCTGGTCCAGCAGCTCCGGGGAGTCGTGATAGGAAAAGCCGGCGTGGCGCACCAGGCCCTTTTCCCGCTTGTCCAGCAGCCAGTGGAAGCAGTCCAGCTCCTCAAACTTGGGCAGGAACCCGGCCTCGATGCCGTGGAGCAGGTAGTAGTCGAAATACCCGGCGCCGGTCTTTTCCAGCTGGGCGTTGAAGATCTTGTCCCGGTCCTCCAGAGAGTTGAAAAAGCCGGTGTGAAGCTTGGTGGCCAGGGTGAAGCTTTCCCGGGGGTGGCGGTCCACCAGAACGGTCTTGGCGGTGGACTCGCTGGCGAAGGCGTTGTACATCCAGGCGGTGTCAAAATAGGTGAAGCCCTTTTCCAAAAACAGGTCCACCATCTGCTGGACCTGCTGGATGTCCACCTTGCTGGCGTCGTTGGGGTCCAGGGAGGGCATGCGCATCAGGCCAAAGCCCAGTTTTTTCATGTGAAATCATCCTTTCCAAAGGGAATACCTCTATTATACAGGCTGAAGCCCTCTTGAAGTCAAGACCCTTTCGGAAAGGACCGGCGGCCTTTACCCCCTGGGAGCCGGGCCGCTCTCCCCGGACTCCGCCTGGGGCAGCAGCCCCTTGCGCCGGAGCAGGTAATACCCCACGCCCAGGGCGTCCGCCAGGAACCAGCCAATGGGTACCGACCACCAGATGCCCACCACGCCAATGGCGGGAATGGCGGACAGGCCGTAGGCCAGGGCCACCCGGGTCCCCAGGGAGACCACCGTCAGCACCACGGACATGCCCGGCTTCGCCAAGGCCCGGTACAGGCCGTAGAGCAGGAACAGCAGGCCGATCAAGCAGTAGAAGGCACCCTCAATGCGAAGGTAGCGGACGCCCTCGGCGATGACGGCGGTTTCGCTGCCGTCGATAAAGAGGGTCATCAGGGGCCGGGCAAACACAAACACCACCAGGGACACCGCCAGGCTGAACAGGGCCGAGGCCGCCGCCGCGCCTCCAATGGCCCGCTTGATCCGCTTGGGCTCCCTGGCGCCGTAGTTTTGGGCCACGAAGATGGAGAAGGCGTTGCCAAAGTCCTGGACGGGCAGATAGGCGAAGGCGTCGATTTTGACGGCGGCGGCAAAGGCCGCCATAATGGCCGTGCCAAAGCTGTTGACCAGCCCCTGCACCGCCAGAATCCCCAGGTTCATGATGGACTGCTGCAAGCAGGTCAGGGTGGAAAAGCTGGTGATCTCCTTGACCCGGCTCCAGCGCAGCCGGATCTCCGGCTCCCTTCTGAGCAGGTGGGGGAATTTCATCCAGGTGTACAGGGCAATGCCGATGCCGGAGACATACTGGGAGATCACCGTGGCCTCGGCGGCTCCGGCCACGCCCCGGCGCAGGCCCGCCACAAACCACAGGTCCAGCACGATGTTCAGCACAGCGGAAACCGCCAGAAAAACCAGGGGTACCACCGAATTCCCCAGAGAGCGCAGCAGGGAAGCGAAGAAGTTGTACAGAAAAATCCCCGCCAGCCCGGCAAAGATCACAAGCAGGTACTCCCGCATCAGGGACACCAGGCCTTCCGGTGTCCGCAGCGCCCAGATGATCCAGTCAAGCCCCAGAAAGACCGCCAGGCTCAGCGCTGCCGTTACCGCGCCCAGCAGGGCGAAGGAGGCCAGAATTCCCTCCTTCAGCCCCCGGGTGTCCTTTTGGCCAAAGCGGATGGAGAACACGGTGCCGCTGCCCATTGCCAGCCCCAGCAGAATGGAGGTGAGAAAGGTCATCAGGGAAAAGGAGGACCCCACGGCGGCCAGGGCGTCCGCTCCAAGAAACTGGCCCACAATCACCGTGTCCGCTATGTTGTAGCACTGTTGAAGCAGGTCTCCCAAAATCATGGGGACAGCAAACCGCAGCATGGTTTTCAGCACCGGCCCCCGGGTTAGGTTGGACTCCATAAGCTTGCCACTCTCTTTCGTTTCGGAATTTATAACTTTCTTTTCGAAATGTATTATACGGTTCTCTCTGAGGAATGTCAAGAAGCGAATGACGAATTTCTTGACAGCGCTGGGGAAAGGACCTATAATGGCAGCAGGAAAAAAGGGGGGACCTTTGTGTTTTTAGACGGCCTTGACCAGCTGGACCAGCAGATTTTGCGGCTGCTGATTCAAAACGCCCGCATGTCCTATTCGGAGATTGGCCAGCAGGTGGGGATTTCCCGGGTGGCGGTGAAGATGCGGGTGCAGGCCCTGGAGAAAAAGGGCATTATCGAGGAGTACACCACCATCATCAATCCGCAGAGGATCAGCGGGGCCATTTCCTGCTACTTCGAGCTGGAGACGGAGCCGGGAGCCTTGGCCCAGGCCGCGGAGACCCTCCGGCAAAACGAGACTGTCACCCAGATCTACCGGGTGACGGGAAGAAGCAAGCTCCACGTTCACGCGGTGGCGGCCTCCAACGAGGAGATGGAACAGCTGATCTACGGCACCATTGACAAGCTGCCGGGGGTGGTTTCCTGCTCCTGCAACGTGATCTTCTCCCGGATTAAGGACATCAAGGGCCTGCGGCTGTAAGGAAAACAAGAGAGAAAACCGGCCTTTCCTGGAGGGAGGGGCCGGGTTTTTTAGAAAAAGACAGGTTTCCAATAAAACAGGTCGTTTTTTTAGTAGCGGGCCAAGGTGTTTTTTTGGGATAATGAAAACGGACAAAAGGCATTTTTTTGGAATGAAAGTCAACTTTTGGCTATGGCAATCCGTTGCCAAAACCGGTATGCTTAAAGCAGCGGCGCAAAAAAGGCGCCGGAACAAGGACGCTGGAGGGGATTCTGTGAAAGAAGCAAAGACAAGCCTGTGGACGTGGAAATTTTTGGTGCTGATCTTGATTAACCTGGCAAACGGGGCGGCGGGGCAGATGACCTTCCCCCTGGTGGCCAGCTTTGCCCTGGATTTGGGAGCCGAGCTGACGGTGGCCTCCTCCATCGCGGGGATTATGTCCCTGGTGGGGATGTTTATGTCCCCGGTGGCGGGGTACATCTCCGACAGGATGAACCGCAAAAGGCTGTTGATGGCCACCGAGCTGCTGTACGCCCTGTTCCTGCTGGGCCACGCCTTCGCGGACAACATTCCGTTTTTGGTGTTCCTGCGGGCGGGTACCGGGGTGTTCTTCACCATCAACTCGGTGCTGACCACCGCCTATGCCAGCGAGTTCATTCCCCGGGACAGAATGGGGGAGGGCCTGGGCTATTTCGGCCTGGTTATGCCCCTGGCCCAAGCTCTGGGGCCGGCCTTGGGCCTGGGCCTGCGGGACGCGATGGGCTTTGGGGCGCCCTTTATCGCCGCGGGCATCTCCACCATTGTCTCCTTTGCCTGTGTGGTGCTTCTTCCCTATGACGCCAGCGCTACCCAGGCCGCCGGGAAAAAGCACTCCCTAAAGCTGAACGACTTGTTCGCGGTGGAGTTTCTCAGCCTGATGCTGCTGGCCACCCTGTTCAGCTCCGCCAACGGTCTGGCCACCACCTATCTGGACATTCTGGCCACAGAGCGGGGCATTCCCAACATCTCCCTGTTCTTCACCGCCTACGCGGTGGCGCTGGTGTTTACCAAGCCTCTGTCCGGCAAGCTTCAGGACAAAAAGGGCCTGTACGCCGTAATGATTCCCGCCGTGGTGTTCGCCGCCCTGGGTTCCTTCTTTGTGGGCATGGCCTACTCCCTGGGCATGATGCTGCTGGCCGCTGTGTGCCGGGCCTTTGGCCAGGGCGCCGGCACGCCCTGCCTCCAGGCTCACACGGTGCGGACCCTGGACGCCTCCAAGGCGGGGGTGGCGGTTTCCACCATCATCATCGGCCAGAACCTGGGCAACGCCCTGGCCCCCATTGGCGGCAGCTTTTTTGTAACCGCCTTTGGATACGAGGCCATGTTCTGCGGCATGGGGGCGCTCACCCTGCTTGTGGGTTTCCTGCTGCTGTTCTGGTACTATCGAAAAGAGAAAAAGCCGGCCCGTTAAGAGCCGGCCGTTTGCCGAAGGCCGCCGTGGACGCACGGCGGCTTTTTTTTCTTTCTTTGCTGCCTTTAGGCTTAACAAAACCCCTGGTTCTACCAGGGGTAAATGAAAAAGCCTTGGCAAATAAAACCTCCGTGCTACAATCGAGATGGTTTGGCAACCG
>CAJMOH010000075.1 GCA_905215055.1 uncultured bacterium
GCGATGCGCAGCTGGGTCAGGCCTTTGTTGGAAATATACTCGCCAAAGGTATTGGTAAGGCTCTCGGGCTTGTAGGCCACTTCCACATTGGGCATGGTGGCGTCGTACTGGGTCATGCACACATAGCAGAGGGGGAAGAAACCCTTCTTCCGCTCAAAACCGGTGAAATCGGGGTCCACCAGGGTGCGGGTGATTTCCCTGGCCCGGTCGGGGCGGAAGTTGTAGAAGATGACGCTGTCACCCTCGCTAATGGGCTCGGCGCCCTTGACAACCGTGGGCACCACAAACTCGTCAGTGACTTCCTTGTCGTAGGAGTTCTGCATAGCGCACAGGGGGCAGTCGGCCTGCTCGCCCTCGCCGTAGACCATGGCGGCATAGGCCTTCTCCACACGCTCCCAGCGGTTGTCCCGGTCCATGGCGTAGTAGCGGCCCATGACGGTGGCAATCTTGCCCACGCCGATCTCCTCCAGCTTGTCCATCAGCTCTTTTACATAGTCCTTGCCGCTGCTGGGAGGCACGTCCCGGCCGTCCATAAAGCAGTGGACAAACACCTTTTCCACGCCCAGCTTCTTAGCCATCTCCAGCAGAGCGTACAGGTGGGTGTTGTGGCTGTGGACGCCGCCGTCGGACAGCAGGCCCATAAAGTGGAGAGCCTTGCCGTTGTCCTTGGCATTGTTCATGGCCTTCAGAAGAGCCTGGTTTTTCTCCATGTCCCCGTCCTGGGCAGACTTGGTGATACGGGTCAGCTCCTGGTAGACAATGCGGCCGGCGCCGATGTTGGTGTGGCCCACCTCGCTGTTGCCCATCTGGCCGTCAGGCAGGCCCACGTCCATGCCGGAGGCCCCAATCTGGGTGTGGGGGTTCTCGGCGAAGATCTTGTCCATGTTGGGATGCTTCGCCGCGGCAATGGCGTTGCCCTCGGTGGGGGCGATGCCAAAGCCGTCGAGTATCATCAAAACTAAGGGTTTTTTCATGAATGATTTCTCCTTTCCCGGCCTTCCCTGAAGGGAAGGCCGTCAAAGAACAAGTCTTTCTCAAGAAAGACTTGTCTCTCCCGACTTTCTTTCGAGAAAGTCGGCCAAAGAACTTTACTTCGCGCACGCCGCTCTGTGGCGGCGAAGCTCGGTGAGAACCGTTCACCAGCGGCCCGCGTTCCAGCGTGACGCTGGACCCAAGCCGCGCACGCCGCTCTGTGGCGGCGAAGCCCGGTGAGAATCGTTCACCAGCGGCCCGCGCTGGTAGCTAGCTTATGGGGAGGTTGAAAGAATCACCCCTCCTGGCTGGGCTTGCCGCCGTAATCCAGGACGATTTTCTTGCAGTCCCTGCAAAGCCAGCCGGGGAAGGAACAAGAGCTGAACAGCTTGTTGTCCAGCAGGATCTCGCCGTCCTTGGGCATCAGGGTCAAAGAATGGGGCTTTTTCACCCAGGCCGCCCGCTGGTTGGTCTGTACAAAGCCCGGTTCCATCTCTTTGCCGCAAACAGGGCAGTTCATGGAGTAGCCTCCTAACAACATGTTTTCCAAAAAGTTAATGAAACGCAGAGAGAAAAACATGGTTCTGCGGCTTGCCGCAGAATGCAAGCCGGAGTTTGGCTTGCAGATGTTTTTCTTTGTAAACTGCGCAAGCAGTTTACTTCGCGGCTGCGACGATGGTGGCGAAGTCGTTGGGCTTCAGGGAAGCGCCGCCAATGAGGCCGCCGTCCACGTCGGGCTGGGCCAGCAGCTCGGCAGCGTTGCCGGCGTTCATGGAGCCGCCGTACTGGATGGTGATGCCGTCAGCAGCGGCCTGGCTGTACACAGAGGCGATGCACTCCCGGATGGTGTGGCACACCTCATTGGCCTGCTGGGCGGTGGCGGTCTTGCCGGTGCCGATGGCCCACACAGGCTCGTAGGCGATGATGACCCGCTTCAGCTCCTCCTCGGAGACGCCGCCCAGGGCAATCTTGGTCTGCATGGCTACCAGCTCGCTGGTGATGCCCTGCTCCCGCTGCTCCAGGGTCTCGCCCACGCAGAGGATGACGGTCAGGCCGGCGTCCAAAGCGGCCCGCACACGCTTCTGTACGGTCACGTCGGTCTCGCCGAAGTACTGGCGGCGCTCGCTGTGGCCGATGATGACGATCTTCACGCCCATGGAGGTGAGCATCTGGGCGGAGATCTCGCCGGTGTAGGCGCCGCTCACTTCCCAGTGGCAGTTCTCAGCGCCGATCTGGATGTTGGTGCCCTGGGCAGCTTCCTGGGCGGCAGACAGGTCCACAAAGGGAGTGCAAGCCACCACTTCGCAGCCGGCGTCCTTTACCAGGGGGGCGATAGCGGCGATCAGCTCCTTGGCTTCGGCGGGGGTTTTGTTCATTTTCCAGTTGCCAGCGATAACAACCTTACGCAGTGCTTTATTCATGAGAATTCTCTCCTTCTGTATAGTATGTGATAGAATGTTTATCAAAAATGCGGCGGCTGGGGGCCGCCGCATTCTCAGCGCAGTAATTTATTTGTCGGCAATGCAGGCAATGCCGGGCAGAACCTTGCCCTCCAGATACTCCAGAGAGGCGCCGCCGCCGGTGGAGATGTGGGTGATCTTGTCGGCGTAGCCCAGCTGCATCACAGCCGCGGCAGAGTCGCCGCCGCCGATGATGGTGGTGGCATCGGTCTCGGCCAGGGCCTTGGCCACGGCGCGGGTGCCCTCAGCCAGCACGGGGTTCTCGAACACGCCCATAGGTCCGTTCCAAACCACGGTCTTGGCGGACTTTACAGCCTCGGCAAACAGCTCGCGGGTCTTGGGGCCAATATCCAGGCCCATCTTGTCCGCGGGGATCTTATCGGAATCCACAACCTCAGTGGCGATCTCGGCGTCGATAGGCTCCGGGAACGCGGTGGCAATGACGGTGTCCACAGGCAGAAGCAGCTTTACGCCCTTCTCCTCGGCCTGCTTGAGCATGTTCTGGCAATACTCAATCTTTTCGTCGTCCACCAGAGAGGTGCCAACCTCCTTGCCCTGGGCCTTCAGGAAAGTGTAAGCCATGCCGCCGCCGATGATCAAGGTGTCCACCTTGGTCAGCAGGTTCTCAATGACGCTCAGCTTGTCCGCCACCTTGGCGCCGCCCAGAATGGCCACGAAGGGACGCACGGGGTTCTCCACGGCGTTGCCCAGGAACTCAATCTCCTTGCTCATCAAATAGCCCACAGCGGTGTCCTTGATGTGGTCGGTAACGCCGGCAGTGGAGCAGTGCGCCCGGTGAGCGGAGCCGAAAGCGTCGTTTACATACACGTCAGCAAGGCTGGCCAGCTCGCTGGAGAAGGGCTCCAGGTTCTTGGTTTCCTCCTTGCGGAAACGGGTGTTTTGCAGCACCACCACGTCGCCGTCTTTCATAGCGGCAACAGCGGCCTTGGCGTTTTCGCCAACCACGTTGTCGTCATCGGCAAAGACCACGGGCTGCCCCAGCAGTTCCGAGAGGCGGACAGCGCAGGGGGCCAGGCTGAATTTTGCCTCGGGGCCGTTCTTCGGCTTGCCCAGATGGCTGCACAGGATCACCTTGCCGCCGTCGGCCACCAGCTTCTTGATGGTGGGCAAAGCTGCCACAATGCGGTTGTCGTTGGTGATGACGCCGTCCTTCATGGGGACGTTGAAGTCAACACGGACCAGCACCCGCTTGCCTTTTACGTCGATGTCGTCAATAGTCTTTTTGCTGAGAAAGCTCATGTTCAGTGCACTCCTTTAATCGGTTTGGATGATTGTGAAAGTTTGCACAAATTTCCAACACTCATTGTACCCCAGATCCCCGGCCTTTTCAAGTAAAAAACCTGTGTTTTTCATATTTTTTCTGCCTGCGGGGAGTTTCCGCCTGCAAAAAGAGCCGCCGCATTCCTTGCGGCAGCTCTTAGGCAAGGTGTACTTTTCCAAGCGCGCGGAGGGAAGGACTTATTCCGGCGCCTTCATGCTCTCCACCATGCTGATTTTTTTCAGCTTGTGGTGCATCACCAGGTTGACCAGCACACTGAACAGAATGGTGAGCAGGGCACTGTACACATAGCTGGGCCAGTAAACCGCCCGGCCAAACATAATCATGTCAATTTCCGCCGTGCGTATGACAAACTGGTGCAGCGCCATGCCCAGCAGCAGTCCCGCCGCTGTGCCGATCAGGGTCAGCAGGGCGGTCTCCCGGTAAATATAGGCGGAGACCTCCCCGTCGTAGAAGCCCAGCACCTTGATGGTGGCAAGCTCCTTCTCCCGCTCGGTGATGTTGATGTTGGTCAGATTGTACAGCACCACAAAGGCCAAGGCCCCAGCGGAGATGATCAGCACCACCACAATGGAGTTGATGCTTTGAATGCTGTTGTTAAAGCTTTCTGACAGAGTGTTGGTAAATTGGGCGGTTACCACGTCCCGGCATTGAAGCAGCTGGGTACCCAGGGCTTCCTCCTGTTCGGCGGTGATGTCCTGGGGCAGCTTGCACAGCAGGGAGTTGACCTCCATCTCCTGGCCAAAGGCGTCCTGATAAGTTTGGGGGGAGATGTAGATGTAGTGGTAGACATAGTTTTCGCAGATATCGGTAAGGGTCAGCTGGGCCTGCTCGCCGTCGGCGTTTTCCAGAGTGATGGTGTCGCCCACCTTCCAGCCCTGACGTTCGCAGAGCTTTTCCGTGACAATCACCGAAGACTGGTCAAAGGTGACCTCCTGCTCGTTGGTCCGGTGGCGGAACTGGAAGTATTCCGGCATGGATTCCACTTCCTGGGGGACAAGAAGCACCACGCTGTCCGCGGGCTTTCCGTCGGCGGGAACCACGTCCACCTCCTGCTGCATGGCGGGAAGGGAGTCTGTGATCTGCGTGCTGTCCGCCAAAATGCTTTGCAGGTCCCGGCCCTCCAGAGCGCTGGAATCCGCCAGGCCCAATGTGAGCTGGTACTGGTTCAGCTCATCATATTGCAGGGACACAATGTCCGAGACAGAGTCCCGCACGCCAAAGCCGGTGACCAGCAGGGCCGTGCATCCGGCAATGCCCACCACCGTCATGAAGAAACGCTTTTTGTACCGGAACAGGTTTCGAGCCGTGACCTTGCTGGTGAACTTCAGCCGGCTCCACACCGGCGTGATGTACTCCAGAAAAATCCGCTTGCCGGCCTTGGGGGCCTTAGGCAGCATCAGCTGAGCGGCCACCTCCCGCATTTCCGAGGCGCAGGCCCACAGCGTCACCGCCAAGGTACACAGAATCATGGACAGCGAGGCCACCAGAGAGAAGGGGACGTTAAAGGGCGTCAGAATCTCCGGCACGTCATACATGATGTTGTAGGCGTCAATGATGATATAGGGGAACAGCCGGCAGCCTATTGCCAGACCGATGACGCTGCCCGCAATGCTGGCAATGGCGGCGTAGATCAGGTATTTGGCGGCGATTTTCGGTGTGGAGTAGCCCAGGGCCTTCAGGGTGCCCACCTGCTGACGCTCCTCCTCCACCATGCGGGTCATGGTGGTCAAGGCCACCAAAGCCGCCACCAGGAAGAAGAACAGGGGGAACACCGTGGCAATGGCGGCAATCTTGTCGGCGTTGGAGTCATAGCTGGAAAAGCTGGTGTTGTCGGACCGGGTGTAGACGTACCACTGGCCTTCTTCAATCTCTCGGATTTTGCTTTCCGCGTCTGCCAGCTCCTCCTCCGCGTCGGCAAACTGCTGCTGGGCCTCCGCGTAGCCCTCGTTGTAGTCAGTCCAGCCGCTTTCAAGCTCCTGACGGCCCTCCTCCAGCTGCACAAGTCCCTCGTCGTACTGGGTCTGGGCGTCGTTCAGTTGGGCCTCAGCGCTGGCGAATTCCGCCTGGGCTGTTTGGATGCTCTGCTGGAGCTGGGTCGAGCTGGCGTCCAGCTGAGCCTTGCTGTTGTTCAAAGTCACCTGCTGATCCTGCAAGGCCTTTCTCTGGGTGTTCAGCTGCTCCTGATTGGCGTCCAGCTGGGCCTTGCCTGCCTGCCACTGAGCCAGCCCCTGCCGGTACTGGGCGTCGCCTTCCTCCCAGGCTGCCAAAGCGGAGGCGGTGTCCGTTCCCTGAGCGGCCAGGGCGTTCAGCCCTTCCTTCAGGGCGGCAAACTGCTGGGCCGCTTCGGGAGCCGCCTGCTCCAGCTGGGCGATCAGGGCCAGCGCCCCCGCGTCGGAGGTGTCGCCGGCAGAGATTCCCAGGGCCTCCGCCGCCTGGAACAGAGCCGCTTTTCCCTGGGTTAAGCTGTCCAGCTGGGCTTTTGTGGCGTCCAGCTGAGCCTTGGTGTCGTTGAGGGTCTGCTCCGTCTCCGCCAGCTCCGCGTAGCCGCTGTCCAGCTGCTTCTGGGCGGACTCAATCTGGGCCAGGCCGCTGTCCAGTTGGGCCTGCCCGTCATTGATCTGGGCGTAGCCGTTGTTGATCTCCTGCTGGGCCGAGGCGATCTGGCTGTTAAAGCTTTCCTTCTGCTGGTTCAGTTCTGCCCAGCCGCTTTCAATCTCCGCCTTGGCATCCTCCAGCTGCTGCTGGCTGTCGGCAAGCTCCGCCTCGCCGTCCTCCAGCTTCTGCTTGGCGTCTGCCAGCTCCTGCTCGGCGTCAGCGCGTTCTGTCTCATATTCCGTCCGGGCGTCGTCCAGCTCGGCCTGAGCGTCTCCCACCAGCGTTTCATAGCGGATTTGAGACCGCTCCTCCCCCAGAGGATCCAGCGCGTCGGTGACAGCGGCCACTACGTCCTGATATTCCTGGGAGAAGGAGTCCAGCGCCGCTGTGTCCGCCACCGACAGATAAAACCCGGTGTAATACTCCATGTCAAAGCTTTCCGGCACCGTGTAGGCCAGCAGGTTCAGGGAGCCGCTGCCGGCAGTGGTGCTCTCGTTTTCCATAGAGAGATAGACGGCGCTTTTCACGGTGCCCACCACGGTGAATTCTTGGGCCAATCCCTCCACGGGGTCGTCGTCCGGGTTTTGGCGCAGAGTTTGGCCAATCCAGCTTTCCTCGCCGCTGAAGGATTTGGTCAGCACCACCACGCACTCGCCGGCCTTTTCCGGCATGCGGCCTTCCACCAGGGTCAGCTGGTTTAGATAGCTTTCCGACTCGGAAGAGGTGTCTTGGGGCAGGCTGTGCATTCGGGTGGTGTAGCTGTTGATTTCCTCCCCCTCGGACACCAGCACCAGGTCCGTATCATAGACGGGCATGACCGATTCCACCCCGTCCACGGCCTGCACAGCGGCCAAGTCGTCCTCTGTCAGCCCCAGGGTGGAGAGTATCCGCACGTCGTACATGCGGGCCTCGTCGTAATAGTGGTCGGCAGAGATCCGCATGTCCACCGGAGCGGACAGCAGCCCCGCCAAAAAGCCCACGCCCAGGGCCACAATGGCAAGGATGGCCAAAAAACGGGAAAGGGAGCTTTTAATGGTGCGGAAAATCGATTTTGCGTAAGTTTTGTTCACGGCAATCACCACTCGATTTCTTCCACAGGGGTGGGATGCTCATTCACATCGTTGGAGATAGCCTTTCCGCTTTTGATGCGGATCACCCGGTCCGCCATGGCGGTGAGGGCGCTGTTGTGGGTGATGACAATCACGGTCCGGCCTGTTTTTCGGCAGGTATCCTGCAACAGCTTCAGCACGGCCTTGCCCGTGTTGTAATCCAGGGCGCCGGTGGGCTCATCGCACAGCAGGATTTTCGGGTTTTTCGCCAGTGCCCGGGCAATGGCCACCCGCTGCTGCTCGCCGCCGGAAAGCTGGGCCGGAAAGTTGTTCAGCCGCTCTCCCAGGCCAACCTCCACCAGTGTGTCCTTGGCGTCCAGGGGATCTTTGCAGATTTCGCTGGCAAGCTCCACATTTTCCAGGGCGGTCAGATTCTGCACCAGGTTGTAAAACTGGAACACAAACCCCACGTCGTACCGGCGGTAGGTGGTCAGCTGCTTTTTGTTGTACTCGCTGATTCTTTTCCCATCCAGCAAGATTTCCCCCTCGTCGCAGGTATCCATGCCGCCCAGCATGTTCAGCACCGTGGTTTTTCCCGCGCCGGAGGGTCCCACAATGATGCAGAACTCTCCCTCCTCCACGAAAAAGCTGATGTGATCCGCGGCGGAAATGCGGTTTTCTCCCATGGAGTAATATTTACATACGTTTTGAAACTCTATGAAATGTGACATCGATGAACACTTCCTCTGTGATTCGCTGCAATTCCACTTTTATCCTAAACCACCTCTGTTAAGGACGTACTAACGATTTATGAACAAATTAAAGAAATTCCGACCCGGGGTGAGCCGCCTTGGCCGCGGCCCAGTCGAAGGACCGCAGCTCTCCCGAGCAGGAAAGCTCGGGGAAATCCCACTGGCGCAAAACCTCATAGGCGCCGATTGCCGCAGAGTTTGCCAGATTCAGGCTGCGAAAGCCCCCCAGCATGGGAATACGCACGCATTGGTCCGGGTGGTCAAACAGAAGCTTTTCCGGCAGCCCGGCAGATTCCTTCCCAAACAGCAGGTAACAGCCGTCGGGATAGGACACGTCGGTGTGGCGGTGCTGGGCCTTGGTGGAGAAAAAGAAAAAGTCGCCCTGGTTTTTTTCAAAAAAATCGGACAGGCTAGGATAAGTGGCAAGAGTGAGATAGGGCCAATAATCCAGTCCGGCGTGGCGGAGGCGCTTGTCCTCCAGGCGAAAGCCCATTGGCCCCACCAGGTGCAGGGCCGCGCCGGTAACGGCGCAGGTGCGGGCGATGTTTCCCGTATTTTGGGGGATTTCCGGTTCTACTAAGACAATATTGAGACTTGGCAAAAAAATTCAACTACCTTTCTTTGTCAGGGACGCCGCAGAATAAACAAGGAGGATGGCGGGCATGCTGAACATGACGGCAGCGCTGAAGCTGGTCAAATGGATACTGACAATTTGGAGGTTCAAAGCAATGATGAAACACACCATGAACGTGGCAAAAGGGATCGGTATGGGGGTGTTGGCCGGGGTAACCGTGGCGGCGGTCAGCAGCAAGGTAATGAACGGCGGCCATCGCAAGGCCAGCCACATGCGGAAAAGCGCGGGCAAGGCCATGCACTCCGTAGGCAACCTGATCGGCGACGTGGAAAAAATGCTCCGCTAACCACCTGCGGTGGGGCTCGTCGCGCAGGCGGCGGAAGTGCCGCCCAGCCCCACCGGAAGGGCAGCGCTATGGCCCGCGTTTTCAGCCTTAGGGGAGAC
>CAJMOH010000076.1 GCA_905215055.1 uncultured bacterium
TCATACAGAGCTTTTTCGTTGGGTTTCCCAACGAAAAAGAGGACATGTCCTCTTGCGTTACGATTATTATAACCCCCTTGCCCCAGGAAAGCAAGAATATTTCCTGAAACCGCGAGGGTCAACCGGCCGCGGGAAAAAATTTTTCCCGGCGGCGCGAAAAACGGAGCATTTGCATTCCCGGTTCCGCTGCGCTATAATGCTCTCATAAAATTTTGAAAAGGGAGACTGACCGTATGGCGGAAAAGATTCTGGTGGTGGATGATGAGGCGGAGATTGCCCAGCTGCAAAACCGGGAGCAAGCTCTATTCCCTGTCCTCGATGCGCAAGGTTCTCATCTGCTCCGCTGAAAGGCCGTTGCGCTTTCCCAGCTCTTTCCAATAAGCTGTGGAGGCCCGAAGAAACAGCCTCTTTGGCAAGGGCATGGTCACCTGAAGGGAACGGTGCTTTCCTTCCTCCATGGACTGGGCCAGCTTTCTCAGGCCGCGGGAAACCAAAAAGCGAAACGGCGTGGAGAGAATGGCCTCACCGGCTCCAATTTTCAAAACAGAGCCAAAGGGAAATCCTGTTTGCCGGCAGTACAGCCGTATCATGCTGACGGCGGTATCGTTTTGCCAAGGCTCCAGAAAACCGCAGTTGACCACAACGGACACCGTGGGTCTTTGGACAATGGGAAACCCCTCCAGCACCTTTAAAAACTGGAGCAGCGTCACGGGAATACTGTCCGCGTAAAGGGGAAACACCAAGAGCACGTCCGAAAAGCGCTCCATCTCTTGACAGAGCCTCTCTGGCTTTTCCCGAATAATCTCAAAGTAATCCGTTTTCCCGGAGGTCTCCTTCCTAAACAGCTGGGCGTACTCTTTGGAGTTGGAGCGGGAAGCCCGCGGGCTTCCGTTCAAAATCATGATATTTGCCATGAAAGCACCTCATTTCTGACCACAGCTTCCAGCTCGTCCTCCGCCGCGAATACTACCCGGTACTTTTCAAAGCACATGTTCTTCGCATTGCGGGCAGCTAAACGGGAAAAGACGGCTTTTTCCTCGGCAGAAAGGGCTCCGTATCCTAGGATGACCGCTTCCTTGGGGGCCACCCTGCGCTGAACGTGATGGGTTTCTCCCTGCCAAATTCGGAGAAAGGCCTGCTGCACGGGGATAGCCCGCTCCAGCATGGTTTTTACCGGCGCGTCGTACCCGCCGTATTTGACCCGGCTGACATACAGAATCTGAGTGCTTTGGGCAATGAGAGGATACACGGCAACAGCGTCGTCCCGTATGACACAGTTCCCGGGCGTCTTGACCCAGCAGCCAAAGCAGCCGACGCAATGGGCGATGTTCAGCTTTGAAAGGTCCACAAGCTTCACAGGCTCCCCAATGGCAGGCAGCTGGAAAGAACGGTCGCTCAGGATCAGTTTCATGGTCATCTCTCTCCTTTCCCCCAGGCGTTCTCCCTGTTTGGGACGGTCCCCGGCGGTAATCTCATTGTACCACAGCCGCGCCTTCCCGTAAACCCGCGCCGGTCTCCCCCATGGTTTTCCCCATTTGACGCCCCTCTATTCTCTCCAGGCCGGAGGCCGCGGGACTCCCGCGGAAAAGGCCCGTGACAAAAGCAGTCACGGGCCTTTTGCATCAGGTTTTTTCGATTGTTCAGCGGTTCCGGCCGCGATTGAAGTTGATCAAGCAGCCGGCCTTGACAATGGCCCGCTCGTTCTCCGTCATATCCTTGCAATACAAGGGCAGCTCCACCGCTTGTCCGTTTTTCAGCACATAGCCTGTGATGTGGGACAGGTCGCCGTCCAAGGCGGAACGGATTCCGGGAACATAGATGTAATCTCCCACCTCAAAGGCAGAGGGCTCTCCCTTGAGATGGAAGGGCAGCATGCCCCAGTTCATCACATTGGAGCGGTAGCGCTTGGTGGCATAGTCCTGGGTGATATTGGCCAGGCCCCCCAGCACCCGCTGGCAGCTGGCGGCCTGCTCCCGGGCGGAGCCGTCGCCGGGCTTGTTGGCGTAAATCACCGAGCCGATCTCCACAGTTTGGGGATCCACGCCTTCCTGGCCGGGAATGGCGCGAATGGCGGCAAACACCGTTTCCAGCTCTGGGGCCAGCCGCAGCACATCCTCTCCCTTTTCCCGAGCAACCTCCAGGGCGTCCACCTCCTTGGCCCGGCCCACATACTCCGGGTCACGGCGGGACAGGGTGAACTCCGCCAGGCCCAGAGGATTGGACCGGTAAGCAGAGGTCTCCCCGGAGGGAATCAGCTCGTCGGTGGTGGTGACTTCATCCAGGATTTTAGAGCACACCCTTAACAGAATGTTCTCCTCCAGCGCCGGACGCTGGGGCCAATCCTTGATATTGGGGCCGTAGAACAGAGGCGTTTCCTCCTTGGCCCTTCCAAAGCCCTGATAGACCCGGGCTGTATAGGGCTGGGGATCGAAGTGGTAAGCGGGAGGCGCGGCAAAGACATCCGCGAATTCCTCGGCGCTGGTGAGCAGTCCGCCCCGGGCCGCGCTGGCGGCAATGGAGCGGGCATCCATCAAGGCCACGGCGGACATCTGTCCCTGGCCGGGCTTGCTGCCCTCCCGGTTGGGGAAGTTCCGGGTGGTGTGGCGGATGGACAGGCCGTTGTGGTTGGGGGTATCCCCCGCGCCGAAGCAGGGGCCGCAGAAGGCGGTTTTTACCACAGAGCCGGCAGTCATCAAATCCGCCAGGGCGCCGTTCTTCATCAACTCCATGTACACGGGAATGGATGAGGGGTACACGTTCAGGGTGAACTCGCCGGCGCCGATGGACTTGCCCCGCAGCACATTGGCCGCCTGGACAATGCTGGTAAAGGTGCCGCCGGCGCAGCCACCGATAACTCCCTGCTGCACCTGGAGCTGGCCGTCCTTTACCTTGTCCACCAGAGTGTAGGGCGCACGGCCCTGGCTGACCTTCTCCGCGGCCTTTTCCGTCTCCCGGAGGATATCGGTGAGGTTTTCCTTCAGCTCGTCGATGGTGTAGGCGTTGGAGGGATGGAAGGGCAGGGCGATCATGGGCTTGATCTGGGAAAGGTCAATCTCCACGCAGCCATCGTAATAGGCCACCTCTCCCGGCTTCAGCTCCTGGTAATCGCCGCCGCGGCCGTGCTCGGTGAGCCAGGCCTTGGTATCCCCGTCGGTTTGCCAGATGGAGGAAAGGCAGGTGGTCTCGGTGGTCATCACGTCCACGCCGTTGCGGTAGTCCGTGTCCATGGAGGCCACGCCGGGGCCGACAAACTCCATGACCTTGTTCTTCACATAGCCGTTGGCGTACACCGCCCGGCAGATGGCCAGAGCGATATCGTGAGGGCCAACCCAGGGCTGGGGCCTGCCGGTGAGGTAAATGGCCACCACCTCTGGATAGGGGCTGTCCCAGGTATCGCCCAGAATCTGCTTATCCAGCTCACCGCCGCCCTCGCCTACGGCCATGGTACCCAGAGCGCCGTAGCGGGTGTGGCTGTCGCTGCCCAGAATCATTTTCCCGCAGCCGGCGTGCATTTCCCGCATATACTGGTGGATGACCGCCACATGAGGAGGCACATAGATGCCGCCGTATTTTTGAGCGGCGGTAAGGCCGAACATGTGGTCGTCCTCGTTGATGGTGCCGCCCACGGCGCACAGGGAGTTGTGGCAGCAGGTGAGCACATAGGGAATGGGAAAGCGCTTCATGCCCGAGGCTCGGGCCGTCTGAATGATGCCCACATAGGTGATGTCGTGGGAGGTGAGGGCGTCAAACCGGATCTGAAGAGCGGCAGAATCGCCGCTCTTGTTGTGGGCCTGTAAGATGCCATAGGCAATGGTGGCTTTTTTAGCCTGCTGAGGGGTGGCGTCCTTCAACCGGGGATCTGCCTGAGACTGGGCCGCCGGCACCAGCTGGCTGCCTCCCAGCAGATATACGCCGCCTTCATGGAGCTTTATCATGCACATTCCTTCTTTCTCTCAGTCTAGCCGGGCAACACCGCGGACAAGCCGCAGTTTTTAGATTATTATAGCATAAAGTTTTCCTTTACGCACGTCTCCCGGGCAAAAATGAGGAAAGTTTTCTGAGAGGGCTAAAACTCCCGGTAAAAATCGTCTCGCAGCTCTGAAAGAACCAGGCAGCATTCCCGGCCATACAGCAGCCTTGCCGGCACCCGCCAGGGAACTCCGTAATAGAAGTTGTCAGCAATCAGCTGGCCGTCCCCATAGATTTGTCCCACATCGCAGGGGGCGGAAATCTCCACAAAGCCCTGATCCGTGGAGACAGAGAGACGGTACCAGGAAAGGGAGCGCTCTCCGCCAAGAGACAGCTCAGATAAATAGGGGAAGGAAAAAGGAGGTGCCTTGAGGGGCTCCAGAGTAAGTGCCGCAGGGCGGAAGGGACGCTCTACCTGATGCCGCTCAAAGGCCTTCCCGGTCCAGTGAAAATAGGAGAAGCTGCCCGCCTCCACACAGGAAACCCGGCCATTCTCCTCATAGAGATTGCACCCCGCGCCCAGATACAGGCCCCCAGAGAGCCGCCGAAGGTATTGCGCCTGCTCCCAGGTCAAGGTGACAAGCTGGATGTCTCCCACCGAGACGGGAGCCAGCTCCGGGCTGGGAGACAGAACCGCCCGGCCCTCCAAAGCGTACTGAGGGGAAATGCCGGGAACTGCCGCAAAGAAATAGGTGTTATTTTCTGCACACAGCAGCTGAGCCGTGGCCCAAGTGAGTCTTTCCCCGCCCAAGGGCAGGTTGCAGGGCAGGAAAAAGGCTGTTTCTCCCTGTACGCGCAAAGGGGGAAATGAAACAGAACCGGTATCAATGACAGCGTCCTCCACGTCCTCCAATGGGAACCGGCGCTGATAGTGGTTGACAAACACAAACCCCTTTTCCCCATCGGTACGCAGGGCATACCGGAGTGAGGAAAAATCCTGGGGAGGAACCAGCTGTTTGGCCTCCACCGCCTCCATGGGAGCTAAAAGCTCTCCAAAATCCTGGAGAAACAGGTGCAGCATATTCAGCAGCCCATATTGCCCCCGAGCCTCTCCGTATTCTGAAAGGGGCGCTTGAAAATCGTAGGAGAGAATGGGGTAATCATTGGGATACCCGGACTCTCTGGTCTCGTTAAGCGTGCTGAAAGCTCCCAGCTTGTTTGTGCCGCCATGGTACATGTAGTAGCCGGGCAGATTGTTTCCCGCGCCCAGCTTGCACAAAACCAAGGCGTATACATCCATGGGCCGGATGATGGGCCGTCTGTGGTGCGTGACCTGAATGCCTCCGCCAAGCTCACAGGTGGCAAAGGGATAACGCTCGTAGGGGAGCACCCAGCCGTCGGGGCTTGCCTTGTCAATCAGGTCGGCGCCGATGGCCGTGTCGTTGCGCATTCGATGAAAGGTGAAGCTGTGAGAGGGCGGCAGAGGCTCTGTGGTGTCCGCCCAAGGAGCGTCCGCGTAAGCAGCGAATACGGGCAGAACCTCGTCTACGGGAATCCTGGCTCCATAGGCGCTGTCCCAGCCTGTTACAGTCCACAGAGGCACGTCGAATCCCACCTCCTGCGCGAGACGCTTGAGCGCCAGAAGATGCTCCCCGTTGTTCACCAGCTCGTTTTCCAGCTGAACTGCCAGAATCATTCCCCCGTCCTTATAAAAAAGACCCTTTACCTGCTGGAAAATTTGCTGATACCACAGGCGCGCCTTTTCCATATAACCGGGATTGTTGTCTCGCAGCTTGAAGGGCTTTTTCAGAAGCCAATCTGGAAAGCCGCCGTTGCGGCATTCTCCATGGGCCCAAGGGCCGATTCGGATCATCGCCTCCAGCCCGGCTCGCTGGCATTCCAGCAGAAAAGCCCGAATATCTCTGTCGCCGGTAAAATCAAACCGTCCCTCCTCCTCCTCGTGGTAAATCCACAGCAGATAGGTGGCTACCAGGGTCACACCGCCGGCCTTCATTTTGCACAGCTCTCGATACCACTGGTCCCGGGAGCTGCGGGTAAAATGATACTCGCCCATCACAGGAATCCAGGGCCTGCCATCCCGCTCTAAGTAAAGGTTGTTTACCTGGATGCTCCCGCCCTGAGGATTGGTTCCTCCCAGGCACAGATGCTCTCTCATCAAGGGTGTTTTCTCATAGGGCTGAAACGTATACCGCATGCCGGTAAGCTCCTTTCAAATCGGCTGTTGGGACGGCGGAAAGGAAGGTCTTTTCAAAAACTGTTCCCCCTTGGTCTCCTGCCGCAGCATTGTCCAGCAAGGGCCTTGCCGCCCCCTTGTTTTTCCCAGTATAGCCGGGAGGCACATGGAAGGGAATACGCAATGCTCTCATTTCCTGGACAATCTTCCAGAGGCCCCCGGAGAGAAGCCGCCCTATTCCTGATAGTGAAAATACTCGCTGTTTTGGTACTCCTTGGGAGAAATGCCCACGATCCTTCGGAAAATCCGCGAGAAATAATAGGGGTCCTGATAGCCCAGCCGTTGGGCCACCTCATAGACGCGCAGGTCGGTGGAGCGGAGCATCTTGCAGGCCTCCTTCATTTTCAGGCGTATGAAAAAATCCATGGGAGAGCGGCCAGTGTGCTTTTGGAAAACAGCGTGCAGGCCGCTTTTAGACATGTCAAACTCCTCCGCCAGCTGGTCCAATGTAAGAGGTTCCTTCAGGTGCCGCACCATGTACCGAATCATATCCGTCACGCGGCGGCTGCTCTCTTTGCCATTCTTTCGCTCCCGCTGATACAGCTCTCCCAGAATGAGGGAAAGCACCTGAGAGAGATAGACAAAATTTCCCAGCGTATAGTCCCCCTCCAGGGCACGGAAAAGCAGGTCGAACAGAAACATCATCCTGTTCTCCTCATGGATGCCCGAAAAGCTGACCAGGCGCTCTTCCTCCAGGGGATAAAAGGCGGTATCCTCCCCCTTGAAGTGAACCCAGAGAATACTCCAGGGCTCCTCGCCGCAGGCCCAGTACCGGTGACCCCGCCACCGGGGAATGCAAAACGCCTGGTTGGGTCCCAAATGATATTCCCGGCCTTCCACCCGAATTACGCCTTTTCCCTCTGTACAATAAATGAGAATATACTCTTCGATGCCATCCTTGCGCTCTCGATAATGGTCCTGCGCACAGGGAAAAAAGCCCACGTCTGTCAGGTACAGCCGGCGCACCAGCGGGTGCTCCACATAGTCTCGGAAGGCTTCGGTGGGCAGCACAATCATGCGCTCGCCCTTGAAGCCGTCTCTTTTTTCGATTGATCCGCTCATGGGCCCAGTATAGCACAAAGCTGGAGGATCGTCCATCATTGTTGTGGATTTCCTATTTTCACCCTCCCCCGGGGGCGCTACAATAGCCGTAGAGCAAGGCCGCTAAGACCGTCAAAAAGGAGGAACACGCGATGAGCCGAGTAAAGGTTTGGAGGGAGCAGGTGACGATTCCCACCTATCGGGCCTGCCAGCCGGAAACCGCTCCCCTGTTTCTGGAAAACCGGGCCTATCAGGGCAGCTCAGGAAAGGTGTATCCCTTTCCTGTTACAGAAAAAATTTGCGATGAAAAGGAGGACGTGGAATACTCAAGGCAGCTTTGCTGCGGCTTCTGGGAAGGGATCGACGCGCCTGGCTTCAGGAAAGCTTGAAAATTGACCCACTGGACTTGGGCTCCCGGTACGAGCTGGGGCTGGATCAGGGCAGTCTCCAAGAGTGGAAGGCTCTCATGCGGCAGGAGGCCCACAATTATCTGACTGTGTCTCTGACCTATCGGGAGGCGGGACTCTGTGAGGACAGTCTGGATATTTTGGATAACTGCCCGGAAAAATCCCCCCTTGTTTTTTACTGCAAGGGCGACCTGCTTCTGAAATTGGGAAAAGCCGGAGAGGCAGCTGTCGCGTTTCGGCAGGGGGAAAACGCCTGCCCGGATTATTGCTTTCCCACTCAGCTGGAGGAGCTGGAAATACTGGAGGAAGCCATTCGGGTCCTTGGGACAGCTCCCATGGCTCACTACTATCTGGGATGTCTGCTTTATGATAAAAAACGCTGTCAGGAAGCGGCCGGCCACTGGGAAACCGCTGTCCAGCAGCGCCCTGATCTGGCTATGGCCTGGCGGAACCTGGCCATCTACCGCTACAATAAGGAGCAAAACAGCTCCGGCGCGAAAGAGGCCATGGAGAGCGCTCTTGCATTGGAGCCGGATCATCCCCGCTTTTTGCTGGAGTATGACCAGCTCTCCGTCCGGCTGGGAATTTCCGCCAAACAGCGCTTGGCTGTGCTAGAGTCCCATCCTGGGCTTGTGGAGCAGCGGGATGACCTGACCCTGCGGCAAATTACACTGTGGAACCGGGAGGGCCGCTATCAAGAGGCCTTGGACAGCCTGTTGAGCCGGCGGTTCCATCCCTGGGAGGGAGGAGAAGGAAAGGTCAGCGCTCAGTACCGCCGGGCGCTGATCCATCTGGCCTATCAGCTTCTGGAGAAGGGAAGTCCAGCGAAGGCGGTGGAATTGCTGGAGCAAAGCCTGACCTATCCAGAAAATCTGGGCGAAGGCAAGCTGCCAAACGTGCCGAACAACCAGGCCCACTACTATCTGGGAAAGGCCTGGCAGATGCTGGGGAATTTTTCCAAAGCAAACTCGTATTTTCGCTTGGCCGCTTCCGGTCCCCGAGAGCCGGAGGTAGTCCGTTATTATAACGACCAGCCCTCAGACTTTCTCTACTACCAGGGGCTTGCCTACCGGGCCTTGGGACAAGAGGAGCAGGCGATGGCCTGCTTTTACAGGCTGTGTGCCTTTGGAGAGCGCCACCTGTTTGACAAGGCGGAAATTGATTTCTTTGCTGTAAGCCTGCCGGAGATTGAGATGTTTCAAGAGGACCTGCGCTCTCGGAACACCCGGTATTGCAGCTATTTGCGGGCCTTAGGAGAGCTGGGACTGGGAGAAACAGAAAAAGCCTCCTCTCTGATGGATGAGGCGCGACGCAGTCCGGCGGAGGAGCCCGACCTGGATTTTTCCCCGCCTGCGGAGCTTTTATAGGCTGCCTCCGCCACGCAAAAAAGGGATGTCTCTGTTGGAGACATCCCTCAGCCTGTAGAAAAACCTGCTCCGGCAATTAAGCCAGAGCAGGTTTTTTGCT
>CAJMOH010000077.1 GCA_905215055.1 uncultured bacterium
CCTGGGTGATCAATCACTCCGGCTGGGATGTGGGCCGCCTGGGGGCCCAGGGGCTCTACAACATCTCCACCCCCACCAGCGCGCCCCGCCCCGGCGATCTGGTCTTTTTTGAGGGTACCTATGATACAAGCGGCGTTTCCCACTGTGGTATCTATGTGGGGGACGGGATGATGATCCATGCGGGCGATCCCATCAGCTACGCGAATTTGAATACAAGCTACTGGCAGTCCCATTTCTACGCCTACGGGCGTTTACCATGATTGGAGGTACTCTATGGCGGCAAGCAAAAGCCAAAAAATCCAGGCCGAGATCGAAAAGGTCAAGGCCAAAATCAACGAGCAGCAGGCCCGGCTCAAGGAGCTGGAGAAAAATAAGCTGGAGGCCGAAAACAGCGAGATCGTGGACATCGTGCGGGGCCTGAGCATTTCTTTGGAGGAGCTGCCCCTGGTGCTTCAGCAGCTCCGGGAGGGCACCTCTGGACAAAGTGTCCAGAAGTCGGGGCCTGCGGAAAAGGAGGAAAACTGAATATGAAACGATGGAAGTCTTTGACGGCGGCGCTCTGCGCCGCTGTTCTTTTATGCGGATTTACCGCTGTCCCGGCCTATGCCTACGCGGACGGCGGGGCGGGCTCCAATCACGGCGATCCCACAATGGAAACCCCGGCCCCGGAGCCTACCATAGAGCCGGGCCAGGGCTTTTCGGAGGAGGGCGGCTTTGTGACCCGCGACCTGCTCTATGACGAGAACACCAATAAGCAGTTTATCACCGTCCAGACCAGCGGCGGGGCCACCTTCTATCTCGTCATTGACTACGACAAGCCCGTGGACGAGGAGGGCGAACAATATGAAACCTACTTCCTGAACCTGGTGGACGAGGCCGACCTGCTGGCCGCTGTGAAAGCTGCGGGGGTGGAGCTTCCGGCCTGCACCTGCGGGGAAAAGTGCGCTGTGGGCGCCATTGACACGGCCTGCCCGGTTTGCTCCATCAGTATGGCCGACTGCGCCGGGGTGGAGCCGGAGCCTGCGGAAACCGAGGAACCTGCGGAAGAGCCGGAAACAGGCGGCAGCATGGGGACGCTCCTGCTCATCCTGGCGGTGGCCGGGATCGGCGGCGGGGCCGCGTTCTATTTCAAGGTGATCCGGCCCAAACAGCAGCAGGCCGCCGAGCCGGAGGAGGACTACGGCGAGGACTATGAGGACGACGGCCCGCCCTGGGACGAGGACGAGGAAAACAGCGAGGAGGAGGAAAGATGAATTTTACCAATAGTCCCTACGAAAAAATGATGAAGCAGAGGCCCCGGCCCCTGGCCCCCTCCGTCCCCAAAGCGCCCAGGGGCTCCCGGTGCTCCGGGTGCCCCTACTGGCGGGGGATCGGCTGTGTGTCCTGCTACCGGGAACTTTTGAAAGCCCCTGCCGGGAGGTGATGGGGTGGCCCGCGAACTGACCCGCAAGGAAAAATCCGCTATCCGCGCCCTGGTGGTGAAGTGGTGCGCCAACTATGACAAGGAATATGGGTGCCTGCCGCTGGAGTGCGAATGTTATATGTTCGGCAAATGCTGGACGGGGGCCTATTGCCGCTACTTCCGGGAGGCCGTCCTGCCCCTTGACCCGGCGCTAGAGGCCGCCCTGCTGACTGAGGGGCCCAGGCCGGAGTTTAAGCCCTGCCCCATCTGCGGCGGGGCCGTCCCCGTGGATGGGCGCATGGCCTACTGCTCCGAGTCCTGCGCCCGGATCGCCCTGCGGCGGCAAAAGCGGGAGTATATGCGGAAAAGACGGAGGTGATGTGTGGAAAATTAGGCCCCGGAAAACCCGCTGATCACAAGGCTTTCCGGGGCCGGTTTTGGGGTGGGCCGTATGTTTCTTTGGCCTACCCCCGTTTTAGCCAAATGCTTTCCACATCCCCACGCTGTCACTTCTGGACACTTTGTCCAGAGGTGGCGGCCTATTTGATTATGACAAGGAGGCGGTATTCTGGAAGAAAATCAAGGCTATGTGATACGCCACACGATCCTGTTTGACAACAAATGTGGCTTTGTGCTGGGGGAAAACCCCAAGGCTCCAAACCCCTATGTAACATGGCAATTCAACGAGCAGGACGGGCACCGGGACTTCTTTTGGGGCCACTATCACAACGAGCCGGATATGGCAGAACGGGATTTTCACAATCGGGCTGAGGACTATCAGCGGCGCTATCATGTGTTTGAGGTAGAGCAGGCCCCGGACAAGGAAACCTACAAATACTACTCCACCCAGCGGCCCATCGACATCGGCACCTACCCGAACAGCTACTTTAACCGTCCTGTCCACATGGATTTATATTTCACCCGCCTGGAAGTGACGGGTGAGGCGTTCCAGGCGTGTGGTGCCATCACCTATGCCCAGCCGCTGACTGAGCGGGAAATGCAGGATTATGAACTGCGGCCCTCCCGTGAAAATCTGGACATCCGGCGGCAGATGGATGCCCAGGCCCAGGTGGTAGGCAAATGGGAGGACGCCCACCATGTCCCGGAACAAAGGCGGCTGACCTGGTTTTATCCCGACTTTGGCAGCTATGTGGCGAAAGAGTATGTCACCCCGGAGCAGCTTACCGCCCGCGCCCGTGGGGTGGAGCGTCAAGTAGCAGCTAAGGCCCACAAACAGGCGAAAGAAAAACAGCCGATTGCCGAACAAATCAAGGCCGCCCAGCGGGAGGCCCTGGAGCACCGGGAGCCGGAGGCTCCAAAAAAGAAAGCCCCCGATAGGGGCGAGCGTTAGGAGGTATGTGTATGGAAAAACAGAGGGAACAGGATCGGGCCGACCTGGAAATGAAAAGGCTGTGCGGCGTGTTTGGCTCCCCCCAGCCCCCGGAGGAGGAAAAGCCGCTGGACAAGGTAAAGGAGCCGCCCCGCCCCTATCGGAGCCGGGAGCGCGAGGAACGGTGAGCCAGAAAAAGCGCCGCCGCCCTGTCCATCTTCATGTGATGGTGTCCGAGGAGGAGCTGGCGCTGATCCGGGAGCGCATGGCCGAGGCGGGCGTCCGCAACTTGGGGGCCTATGTGCGGAAAATGGCCCTCAATGGCTATGTGCTCCATGTTGACCTTTCGCCCGTCCGGGAACTGGTATCGCTCCAGCGTCGGTGCTCCAATAATCTAAACCAGGTGGCGATCCAGGCCAATACCTACGGCGGCATTTACCCGGAGGAGATCAAGGCCCTCCAGCGGGACTATGAAACCCTGTGGGAGCCGCTGTCCGACCTGCTCAAAAAGCTGTCGGCGGTGGTGGAGCTTTAACCCTTGCCGGGGAGCGCAACGCTCCCCGGCTGCCCCGGCTTCTGGACACTTTGCCCAGAGGTGGGGGCAGCCGGAGTCATCCTTGTTGGCCCCCTCTTACTGAGTTATAATATACATATAGAGGCAAATAGCAAACTTTTGTAGGAGGTATGAACCATGCGTATCATTTTGAAAATCATCGCGGCCCCCTTTGTTCTGGCGCTGATCCTCGCTGTGGCGGTGCTCTCGTTCCTCTCCTGCATCGCAGGGGCGCTCTGCTGGCTGGCGTGTACGGTTTTCGTTCTGCTGGCGGCCTGCGGTTTTTTCGCAGGGCTGCATACCGGGTGTATTGCCATGCTGGTGCTGGCGTTTTTGGTTTCCCCCTTTGGGCTCCCGGCCATCGGGGAGTGGCTGCTGGAGCGCCTGTATGGGGTGAAATACGCTTTGCAGGATTTTATGTTTAGCTGATGACCTCTGGACACTTTGTCCAGAAGTGCCGGGCGGCGGGGATTTTCCCGTCGCCCGCTTTTCGTCTATCTGGAGGAGGTGAGCCTACGGCCACAACACGCTTGATCACCCACCATATCAGCAAGGGGGAAACTGTTGCCCAATCGCTGAAAGACCGTTTCGACTACGGCCAAAACCCGGAGAAAACCCAAGGCGGGGAGCTCATTTCCGCCTATGAGTGCGACCACCGCACAGCCGATGCCGAGTTTCTGCTGGCAAAGGCAAAGTACAAAGCCGTCACGGGCCGGGAGCAGCGGCGGGATGCGGATGTGCTGTGCTATCAGATCCGGCAGTCCTTCCGTCCTGGAGAGATCACCCCGGAGGAGGCAAACCGGGTGGGCTATGAAACGGCTATGCGCTGGACAAAGGGGAAGCACGCCTTTTTCGTTGCCACCCATACAGACCGCCAGCACATCCATAATCACATTTACTACAATTCCACCACCCTGGACTATACCGGAAAATTCCGGGATTTTTTCAGATCGGCGGCAGCCCTGCGGCGGCTCTCTGACCGGGTATGCCTGGAGCATGATCTGTCTGTGATCCAAAACCCGAAGCTCCACAGCAAGGGCCGCTTTCTCCACTACGGCCAATGGATCGGGGAACGCCCGCCCTCGGCCCAGCAGCGGGTGCGGCTGGCTATCGTGGAGGCCCTGGGGAAACAGCCCGCCGACTTTGCGGCGTTCCTGCGGCTCATGGAGGAGTCCGGCTTTGCGGTGAAGCATGGCCGAGGCGGGGTGATCTCATTCCTGGCCCCTGGGCAGGATAAGCCCACCCGCCTGCGCTCGTCCACCCTGGGCCTGGGCTTTGACCCGGAGGACATCCGGGCGGTGATCGCCGGGGAGCGCCCGATCCCGGAGCTGCCAAAGGATGGCCCGCCCCCGCCCCGGCGCGTCGATCTCATCATCGACATTCAAAATCGGCTGGCCCAGGGCAAAGGCCCGGCCTATGAACGGTGGGCGAAGGTCTACAACCTCAAACAGATGGCCGCCGCGCTCCTGTATCTCCGGGAGCATGGGCTGACCGACTATGCGGCGCTGGAGGCCACCACCGAGGCGGCGGTGGATCGCTTTCACACCCTGGCCGGGGAGCTGCGGGACACCGAGGCCGCCCTCTCCCATACTTCCCAGCTCATGGGGGCGGTGGTGCAGTACGCAAAGACGAGGCCCGTGTTTGACGGCTACAAGGCGGCCCGGTATTCTAAAAAATATCTGGCCCAGCACGAGGCGGAGCTTTCTGACTATCGGGCGGCAAAGGCCGCCATGAGTGAGCTTTTGGACGGGGCAAAACTCCCAAAGATGGACGCGCTGAAAAAGCGGCGGCGTGAGCTCTCTGAAAAGAAAAAGGCCCTCTATGCCGAGTACCGCAAAGCCCAGGCGGATATGCGTGAGGCTGTGGCGGTCAAGGGCAACATCGACTTCCTGCGCTGCTATCCAGAAGGGCGGGAAGATAAGGCCCAGGAGCGGTAGCGCCGGGGCCGCAGACAATAAGGACTTCTGGACAAAGTGTCCAGAAGTCCAGCGGGTTTGGGGAGCTCCCCAACAAGCATTTTTGCGGGGCTACCGGCCACGCAAAAATAGCAGGTGTGGGCACACCTGCCCTGCTTGCCGTTTCGTGCAAACCCGAAAAACAGGCGCTTTGGAGCGGATAGTGCAGGGGGCGAACATTCCAAAAAGAATATTGCCATACTTCAAATGTTCTGCTATAATGTCTATAAATAACTTTTCAAAAAGGGGTTGACAAGCAACATGACTTCTGCCATCCTAAAGCAAGCAAGCAAGCAAGCAAGCAAGCAAGCAAGCAAGCAAGCAAGCAAGCGGAGCGGTGCTATAACTATGTAGCATCGGGCTTTTGTCATGCCCCCAATAATATTGGTATATATAAGCGTTTCTATCAAGGCAGTTTTCTGCGCGGATAGAAACGCTTTTTTGTTTTGAAAACGTCAACTGGAGGAGGATTATGGTATGGACAATTTGCTGGAACAACTTGAACAGTGGAATAAAAACGATGAATTTTCCCGGTGTATTGAAGCCATTGAAGCTATCCCGGAAAAAGAGCGTGGATATAAATTGACCGTATTGCTTGGCCGGGCTTATAGCAATTTGGCAGTATTGGGAGATCACAAGGCGCATGGAGATGATGATGAAGTAGATAAGGAACTTATCCAACACTCCATTGACATTTTGGAAACTGTATGGAAACAGGGAGAAAATGACCCGTACTGGAACGCTCGCATGGGATATGCTCACCTCATGGCAGATGATACGGCGGCTGTTGCTCTTGAATATGGAAAGCGGTGGCTGGAATTAGAGCCGGACAATCCAGAAGCGCAGAAATTGGTGAGCGATTGTGAGGGGTATCTTTCGGAAGAACCAGTCGAAATGTATGACGAGGCCGATTGGGATGCGGTAGAGAAACACATTGAAAAATATTTCGGTCATTATGATTACGTATTTCACGAAAGTGTTTCCACAGGTATTCATTTGGACATCTGCGTTATTCCACCGCGAAAAGATCATAACTATTATACCCTTGTTACATTTGGAATGGGCGCTCATAGAATGAACGTGCCAGAGGAACTAACAGAGAAAAAATTGGAACGGGCAGAGCTTTTAATCAATCTTCCCCCGGATTGGAAATTGTCGGAGGAGGATTGGCAAGAGGAAAAATGGTATTGGCCTATTGATGTTTTGAAATGGATTGCCCGCATACCTGTTAAAGATAGAAATACTTGGCTTGGCTGGGGACATACCATAAGTTCCGGTGAGCCATTTGCGGAAAGTACAAAATTGTGCGGGGCTATGTTATTAAACCCTGGTGTGTTTGGTGAACCCTCATACTTCTGCACTCTCCCCGACGGGGACGAAGTGAATTTTTATCAGCTTATCCCTCTCTACAAGGAAGAAATGGAGTTTAAGTTAGAAAATAGTGTAGATGAACTTATAGATAAATGCCCGGACGAAATCTTGGAGGTCATTAACCCCACGCGCCTTAATGCAATTACAGATGAAGATACGATTGGCTATGATTTAGCGGAAATGGATAATGCGGAAAGTCATCTAAAACGTATCCGGGATTTGCATTTGCCTGTTGATGAACTGGCCGCTTACAACTCTATGGCCGTTTATCTGCGTTGGGCTATGGAACGAGGGCAAATGAGTAATCCGTTTCTTACCCAGTACCGAAATGTGGTAGAAGCAGTTAGGGCGGGGAATGGCCCCGACTTGCGTGTGTTTATCCGGGACAAGCTGGACGGAAAATTGTCCACACAATTTTTTGATCGGGTAGGCTCTGGCTTTGCTCAATGGTATGCCCAGGACAATCGCTCAAACCCCTATGGCTATCTTCGGGACTACCGTGATTGCGCTCTGGCTGTTTTGAAAGACCATACATGGAATAGCATTGAGGAGGAAGAAGCCGCATATTTGCTTTTGCCTTATACCGAGGAAAGCTACCAGGCGATAAGTGCAATTTTGGATAAGCGGTTAAAAGAATTTTTGGAAGCAGAATTTGAAGATGATCCCGAACTGCGTGTTGCACGTGCCGCCGATGGAAAGCCGCCTATCATTCCCGATTGGGACGGTCCCCTATTCTGCTATGCAACTGACCGTATCGCTCAAGAGGGTTATAAAATCAAGGTGGCAGAACGGGTAGCGCCGGAGCGTGAGGAATGGGGCTGGGACACCGGCTGGGGGTTCTTTTCCGATGATGACGATGAAATTGAAGATGACGAAAACGGCGGCTTTTACGATATTCGAGACATTTGCCGCATTGACCCAACCGTAGTGCCCCTGTTGTCCTTGCCTTATGGCACGTGTATGGAGAAAGACGAAACCGGGGAATGGATTGAAATTGAAGATGATGAAACGGAAAGGAGTTAATGACAATGCAGCTTGATAAAATTGAAGATGTTTTATCTGAAAATCTGGGAGAAGGGTATCGAATTGTTAGGGACAATGATGAACTATCTCCAATAATCGAATGGGTTGACTGGGTTAATCAATCGGAAAATGACGAGAATGAAGAAGCTATTCGGGTTGAAGTCCATTTTGAAGATGGCACAGAGGAAACCTTTGAAAAAGGAATTACGCTTCGTCAAATCTGGCATGAAGATGTACTATAAGAACACCCTACGTTGCTTGTTTAGGTGCGGACTTCTGGACACTTTGTCCAGAAGTGGCCCGGTAGATAAAGGAGGATGATATATGGGCGCATGGAATTATGGTGTTTTTGATGATGATACTGCGTATGACGCTTTGACTGACCTTAAAAATTCATTAGACATAATTGCTGATATGGAACGATATTTTGATGAGGTTATACAGGCTGAATATATCGGCTATGATGAAGCTCATTACGCTTTAGTATCAGCGGCCGTTATTGACAGCGTAATAAACAGCTTTGTGTATAGATGTGATGAGGAAGATTATTTTGAGTGGACAAGTTCACAAAAATGTTTTGACTTTTCTCCCCTCAAACAAAAAGCAGTAACGGCTATTGGTGCCATTCTTTCTGATAATTCTGAATTAAGAGAATTGTGGGAAGAAAACGAGGAATTGTATGAAGCATGGAAAGAGGATAAACTTTCAATGCAAAAACGACTGCAACAATAACAAAAAGGAAAGGTGAAAAATCATGGGATTGTTTGGAAACATTTTTAAGCCGCTGCAAGGAAAGCTGACCGCTAAACAAGAAGAAAATATGAAAAAGGTAGCGGAAGTATTTAAGGAAAAGACAGGGAAAGATTATCAGACCGCCGTTGTCTGGAAAATGACAACAAAGAAAAAACTAACGAAAACTGTTCATACATATTACAACTGGCTTATGGGCTATGGCATAGACGATAATAACATTCCTGAAATCGTACTTATTCCCGTAGATCCTAAATGGGATTGGATTGATGAACCTATTTATTGCAAAAAGACTAATTCCGAAATGACGCAGGACAAGAAAACAAGCCTGTTCATCTTAAAGAATGACCAGCTTGAAGATGGCAAAATAGATTTACAGCTTATTAGTTCCGTGGCGATGATGGAAAATTATCTCATGGACGTTAATTATATGTTTGACTATGAAAAA
>CAJMOH010000078.1 GCA_905215055.1 uncultured bacterium
GAGCGCCACCTTGCCAAGGTGGAGGTAGCGAGTTCGAGCCTCGTCTTCCGCTCCAACATGAGAAAGGACGCTTATTTTGCTGTGAAGTAAGCGTCTTTTCTTCAAGATGGTGACATAGCCAAGTGGTAAGGCATGGGTCTGCAAAACCCTGATTCCCCGGTTCAAATCCGGGTGTCACCTCCAAAAAGCTCTGGCTTTTGAAGCTGGAGCTTTTTTCTTTTCTAAAAAACGTGGACTGTAAAAAACGGGGCCGTCCCTCATAAGAGGGAGGTCCCGTTTTTGCTGTGGTTTCTTCAGGCTTCAAAAAGCTGTCCCGCCAGCTCTGTGGCATACCGCACAGAGGCCATGGCATCCTTGCCATAGAAATCCGCGCCAATGCTGTCGGCGTATTCCTGGGTGAGTACAGCGCCGCCTACCATAATTTTTACGGCAGGCGTTTCCCTGCGAAGAAGCTGGATGGTTTCCTTCATGTTGACCACGGTGGTGGTCATCAAGGCGCTCAGACCGACCAGCTGGGCCTGCTCCCGCTGAACAGCCTGCAAAATTCTTTCAGGAGCCACATCCTTGCCAAGATCTACCACATGGAATCCGTAATTCGCTAAAAGCACCTTGACAATGTTTTTCCCGATGTCGTGGACATCGCCCTTCACAGTGGCGATCACAATGGTCAGCCGGCTGCGTTTGGAGTCCTGCTCTCCTTGCAGATGGGATTTAATCACCTCAAAGGCCCCTTGCGCCGCCTCAGCGCTCATGAGAAGCTGGGGGAGAAACAGCGTCTTTTTTTCAAACCGGTCCCCCACAGCGTCCAAAGCGGGGACGATTTCCTCGTTGATCAATTCCAGCCCCGGCCTTGATTGAATCGCCTGTTCTGCCGCTTTGTGAGCCTCATCCCGCATACCCCGCTCTACGGCTTCCCGCAGGGTATAGCCCTTTCCTGCCGCAGCTGGGACAGCAGGCGCCTGCTCCTGACTATAAGCCGCGATATAATCCATACAGTTTTTGTCCCAGCCGGAGAGCGCGCAATAGGAGTGGTACGTCCGCATCATTTGCTCCGACTTGGGATTCATAATCGCCGCGTCCAATCCACGCTGCAGCGCCATAAGGAAAAAGGCAGAGGTGATGTTTTCCCGCTGTGGAAGGCCGAAGGAGACGTTGGAAACCCCCAGGGAGGTTTTCACCCCCAGCTCCTGTTTAATCCGTTCCAGGGCCTCCAGAGTCACAAGAGCGGCATCCTGCCCGGCACTGACCGCCATCGTTAAAGGGTCGATGATAATGTCGCTGCGGGAAATGCCATAGGACAAAGCGGTCTGCACAATGCGCCGAGCCGCCAGGAAACGGCCTTCAGCGGTTTCTGGGATTCCCTCCTCTGTGATGGTCAGTCCAATGACCACGCCGCCGTATTTTTTCACCAGGGGAAAGATCGCTCTCATAGAGGAGGCTTTGGCTGTTACAGAATTAACCAAGGGCTTCCCGTTGTATAGCCGCATGGCGTTTTCCATCGTTACAAGGTCCGAAGTGTCAATTTGCAAGGGGAGGGGAGATACAGATTGAAGCTCCTGTACCACCTCGCACATCAGGGCAGGCTCGTCGATTTCCGGCAAGCCTACATTCACATCCAACACATGGGCGCCCGCGTCTTGCTGGGCAATGCCCTCCCGCAAAATATAGGGAATATCGTGGTCCCGCAGAGCCTGCTTAAATTTGGCTTTGCCAGTAGGGTTGATCCGCTCTCCGATAATGACTGGCTGCTTTCCAAACTCCACCCATTGAATTCCTGAAGAAACCAAGGTGCGAGAGGGTACTGACAGAGGGGCGCAGCTCAGCCCGGCGCAGGTTGCCGCCATTTTTTGAATGTGCTCTGGAGTGGTCCCGCAGCATCCGCCTACAATCCAGGCGCCTTCCCGGGCAATCTCACTCATCCAGCTGGCAAATTCATCGGGGCCGACATCGTAACAGGTTTTCCCATCCCGCTCTATGGGCATTCCCGCATTGGGATTAACCACAACCGGCAAACTGGTAAACTCCCGCAGTCTGGGGAACAGCTCGGCCATCTGCCGGGGGCCTAGGCCGCAATTCAATCCGATGGCGTCCGCACCCAGTCCCTCTAACACCGTGGCGGCCACTCCCAGATCTCCGCCTGTAAGAAGCTTCCCTGTCTCGTCAAAGGTCATGGTGACAAATACTGGCAGATCGGAATGTTCCTTGGCAGCAAGCAGCGCGGCCTTCGCCTCGTAGATGTCGCTCATAGTTTCAATTAGGATGCCCTCGGCTCCCGCCATCACCCCGGCGTGAACCATTTCTCCAAACACCGCTACGGCATCCTCAAACTCCAAATCACCCAAAGGGCGAAGAAGCTTTCCCGTGGGGCCAATGTCCAGAAATACTGTGCCGCGGCCTTCATCCTTCACAGCTTGCAGGGCATTCCGCACTCCTGCGGCAACCACCTCTTCCACGGAATATCCGCTGCCTTCCAGCTTCAGCCGGTTGGCTCCAAAGGTGTTGGTCTTTAGAAAATCAGCTCCTGCCCGCAAATAGGAACGGTGAATCTCGATTAGCTCCTCCCGGTGAGAAAGACTCCAAAGCTCTGGAAGTTCTCCAGGCTGCAGTCCTTTTCTCTGCAGGATGGTTCCCATGGCCCCGTCAAAATAGGTGATTCTCCCTCCCAGCTGGCTTAAAACCTTATCCAAAGCGTATCATCCTCTCTTTTTACTGTACTCCATCTGGCGCCGCGTCCCTGCGAAAAGGACAGCGCTGGGCGGAGCAGCTCATACATTTTCCAACATGGCAAAGGGACGGATCCGGCGAAAGCCCCACCACCCCGGTAATGGATTTCATGGGCAGCATAAAATAGTTGTCCGTCAGCGTGATGCCTATTTTTTTTGAAACCTGCAGGGCGTCAAATAAAAAGCGCTGGCAGGACAGGGGAAAATCTCCATATCCAGGACTGTATCGGGGCCGAAGGTACAGTCCCCGCTCCTTAGCGTACTGCTCCAAACCGGACTGGGCCTTGTCCGCCTGTTCCTCTGTATAGACGGCCGCGCAGGCCTGCAATACCGGCACCAGGGAAAGCTCTGTCAGTTCGTACCGCTTTATCAGTGTGTCCACTCCCGGCCCCAGGGTAAAGGCCACCAAAAAAACCTCCTGACACCCCGCTAAATGGGCGGCTAAGGTTTTGCTGGGCAGATATTCACTGCCTATTGTGACACCATCCCGGTCTGTGGACAGGGAAAAACGCCCCTCCACATATCGGGGTGTGGCCGACTGTACAACCTCCCGCTCCGCCCGTGAAATCATTGCTTCCAGCTGGGAGGTGTCTGGAGCGCCTCCCAGATAGCGAAAAATCTCGTTTCTATCCATCGTTATCGCAAAATATGGCTCAGGTTTTCCAAAATCCGCGCCGCGGTTTGAGGGCGGTTCATGGTGTACAGGTGAATGTACTTGACGCCGTTGGCAACCAGGTCGATAATCTGCTCCGTTGCATAGGCGATGCCGGCCTGCTCCATGGCCAAGGGGTCATCCGAAAATTTGTCGGCAATGGCCTTAAAACGAGCAGGCAGCATGGTGCCGGAAAGCTCCGCGCTGCGTTTGACCTGCTTTGCGTTGATAACCGGCATAATTCCTGGAATGATAGGCACATGAATCCCTGCCGCCAGCACCCGATAAAGGAAATTATAATACACATTGTTGTCAAAGAACATCTGGGTGGTGAGAAAATCGCAGCCAGCGTCTACCTTCTCCTTCAAGAAGGCAATATCGTCCTCTTTATGCTCGCACTCCACATGTCCCTCCGGGTAGCAGGCGCCGCCCACGCAGAAATCCCCCTGGGCCTTGATGTCCTGAACCAGCTGAATAGCATAGGTATAAGGTCCCGGAACATAGTCCTTGGGACGGTCGCCCCGCAGCGCCAGGATATTTTCAATGCCCCGCTCCTTCATCTCAGCAAGGCGAAGGGAGATATCCTCCTTTGTGGAGTCGCAGCAGGTCAGGTGAGCCAAGGCGGGAATCTGATGCCGGTCCTGAATATAAGAGGCAACCTCCACTGTTTTTTTAGAGGTGCTGCCGCCCGCTCCATAGGTCACGCTGATAAAGTCCACCCCCAGGGCCTGGATCGCGTCCACGGTCTCAAAAATCCCCTTGAAGGAGGTTTCCTTTTTGGGCGGGAAAATCTCGCAGGAAAAGGTCACCTTATGAGGGCTGTTCCGCAGCAGGTCCTTAATTTTCATGGAAAATCACACCTTTCCGTTAGGTTAGATTGAAAAAACGTATCAAGTATATTGTATTATTGTACCATGGGGCAGGAAAATTGAAAAGGGAATAGGAGAAAAACTTTTCGCATACCCCTGCTATAAACAGGGGGGATTTCATGAAGCGAAAATGGTTTTTCTGGATCTTGTTTTGCGCGTCGCTTGCGCTGTTCTGCTTTCAAACCATGGAGGCCTTCGGCGTTGTGGCCTTTCATGCGGATTTTTTTGAGAAAAAGCCCACCATTGTAGTGGACGCGGGTCACGGCGGGGAGGATGGCGGAGCGGTGGGGATTAACGGGCAGGTGGAAAAGGACATCAACCTGGCTATCGCTCTGGCTCTTTCTCAAGACCTGAAGGCGGCAGGATTTCCAGTAGTTTTGGTGCGGGACGGGGATTACTCTGTTGGGGATCAGTCCCTGAGCTCCGTAGCGGAGCGCAAACGCTCTGACACAAAAAACAGGGTACAGCTGGTTGAAAAAACAGGGGAGTGCGTTTTGCTCAGCATCCATCAAAATCAATTTTCTCAGAGCCAGTACAGCGGCGCACAAATGTTCTATTCTCCCAACCACCCAGAAAGCGCCCTGCTGGCGGAGTGCATCCGTCAGAGCGTGGTGGAGTCCTTGCAGCCGGAAAACACCCGTCAAAACAAGGAAGCGGGGGAAGAGATCTATTTGCTGGCCCAGTGCCAGGTTCCCGCGGTGCTGATAGAATGCGGCTTTCTCTCCAATCCAGAAGAGGCCGAGCAGTTAAGTCAGCCCCAATACCAGCAAGCGATGGCCGCCGCCATTTACAATGGGCTCGTTTCTTTTTTGGAGCAGCAGGACCAGGAAAGCTCTCCTCAGGGGTAAGGGGCTTCTTTTCCAGAAGGATTTGTGATATACTAATTGCGAAGAGGCCTCCGGCTTTCATCGAGCTTGGCGGTCCCAATTACCAAGGGATAAGGACGGGGGAGACAGATGGCAGGAAAAAGCAAGCTGATTTATCAGTGCAGGGAATGCGATTTCGAGTCCGCCAAATGGATGGGAAAATGCCCCAGCTGCGGAGAATGGAACACCTTTGAGGAGACCCTCAAGGAACCTGTTTCCGCACAAAAGACCGCTGTGTCATCCTCGGCGGGACGGCTCTCTAGGCCAACACCCATCAATGAGATCAGCACAGAGGAGGAGGCCCGGTACCATACCGGCCTTTCTGAGCTGGATCGTGTGCTGGGAGGCGGCATTGTTAAGGGGTCTCTGATTTTAATCAGCGGTGATCCCGGCATTGGAAAGTCCACCATGCTGTTGCAAATTTGCGAGCATTTGGGGCAAAGCCTGCGGATTCTCTATGTCTCTGGGGAGGAGTCCGCCCGGCAGATCAAGCTGCGGGCCTCCCGGCTGGGAGTGCAAAGCCCCAACCTGATGATTTTGACAGAGACAGACGTCCAGTATGTGGTGGAGCAAATCCGTGACGAGCGTCCGGACCTGGTGATGATTGACTCTATTCAAACCATGAACCATACAGATTTAAGCTCTTCACCGGGCAGCGTCACCCAAGTGCGGGAATGCACCAACGCCATGATGCGCTGCGCGAAATCCTTGGACGTTCCCATTCTGGTGGTGGGCCATGTGAATAAGGACGGCGCCATTGCCGGACCAAAGGTATTGGAGCATATTGTAGATGCCGTGCTCTATTTCGAGGGAGACCGGCAAATGACCTATCGGATTCTTCGGGCGGTAAAAAACCGGTATGGGTCTACCAATGAGATCGGTGTATTTGATATGGGGGAGCATGGCTTGCAGCAGGTGGAAAATCCCTCTCAGGCCATGCTGTCCGGCAGACCTAAAGATGTTTCCGGAACCTGTGTCACGGCGGTTATGGAGGGTACCAGACCTATTCTGGCGGAAATTCAGGGGCTGGCCACCACTTCTGGATACGGAAATCCCCGGCGCATGGCCACTGGCTTTGACTATAACCGCATGGCGTTGATCTTGGCGGTGCTGGAAAAGCGGGCCGGCTATTACTTCTCAAACTTGGATGCCTATGTCAACGTGGTGGGAGGGCTGCGGCTGGACGAGCCTTCCGTGGACCTGGCGGTTGCCATGTCCTTAATTTCCAGCTTAAAAGACACACCTATCCGGGAGGACACCGTGGTATTCGGTGAAATCGGTTTGGCGGGGGAGCTGCGAAGCGTCAGCCATGTGGACCAGCGCATTGGAGAAGCGGCTCGTTTAGGATTTACCCGGTGTGTACTGCCCTATCACAGCCTGAAGAGCCTGAGCGTATCGCGCAAGCTGGAAATGGAAATTGTGGGGGCGAAAAATCTCCGCGAGGCGTTTGAGGCCGCCACATGAGCTTTCTTCGGTATCCCAGACTGCCTCAGGGAAAAGTGACCCATGTGCTGGTCTCCGGAGAATATCCTTGGCTGAAGGCGTCTTTGGAGCAGCGAGGAATTCAAGTGATAGAAACAGCGGCGGATTCCCGGCTGCCAAAGCCTGTGAGGTTTCATCCTGATATGCAGGCCTGCCCTCTCCTTGATAAACATATGTTCGTTTTAAGAGGGAATCCTCTGGGAGAAAAGCTGACGCCCCTGGACTTTTCTCTCAAGGAGACAGCCATCGAGCCAGGTCCCACATACCCTGCCGACGCACTTTGTGATGGTTTGGTGTGGGGCAAGCGGCTCCTTGGCAATCCAGACGCTATGGATCCAGCAATCCAACACAGCGCGGAAATACTGGGGCTGAGCTTGCTGTCTTGCAAACAGGGCTACACAGCTTGTTCCGTAGCCCTCGTGGACAAGCACAGCGCTATCACAGCGGACACTGGAATAGCGGGTGTTTTGAAAGGGCAAGGTCTAGACGTGCTGTTGATTCGTCCTGGCTGGATCAAGCTGCCCGGCTATAACACAGGATTTCTGGGCGGCAGCTGCGGAAAATTATCTCCAGACAAGCTGGCCTTTACAGGACAGCTGAGCAGCCATCCAGACGGAAAAGCAATCCGCGCTTTTTTGGAACAACGAGGTGTTGCGGCCGTAGAGCTGTCTCACGGACCACTGGTGGACACAGGCGGAATCTTACCGCTGAAAGAAATCCGCGGTTGAATCCACAAGAAGATGACCGGGAAAGGAGTCCCGGAGAAAATACAAGAAATTATAGAAAAGAAATATTTTCTATAATTTAGGGGAGGGAAAACAAACAACCTATGGCCGAATCCATTCAGAATGAATTTTCTCCGCTGGTGCAGCAATATGCCATGTATCTGCGGAATGTCCGCGGCCTGGCCGCTAAGACTGTCAACGAATATTTAAAAGACCTGCGGACGTTTTTCCGGTTTCTCAAGCAGGACCGCGGCCTGACAAATCCGGAGCTTCCCTTTGACCAAGTTTCTGTGAGCGATGTGGACTTGGAGTTTATAAAATCAATCTCAACCTTTGAGGTCTATTCCTTTATGAATTTCGCGGCGGACGAGCGAGTAAATATGGCCTCTACGCGCCAACGCAAAACTACCACACTCCGCTCTTTTTTCCATTATTTGACCGCCCATGAAAAGCTGCTAGAAAAGGATCCTACGGAAAATCTGGTGGCCCCTAAAAAAGCTAAGACGCTCCCCCATTTTCTCTCTCTCGAACAAAGTATCGAGCTTTTAAATGCGGTAGAAGGCCCTAACGCGGAGCGTGACCGGTGTATCCTGACGCTGTTCTTAAACTGCGGGATGCGGCTGTCCGAGCTGGTGGGCATCAATATTTCCGACGTGCTGCGCAACAACGACACGCTGCGCATCTTTGGCAAGGGAAGCAAGGAGCGTATTGTCTATTTGAATCAAGCCTGCCGGGAGGCGATCGACCGGTATTTGGCCGTCCGGCCCAAGGACGGCGTCATCGATCGGGACGCTCTCTTTATCAGCAACCGGGGCACGCGGATAAAGCCCATCACCGTGGAGGTCATGGTGAAAAAGTATCTGGAAAAGATCGGACTGGGCGGGCCGGGCTATTCGGTCCATAAGCTGCGCCACACTGCCGCCACATTGATGTACCGTTACGGCAATGTGGATATTCGCGTTCTCCAGGACATTTTGGGACACGAGAACCTGGGAACGACAGAAATTTATACCCACACTTCCAGCAGCCAAATGGAGGATGCTATCAATGCCAATCCCTTGGCCAAGGTGACAGAGCGAAAGCAGCAGCGGAAAAGCGATTCTACCCCAAGCTCCACTGAAAACGACCCATAAAAAAGAGAGAGCCGATAAAGGCTCTCTTCAGCCTGTCGAAAAAGGTCACCTTTTGGTGGCCTTTTTCTCGTATTGAGAGA
>CAJMOH010000079.1 GCA_905215055.1 uncultured bacterium
AACCGCCCCACACCCGGCTCACAGCGCCCGGCAGAGCCGGTCGCTACGGGCTTTTTCGGAGGTTCCAACAGGGCGGAAAAGTGTGGGTCGGTAAACAGGCCTTGGCGTCAAGCTGTGGGTGGTGAGTGTCAAATTTTCCCAGTGTAGAGCCATTTTGTGCGGTGTCAGGATAGGCGCTACAGAAATTTCCTGCTTTCGGCAGGGCAAGCAGAGCGCCCGGCTGTCCGCCGTGCACTTTGTGCGGGGGAGAGCCCCCGATCCCCCCTCTTTTTCTCCGCCCCTACTCAGCCAAGGCCACCTCAAAAACTGCGCCGCATAAACAAAGAATAGGCCAAAGAGAAATCCCCCGCCCCAGGCAGGTGTAAATCCACCAAAAGGCGGGGAATTTTTTCTCCGCCCCGTGTGGAACATAGGGGTGGACATTACCAGACCCTCTAGAGTAGTGTTGGTGGTTAAGAAAGGGGGCAGCAAGATGCCGAAAAAGAGATTAACCACCAACGGCAACGTGTTCAGACGCACAGATGGCCGCTGGCAAAGCGTGATCTGGTACTTTGACGAGCAGGGAGTGAAACGCCGCAAAGTGTTCTCCAGCAAAACCAAAACGGAAGCCCAGCAGAAAATCACCAACTACATCGCTCAATTCAATGCAGAGGTGCGTAACTCGGACGAATCGCAGAAAACCATAAAGAACAGCCTGACCCATTGGCTCCAGGTTTTCAAATTCCCATCCGTAGAGCGCACCACCTACGACCGCCTGGAATGTACCGCCCAGCACCAAGTATTCCCGCTCATCGGGGAGAAGATTGTAAGCGACATCACCGCCGCTGACCTGAAATCCGTCCTCAACCATTGGATGGAGCAGGGGTATGCTTTCACCACCGTAAAGAAAGTCCATATCCTTCTCAACGAATATTTCCGCTACTTAACCGAGGAAGGCTTCCTCCAAAAGGACCCCATGCAATCCGTGCCCATGATGAAGAAAGCCAACTTTCTGGCCGCTCAGGACAAAGAGTGTGTGCCGGAGCAGGAGGCCGTCACAGTGTTTAGCCCCACTGAGATTGCCAAATTCAAGCGGGAAGCCTTTTCAATCTTTGCCAATGGTAAGCGCAAATACCAGCAGGCAGCGGCCTACATCCTCATGCTGAACACGGGCTTGCGGACTGGGGAATTGCTGGGCCTCCTCAACAGCGATATTGACTTGGAGCACCGAGTCCTTCACCTGGAACGTGGAGTGAAAGAAGTGTGGCGCAGGGAGGGCCTTCAAGCCGAGCCGGGCCGTGACCTGAAAGTGGGCAAGCTGAAATCCGCCACCAGCAAGCGAACCGTACCCCTCAACGACACTGCCATCGCCATGATAAAAGACTTGCGGAAAGAAGCATATTTTGGGGAGGAAAACGCCGCTGGTACCTGACGAGTACGGCAACTACACAAGGCCCGTGAATTTCCGCAAACGCTATTACCGCATTTTAGCAGCAGCTGGCATAGAAAAGAAGGGCCTGCACTCACTCCGTCATACGTTCGCCTCCAGTTTGGTGAATGGCATAAAGCAAGCGGACGGCACCATCAAATCCTTAACGCCACGCCAGGTGGCAGACCTGCTGGGCCACTCCACCTCGCAAATCACAGAGCTGTACTATGTTAAAAAGGATACATCCCGACTGAGTGGAATCACCAACGACTTCGACTTGTGAACCATATCGGCAGAGTGGACAAAAAAGATGTCGAAAATTTTTTGCCCGAAAACCAGCAAAAAAAGAGAGACGCACCCGAGTTCATGCGAAAACAGCCGAAGTCGGGTGCGTTTTGGGTGCTGGAGGGGATGAGGACGGTTGGGAACGAATAAAACCAGGGGGAGAAAACCCAGTGTCCGAACCAAAGTGCACCACATAACCATGCAACACATGCGAAAAGAAAACCGGCGAAAACCTAGTGTTTTCGCCGGTTTTGTGGCAGGGGCAGAAGGACTTGGTCTCGGCTGCCGCCTCGGTCGGCGCTGGACGGTCGCCACCGGCGACCAGCGCCCCAGGACACGCACCGCAGGAGAGCCTGCGGGCGCACCTCGTTGCCAAATCCTACCGCACACTAACGAAAAAGTCAGGTACCGCAGAAGCGATACCTGACTTTTTTGGCAGGGGCAGAAGGACTTGAACCCTCGGCACGCGGTTTTGGAGTGGATGTGGGGGGGACGCAGCAGGCAGCGGGGGAGCGGCAAGGTTGCGCAGTTCTCCCAGCCAAGTCACAAAAGAGCGGTGCTGGTTTGGTGCTGCGAGCTATTTTTGGAGAAGGATTGTGTATCGACTACCACTTCTTCCTTCGAAAGAAAAGCACCTCCGCCAGGAGGATGGCCAAGCTGACCAGGATCACGGCCGGGTAGGCCCAGGGGGCATTTAGCTCCGGCATAGAGTGGAAATTCATGCCGTACCACCCGGTGATGAGGGTGAGGGGCATAAAAACCGTGGTCACCACCGTGAGGAACTGCATCACCCGGTTCTGCTTCAGGTCGATCTTGGACTGGTAGATCTGGTGCAGCTGCAGGGAGTACTCCCGCAGGGAGGCGGTCTGGCTATGGAGCCGCCCCGCCCGATGGGAGAACAGCTCGAAGCCCCGGCACAGCTTTTTGGAGAACAGCCCGTTGCGGTTGGCCGCCAGAGTGTCTCCCAGCTCGTCCAGCTGGGCGTAGTAGGCGGAGAGCTTCAAGAGCGTCCGCCGGCAGCGGTGGAGCTGGTTTTCAAACCGCTGGGGTTCTTCCTGCTCCAAGAGCTGTTCCTCCAGCTTGTCCAGCTGGGTCTCCAGATGCTGGAGGAACGCCGCGTCCTCCTGGATGAGGAGCTCCAGGAATTCCAACAGCAGCTCCCCGGGGGAGGCCTCCAGTCCTGGCTGGTAAGAAAGCTGTTCCAACAGTACCTCTATCTGGCCGGTGTCATCCACAAAGGTGAGATGGTCCGCCGTGAGAAGGAATGCAAAGGAATGTCCAGACCGCGGCGAGTGTTCTTTCCGGGGCACCAGCAGGGCGCCGGCGGCACAGTGGTCGAACAGCTCCGCCTTGCAGCTGTGGCCATGGCGCAGGCTGCGGGCCAAATAAGGGTGCTGGGTCACCTGGCTGTCCATCTCCTGCTGGGTGATCACCTCTACCCAAGGGACGCCTTCGGCAGGCTTTTCCTGGACTGCTTCGAACGTCGGTTTCAACTGGTAGAACATACACATCTCCTCCTTCCAGACCCATTGTAACCGGCTGGGGCAGAAATCGCAAGCAAAAAGAAAGGGGAGGCCCCCACAGCAGGGCCTCCCCTCGGCGTCAACGCTTATTCAATGGTGATGGTACGATGGTCCGGCAGCTTGGGCTGTTCAGCCTTGGGCAGCGAGAGCTTCAAAATACCATCCTCAAATTTGGCGTGCACATCCTTGGGCTTTACGGACTCGCCGACATAGAAGCTGCGGCTGCACTGGCCAGCGTAACGCTCCTGCCGGATGTAGCGGCCCTTCTTCTTCTCGTCTTTGTCCAAACCCTTGGCGGCGCTGACGGTCAGGTAGCCGTCCTCCAGCTGGACGTTGACCTCGTCCTTCTTAAAGCCGGGCAGGTCGATGTCCACCTCATAGGAGTTGTCGGTCTCCCGCACGTCGGTCTTCATGATGGCTCTGGCATGCTTGCCATAGAGAGCTTTCTCCATGGAGTGCATGGGGCGCATCATGTCGTCAAACATCTCATCGAACAGGTTTTCACCAAAAATAGCAGGCAACATAAGTCATTCCTCCATTCCGTACAATACGGCCCGTAGCTGTGTGGGAGAGAAATTCTCACGCGGTGGCGAGCTTTTGTCACCTTGCTTTTTGTGCGCCGGAAAACCGGGTACTGGTCCAGCTCACACCTGCAGTATAGGACGGGGAAAAACGGCTGTCAACAAAATGGCACGATGTTGCAAAAATCTGGCGCAATCCGTCCATTTTGCAAGAACTTAACACGCGTCCTTCATTTTCGGAATTCCCTGGGGGTCTTTCCATAGCGGGCCTTGAACAGCCGGGAAAAGTAACCGCTGCTCTCAAAGCCGCAATTTTCCGCTATGGCGGAGATGGGGAGGCCCGTAGTCGCCAGCTGTGTGGCCGCGATAGAGAGCCGGTACTGGGTGAGGAAAACCGTGGGGCTCTCTCCCCGCAGTTCCTTAAAGCAGCGGAAGCACTCCCGGCGGCTGACCCCGGCGGCCTTGGCGATGTCGTCCACACAGATGGACTCCCGGTAGTGCTCCTGGATGAATTTCACCATCTCGCTCAGGGCGATCAGTTGTCCCTGCCGCGGCATAGCGGCTGTACCGGCAGGGGCTTTCCAGTCCACCTGTTTCAGTATGGTTCGCCAGATGCGGCACACCAGCTCGAAGGTGTGGAGCTCATAGTCCTCCTGCCGGGGGCTGAGTTTTTCAAACTGCGCGAACAGCCGTAAAAGCGGGCGGTTTTCCGGGGAAGCGCCTGGAAAGAAGGCCCCGCGCACCGGGCAGTGGGTGATGGGAACGATGATGTTTTGATAGAGCTTGCCGAACACCGGGGAAGAAAAAAACGTGGGCGTCATCCCAAAGGTGAACAGCCGGGAGCCCTCTGTGACCTGCCGGCAGCCGTGGAGCACCCCGGAGTTGACAAACACCCCGTCCCCCTTTTCCAAAGTGGCGTGAGAGGCGTGGGATGAGGTAGGGTTGTAGTAGTAATCCAGCGTTCCCTCCGTCACCAGGCCGAACAGGAACTCGGAGTGCCAGTGGCGGTTCAGCTCCCCTGTCTGGAAGTCGTCCAGGCGGTGCTCCCAGCGAAAGATGGGAACCTCCCCCAAGGTGTAGGCGGGGATCTCCCGCAGGGTGGCGTCCACTTCGATCTTCTTGTCGCGCATAGTACCCTCCTTTCTCGAAATGAGGCGCAATTATTCCAATTTGTGGCGCTATCCTTTCTTCCATTTCCTCGTGAATATTGTAGAATTATAGGCGAGAAATGCAGGATTGTCAATGGTAAATTGCAAAATCTGATTTTGGCTTACCTTGACTTTTCCCGCGCAGGAAAGGAAGCGTCACTATGGAACTGCAAACGGAAAACGGAAAGAAAAAGGTCCCTTTGAGCACAGGGTTGAAGTGGCTGCGGCTTGTCTGCATGGCGGTGGTATTCGGCATCATCGCCGGCGGCGTGATGGTGGGGATGAATTACCTCGGAGGCAGCATGGCCGCGGAGGAGGAGAGCATCCCCCAGACCAGCACCGTCAAGGTGACCGCCAAGGCGGAGGACAGCGACGCCGTGGTGGCCGTGGCGAGAGAGGCCATGCCCTCGGTGGTGACCATCTCCACCATGTCCGTGGAGGAGATGCGCAGCTTCTTCGGGGGCACCCAGGAGATCCAGGTGCAGGGCGCCGGCACCGGGGTGATCGTGAACAAGAACGAGTCGGAGCTGCTCATCGCCACCAACAACCATGTGGTGGAGGGCGCCAGCCAGCTCTCGGTGGGCTTTGTGGACCAAAGCTCGGTGGAGGCCCAGGTCAAGGGCACCGACGTGGACAACGACCTGGCCGTGGTGGCGGTGCAGCTTTCTGACATCCCCGCCGAGACATTGAGCCAGCTGAAGATCGCCACCATTGGCGACAGCGACGAGCTGGAGCTGGGCCAGCCGGTGGTGGCCATTGGCAACGCCCTGGGCTACGGCCAGTCTGTGACCACCGGCGTGGTCAGCGCCCTTAACCGGGACCTGTCCCTCACCGACGAGAGCGGCACGGCTATCACTTCCACCGGGCTCATCCAGACGGACGCCGCCATCAACCCCGGCAACTCCGGCGGCGCCCTGCTGAACATGGCCGGGGAGCTCACCGGCATCAACGAGGCGAAAACTTCCTCCTCCGGCAGCGGCGGCTCGGTGGACAACATCGGTTTCGCCATCCCCATCGACAAGGCAGAGGACAGCCTGAAGGAATTGATGAACCTGCCCACCCGGGAGAAGGTAGACCCCAGCGAGGCCTCCTACCTTGGCATCGAGGGGGAGACCATCACCCAGGACATCACCCAGCTGTACGGCATTCCCACCGGCGTGGGCGTGGTGGCTGTGGAACAGGGCAGCCCTGCGGAGAAGGCCGGCATCCAGCAGGGGGACGTGATCACCCAGTTTGACGGCCGGGCCGTGGCCAACCAGCAGCAGCTCTCCGACACCCTGCAATACTATAAGGCGGGGGAGACGGTGGACGTGACCCTTCAGCGGGCGGACAACGGCAAGTACGCAGGGCAGACCGTCTCCGTCACCCTGGGCAGCACCAAGGATATGCCCCAGGAATCGGGAGCCTCTTCCACGGCGGAAAGCTCCGATACCTAAGTATAGAGGCTGTGGCTCGTGCCATTCGCCGCGGCCGTGTCGGCTTGAAAGACCCCAAGCGGCCCATTGGCAGTTTCCTGTTCCTGGGCCCCACCGGTGTTGGCAAAACGGAGCTGTGCAAATCCCTGGCGGAAGCCATGTTCGGCGATGAAAACGCCATGATCCGGATCGATATGTCCGAATACATGGAACGCCATACGGTGTCCCGTCTGGTGGGTTCCCCTCCCGGATACGTAGGCCACGATGAAGGCGGCCAGCTGACAGAAAAGGTGCGCCGCAAGCCCTATTCTGTGGTGTTGTTCGATGAGATCGAAAAGGCGCACGAGGATGTGTGGAACATCTTGCTGCAAATCCTGGACGATGGCCGTATCACCGATTCCCAGGGCCGCACCGTTGACTTCAAGAACACCGTCATCGTGATGACCAGCAACATCGGCGCCAAGGTGCTGACCAATGCCGGGGCCAAGTTGGGTTCCGATACCGGCGAAAAAGAGGATGGGGCGGATGCCGACAAGGCATACGAGGAAGCCAAAGAAGCCGTCATGGGAGAGCTGCGCCGCACTTTCCGGCCTGAGTTTCTGAACCGTATCGACGATATTATTGTGTTCCGCGCTCTGACTGAGCAGGACATTGAAGAGGTAGCCCGGCGGATGCTTAAGACCGTGGCGGACCGCATGGAGTCCATGGGTATCCATTTGGAGGCTTCCGACGAAGCGGTGAAAGAGCTTGCCAGGGAAGGTTTTGATCCCCAATATGGCGCACGCCCCCTGCGCCGGGCCATTCAGAGCAAGGTGGAGGACGCTGTCGCTGAGAAGATGTTGGATGGCACCCTCAAGACTGGTGATACCGCCAAGCTGGCAGTGGAGGATGGCAAACTGGTCGTATCGTGATGAGGTTTCATCAGAACGTGGTGGAAAACTGAATTTTTATGCGAGGGCCGGGAGCAATCTCGGCCTTTTGCTTACCCTAAAACAGGGGAGGGGCCACCTCAAAATTTGCGGAGCAGTAAACAAAGAATAGGGCTTCGCCAAAGGAGATTCGGAGAGTGCTTGCAAGAATATGCCTGTGAACGAGTTGTAAATTTTGATTTCTCTATGGACATGGGCCAGAACATAGGTGTAGAATCTTGACAAATCATTGGGGAGGGAACGCCACGGAATTCCAAAACACTTACACCAATCGCAGCCCTTTGGGCCACTATTTTCTTCTGCCCAATGCGGTCTTCACCCTGGGATTGACCCCAGGCGAGTTGTCTGTCTACGCCTACCTGATTTTCTGCGAGGACCGGGAAACCCACCAGTGCTGGCCGAGCATCGGGAAGATTTGCCAGCACACTGGCATGAGCGCCAACACGGTTGCGAAATACATTCGCCAGCTTGAAGAAAGGCAGCTCATCAACGTGGAACCCACCAAGGTGCGTACCAAGTCAGGCGAGGTGCGAAACGGCACCCTGCAGTTCACCATCCGGCCCATCCAAGAAGCTGTCAACTACCACCTGGAACGCCAGCTGGCGGGGCTGCCACCGAGAAAGTCTAGAAAGAAAAAACGGTGAAATCTAAACTCGACCCTCTGTGGCCCTGTGTGCGATTTTGGGGGCCGAGTAAGGGAAAACGGACACCAGCAAAACGGGTTACCAGCCCTGTTGGGCCCGTGTGAGCCAGTTGTGAACGAATCCAGGACAGCGGCAAACCTGGATGAGAGAAAGCCAGCCCCATCCACGCAGACGAGAGGACGGGCGGGAAGAAGAAAGGCAGAAAAAGAAAAAGCAGGCCCAGGCGGGCCTGCAAAGGCTGTCCACATAACCCGAACATTGCGGAGCAAAACGGAGGTGTGAAAAAAGAGCAGGTTAAAGAGTAGGCGCCTAAGGGCGGCGCCTGCTCGGGGTCACAGTGGCCGGCAGAGCCGGCCACTTCGGGCTTTTTCAGGGGCGGGGAATTCGGGAAAATACGGTGCCGGTTTTGCGGGCCTGACGCCAGGAATGGCGCCGTTTGTGCGGGTTGCACTAGAGGTCAAGCCAAAGGCAGCGGTGCCGGAATAGGTGCCACCGGATTTGAGAGCAAAAACTGTGGGTCGTAGAGCAGAATGGCGTGTGGGTCAGATTTCGGGCCTTGGGGTCAAGTTGGGGGTCATGACGGGG
>CAJMOH010000080.1 GCA_905215055.1 uncultured bacterium
GGCCATCTGGGAGTTGTTTTTCGTGACCTTTTTCCGCACGCCGGTCACCAGGCCCAGTACCGTCACCCACTGGCCGTCCTGATAGCGGGCGTTCTCCTGCTCTCCCGCGCTCTGGAGAATCTCGTCCATCCGGGCATAGCCGCCCTCCTGATACAGCCCGGCATAGGCGGACATGGGGTGTCCGGAAAGGTACATTCCCGTGACCTCCTTCTCCATATTCAGCTTGTCCGCCTGAGAGAAGTCCTCCGCCTTGTCCAAAGCCGGCTCTCCCCCGCCGGCGGAATCGGGCGTATCGAAGAAGCCCATCTGTCCCTCTACATTCCGGCGCTTGTCAGCCTCCAGAGACTCCAGCACCCGCTCCACAGAAAGGAGCATCTCCCGGCGGTTGTTCCCCAGGCCGTCCAGGGCGCCGCATTTCACCAGGCTCTCAATGGCGCGGCGGTTCAAATCCCGGCCAGACATGCGCTTGCAGAAATTGTAAAAGGAGGTGAAGTCCCCGCCGCCCCGGCGCTCCTCCACCATGCGGGCAATGACGCCCCGGCCCAGATTTTTCACCGCCAGCAAGCCGAAGCGGATGCTTTTCCCCACCACGGTAAAGCCGCTTTCGCTGTAATTGACATGGGGCGGCAGCACCGCGATCTCCAGCCGGCTGCACTCCTCGATGTATTCCGCCACCTTGCCGGTCTGTCCCAGCACGCTGGACAGCAGCGCCGCCATATACTCGCAGGGATAGTGGCACTTCAGGTAGGCGGTCTGGTAAGCCACCACCGCATAGCCTGCCGCGTGGGGCTTATTGAAGGCGTAGGAGGCAAAATTGGTGATCTCCTGAAACAGCTCCTGAGCGGTCTGCTGGTCCACGCCCCGGCGGAGGCAGCCCTCGATCTCCACGGAGCCATCCTCTCCCAGCTGCCCGTGGATGAACACTTCCCGTTCCCGTTCCAGCACATCGTGCTTCTTTTTGGCCATCGCCCGGCGGACAATGTCCGCCCGGCCCAGGGAGTAGCCCGCCAGGTCCCGGAAAATCTGCATCACCTGCTCCTGGTAGATGATGCAGCCGCCGGTAGGCTCTAAAATAGGCCGCAGCAGCGGGTGCCTGTACTGCACCGAGTCCGGGTTCTTCCGGCTCTCCAAATACTGGGGAATAAACTGCATGGGGCCGGGCCGGTACAGGGAGATGATGGCGATCAGGTCCTCCACACAGGTGGGCTGGGCCTGGACCACCAGACGCTTCATGCCCCCGGATTCCAGCTGAAACACCCCTTCGGAATTGCCCTCGGACAGCATACGGAAGGTAGCCTGGTCGTCCTCGGGGACGGCCTCCACGGAAAAGTCCGGGTTCTGCCGGCGGATCAGCTTTTGGGCGTGGTCAATAACCGACAGGTTCCGCAGGCCCAGAAAATCCATCTTCAGCAGGCCCAGCTCCTCAATGGCGGTCATGGTGTACTGGGTGACTACCGCGTCGTCATTTTTGGACAGAGGGACATACTCCATCACCGGCCGGTCGGTAATCACCACCCCCGCCGCGTGAGTGGAGGCGTGGCGGGGCATGCCCTCCACCTTCCGGGCCATGTGAAACAGGTCCTCCACCTGGGAGTCGGATTCCACTCGCTCCCGCAGCTCCTTGGACTGCTTGAGCGCCGTGTCCAGGGTCATGCCCAGGGACAGGGGTACCAGCTTGGCAACCTGGTCCACCTTGTTGTAGGGAATGTTCAGCGCCCGGCCCACATCCCGCAAAGCCCCCCGCGCCGCCATGGTGCCGAAGGTGACGATCTGGGCCACATGGTCCGCGCCGTACTTGTCCATTACATAGTCGATCATCTCGTCCCGGCGCTCGTCGCTGAAATCGATGTCAAAGTCGGGCATGCTCACCCGTTCCGGGTTCAAAAAGCGCTCAAACAGCAAATGATAGCGCATGGGATCCACATTGGTAATGCCCATGCAGTAGGCCGCCAGGCTTGCCGCCCCAGAGCCCCGCCCAGGCCCCACGGGAATACCCACGCTTTTGGCGTAGCGGATAAAGTCCCAGACAATCAGGTAATAGTTGACATATCCCATCTGAGAGATGACCCGGATCTCGTACTCCAATCGGTCCTTCAGCTCCTGGCTGGGGTTTTCCCCGTACCGGTAAAGCAGGCCCTCCTGACACAACCCCCGGAAGAACTCCAGATTGCCGCTGCCATCAGGCGTGGTAAAGGCCGGCAGCTTGGTGTGGCCAAAATCCAGCTCTACATGGCACCGCTGGGCGATGGCCCAGGTGTTGCCGGCGGCCTCCGGCACATCGGGGAACAACGCCCGCATCTCAGCCTCGCTTTTCAGGTAAAACTCATCGGAGCCAAACTCCAGGGTTCCCTCATCCTCCACGGTGCGGCCGGTTTGGATGCAGATCAGCACATGGTGCATTCGGCTGTCCTGGGGAGCGATATAATGGCAGTCGTTGGTACACACCAGGGGAATCCCCGTCTCCCGGGAAAGGCGGATAAGCTGGGGGTTTATCCGCTTTTGCTCGTCCAGGCCGTGGTCCTGCAGCTCTAAAAAGAAATTTCCCGGGCCAAAGATCTCCTGATAGGTCAGGGCAGCCTCTCTGGCGCCTTCATAGTCGTTGCGGGAAAGAGCCCGAGGGATCTCCCCGGCAAGGCAGGCGGAAAGGGCAATCAAGCCCTGGTGATGCTGGCGCAGCAGGTCCAGATCCACCCGGGGCTTGTTGTAAAAGCCTTCCACCCACGCCTTGGACACCAGGGCGATCAGATTGCGATAGCCCTCCTCGTTCTCGCAGAGAAGCACCAGATGCCGGCTTTCCCCGTCCAGCTCGTGGACCTTGTCAAACCGGGTGCGCCGGGCCACATACACCTCGCAGCCGATGATGGGCTTAATTCCCCGCTTTTTCGCGGCCTTGTAAAACTCCACCACGCCGTACATAACCCCGTGGTCGGTAATGGCCACCGCCTCTTGACCCATCTCCTTGGCAGCGTCCAAAAGCCGCTCTATGCGGCAGGCGCCGTCGAGAAGGCTGTATTCCGTGTGAACATGCAGATGCGCGAAGGCCATGACAGCCCCCTCCTTTCCCGCTACTTCTCCGAGGCCAGGTATTCCTCGGTCACCTCAATCCAAAAATAGTATTCCATGCCGATGTTCTCCTGAGAGGTCCCCCAGTAGAACTCCTCACAGACCAGGTAGACACCCGGCTCCTGGGGACACTGGAAATAATCCGCCGTCTCCGCATAGACCCGGCCCTCCTCATCGTAGATGGTGAAGGCAAAGTCCCCGTTTTCCGACTCCCCCTGAGGCAGTATGGAGGTGGAGTGGTCAAACACCACTCCGGGGGCGCTGTCCCCTATCTCGCTGGGTACCAAACGGCGGGTTTCTGTCCGGACCCCTTTCTCCGTGGTGTAAATCTGGTTTTCCAAGGGGGTATACTCCTCCCCGCCGCTTTTCAGGGTGACAGTGCCCACCTGGGGCGGCCCGCCGTCCACCTGTCCCAGCAGCAGATACATCACCGCCAGGATGAAGCCCACCATCAAAACGGCGCCGCCGTATACGGCCAGCTTCATGCGCCAGCTGCCCTCCACCTTCATGCCGTCAAGCCTTTTTTGCACCTTGTCCTTCAGCGCCAACGCCGTTCCCCCTTCCGGTTATTCCAGCAGGCTGGAAATCCCACGCTTTTCCATAATTTCTTCTCCCAGCCGCAGCAGCCGCTGCAGCCGGTGGTTTACGCCGCTGCGGGTCAACCCCAGCCGCTCTCCCAGCTCCCGCAGAGTCATATCCGGGTGGTCCAGCCGAAGGCGGGCCAGCTCCTGCAGCTCCTCCGGCAGACTGTCCAGCCCCATGGTGTCGCTGATGGCCGCGATAGCCGCCGTCTGCCGGGCCGAAGCGGAATAGGTCTTGTCCATGTTGGCCGTCTCAAAATTGGTTTTGCGGTTGATGTTGTTTTTAACCTCTTTGTACATCTTCACCTGCATCAGCTCCATGGCGGCGTTAGACGCCCCCAGGTAGGTGAGAAGGTCCTCAATGGGGCCGCTGCCCTTTAGGTACACCACATAGCCGCCCTTCCGCCCCGCTATTGCCGGAGACAGGGGAAATCCCTGGACCTCATTCAAAAGGGTGTACAGGTCGTTGGCCAGATTTTTGTGCGGGACGGAAAATTCCAGATGGTATTCCTTGGCGGGGTCCGTGGCGGTTCCACAAGTGAGAAACGCCCCCCGCAGAAACGCCGCCGCGCAGCAGTCGTTTTCCAGGTTTGCCCGGTTCAGCCGCAGGCTTGTCTCCTGCCCCGTATGGCCGAACTCCTCCAGCAGCCCCTGCCGGGAGCCGGCGTCGGGCAGGCTCACCCGGTAGGCGGGGCGCTTCCGCCGGCTGACCCCGAAGGTCAGCTCCCCGGATACCCCAGCCCCTGCCGCGGCCAGTTCCAGCAGCCTGCGGGCCACCGCGCCGTTTTCCGTGACAAAGGCGGTCTCTTTTAATGTAAAGCACCGAGAGAACAGCCAGGCCCCGTAGCACTCCGCCCGCAGGCAGCACTCCCGCTTGAACTCCACCTTGCACAGCTCGGTTTTGATGTTGGATGAAAAGGACATGACAGATTCTCCCTCCTTCCAATCGGGCCGCTGGGTTTGGCCTTTTTCTTAAAACTTCTGCATATCCCGGTGGGTGACGCTGGCCTTCACGCCCTTTTCCGTCAAATGGTCGCACATGTACTGGGCCAGGGCCACGGAACGGTGATGTCCTCCCGTGCAGCCCACGGCGATGACCAGCTGGCTTTTGCCCTCCTTGGAGTAGAGGGGCAGCAGGTAGTCGATCAGGTCTGTAAAGCGGGAGACAAAGCCCTGTGTCTCCTCCTTTTCCATAACGTAGTCCCGCACGGGGGCGTCCAGACCGGTGAGGGGCCGCAGGGCCTCGTCATAGAAGGGGTTGGGCAGACAGCGCACGTCAAAGACCAGGTCCGCCTCCATGGGAATACCAAATTTAAACCCAAAGCTGATACAGTGTACCGACAGGGAGTCCTGGGCGCTGGAGAGAAACAGCTCACTGATTCGAGCCTTCAGCTGAGCCGGGGACACCCCGGAGGTGTCGATGACATAGTCGGAGATCTCCTTCACCGGTTTGAGCATCTCCCGCTCCAGCTTGACGGCCTGCTCCAAGGCGCCGCCCATTTCGTCGGCCAGAGGATGCTTGCGGCGGGTCTCCTGAAAACGGTTTACCAGCACCCCGTCGGAGGAATCCAGAAACAGGATCTTATAGGGCTTTTTGTCCCGCTTCAAGGACTCCATGGCGGTGAAGAACGACTTGAACAGCTCCCCGCCCCGGGTATCTGTCACCACAGCCGCCCGGTTCCGCACCCCCTCGGACTGGATGCACATGTCGTAAAACACGGGAATCAGCGCCGGCGGCAGGTTATCCACACAGAAAAAGCCGATGTCCTCCATGGCGTGCATGGCCCGGGTTTTCCCTGCCCCGGATAGTCCCGTTAGAATGACAAATTCCATAACGCTCCCCCTTTTTACTCTTCCCCAGTCACGCGAATCTCCGGCTCCAGCCGGACGCCCTTGCGCTCGTACACCTCCCGCTGAATCTGGCGGATCAACTCCAACACATCGGCACAGGTGGCCCCGCCGGTGTTCACAATGAATCCGGCGTGCTTGGGACTGACCTGAGCTCCGCCTACCTGCCGCCCCTTCAGACCGCATTCCTCGATAAGCGCCGCGGCGTAGTAGCCCTCCGGCCGCTTGAACACGCTGCCGGCGCTGGGCATGTCATAGGGCTGCTTTCCCTTCCGCCGGGCCATCAGGTCCTCCATTTGGGCGGCGATTTGGGCCGGGTCTCCGGGGGACAGCCGGTACTCCACAGAGGTGATGACCTCCCGTCCCCCTGTATAACGGCTTTTCCGGTAGGAAAACCGCAGATTCTCCCCAGAGGCGCTGCCCTCTTCCCCGGCAGGGCTTAGATGGAACACCCGCTCCACCACGTCCTTCATCTCCCCTCCGTAGGCGCCGGCGTTCATATAGGCCGCGCCTCCCACGGAGCCGGGAATACCCCAGGCAAATTCCAGGCCGGTCAAGCCTCGGTCACGGGCGAAGGCGCACACCGAGGCCAGGCTTGCCCCCGCCCCGGCCCGCACCAGGCCGCCGGACAGCAGCTCTACCCGCTTCAACTCGCCGGAAAGCAGCAATACTGCCCCTCGGATTCCCCTATCGCTCACCAGCAGGTTAGAGCCCTTTCCCAAAAGCAAAAAGGGCATGCCCTCTTCCCGGAGAACCGCCAGCAGGCCCTTCAGCTGGCTCACAGCTTCCACCGTGACAAACCGGTCCGCCGGCCCGCCGATTTGGAAGGTGGTGTGGCGGCTCATGGGCTCCTGCTCCAAGCAGGAGCAGCCCAGTCTTTCAACAGCCCGGTCAAAGGAGGCAAAAGAAGGCAGGGTCATATCAGCTTCTCCTCTCAAAAATATGGGTATAGCGGGAGAGATAGTCGTTGAGCCGCTGAGCCGAGGCGTTGACAATCAGCTCCTCGGGGAAGTCGATCTCGGCGAGCATCTCCAGCGCGTGGCCGAAGTCCCCCACATAGGCCTCAAAGTGGGCGTCGGAATTGACCACAATAGGCACTCCATGGCGCTTGCAGCACAGGGCGATTTTTTTGCAATTGTCTATGTTCTGCTTTCGCGCGTCAAAGCTGTGGTTGTTGATCTCCACCAGCTTATGGTTCTCCCCAAAAAGGGGGATAACCTTCTCATAATCGTAGGCGTAAAGAGGATCGCCGCTGTGAGCGATGACATTCACCCGAGGGTTCTTGGCAATTTGGCTCCACAGATGGGTACACTTCTCCACGTCGGGATTTTCCAGCCCCGGAAGGCCCAGCCGGTGAATGGAGGCCACTACCCAGTCCAGCTGACCGGCATAGCTTTCGCCCAAATCTGTGTTGCCCTCAAAATCCAGAATGTTGGTCTCCGCTCCCACAATGGTAAGCACGCCCTTGTAGTGCAGGGGCAGCTCATGCAGGCTGGAAAAGTACCAGTCCACCGGAGAGCCGGGCATCACGCCGGTATGGTCGGCAATGGCCAGGGCGTACAGGCCCTTATCCCGGGCAGCGCCCACCATTTCGGAAAACGTGCTGTGAGCGTGACCGGAAAACAAAGTGTGCGTATGGAGGTCGGCTACAATAGTATATGCGTGTTTCATCAGATATCCAGATCCTTTTTAATATTCTCGCCTTGCAGCTCCGAGGGGTCTACGCCCAGGCTGGCGAGCAGCTCATGGGCGGCATTGTAGCCCATCTTCTTCTGGCGGTTATTCATGGCGGCAACCTCGATGATGACAGCCAGGTTCCGGCCCGGCTTGACGGGGATGGTGAGCACCGGCACCCGAATGCCCAGAATCTCGGTAAACTCGCTGTCAATGCCCATGCGGTCATACACCTTGGTGGCGTCCCACAGCTCCAGGTTGATGCACATGTCGATTTTTTCAGACATCTTGATGGCGCCCATGCCGAAAATCCGCCGGGCGTTGATAATGCCGATGCCTCGCAGCTCGATGAAGTGGCGGATGTTGGCCGGAGCTTGCCCCACCAGAGACTTGCTGGAAACCCGGCGGATTTCCACGGCGTCGTCGGCGATGAGCCGGTGGCCCCGTTTAATCAGCTCAATGGCGGTTTCGCTTTTTCCCACGCCGCTGTCCCCCACCAGCAGGATGCCTTCGCCGTAAACCTCCACCAGAACGCCGTGGCGGGTGATGCGGGGAGCCAGCTCCACATTCAGCAGGGACACCAAATCCGCCACCACATTGGAGGTGGAGTCCCTGGAGGAGAGCAGAGGAATGTCATACTTGTCCGCCGCAGCCCGCATAAATCCACAGGGATCGATGCCCCGGGCCACAATGACCGTGGCAGGCCGCAGAGCGAAGAAGCGGTCGATGGCCGCCGTTTTCTTCTCCTCGCCCAAACTGTCCAGCATGGCCATTTCAGAGCGGCCCAGCACTGTAATGCGATGGGGGTCAAAATAGTCGCAAAAACCGTAAAGCTCCAAGCCCGGGCGAATGACATCCCGGGAACAGATCAAGATCTCTTCCGCGCTGCAGGGCAGGTGCATTTCCCGCAAACCCAATTCCTTAATAATTTTCGCAAGGGGGATGGTATATTCTTCCGTCATACCCAAAACATCCTCTCTTTCTTTTCACCCCGTCCAAACGGCCGGCGCGCAGGCTTACAATCATTGAATGATTGCGCACGATCATGTTTATTATAAACGATCCTGATAGAAAAATAAAGGCCTGCTTTTCCCCCGCAACCCACCCAAAAAATTTTTTGGTTTTTTCAAAAATACCTCTTGCAATTTTTCAAAAGCTGTACTATAATAATTAAGCTGAATGAAGCGGTCAGCCAAATTTCATATCGCGGGGTGGAGCAGTTCGGTAGCTCGTCGGGCTCATAACCCGAAGGTCGT
>CAJMOH010000081.1 GCA_905215055.1 uncultured bacterium
AGATCTCGTTGGGCAGAAGAAAAAATCCTCCCTGCCGTGGTTTTCTCTTGCAAGTTCGCCTCATATTTTTTCAGCCGGCCTCTTTCCCGTTTTTCATAATTCGTTTCGTGAAGCCTTTTCTTTGTTTAAGCGGCTCAACTTTTGCGTGGGGGTACCCCTTTCTTTTTTGGGTAAGCAAAAGGCCGGGATTGCTCCCAGCCTTCGTATAAAATCACATTTTCCTGTCACTCGCCCCTAGGATCATCCAAAAACTCAAACTCCTCGAACTCGAACTCCTCGTCCTCCTGCAAATCCTGGATCAACGCAGTCAAATCGAACGTTTCCGCTTGGATATCATAGGTTTTTTGGTCTCATCACATTTAAAATGGAAGATCGTCTGGGCCTGCTCTTCCGGCAACTGGTCAAAAACGCCGTAAAGCACCTGGTCGATGAACCCCTTCGACACCAGCTTTGCCGCAGAAAGCTCCTTACCCGCATCTACCGGATGCTGGGCAAATCGGTCTATCCACAACAGGAGCCGAACATATTCCGTGGGCAAAGACACCTTTGTGTTGAGGTCGCGATTTAAGTAGGGCTGCAAAACATGGAACGCCAGCTTCGCTGCCCTTTGGAACTTGGAAAGCGAAAAACCATCGTCCCAAATGTCCCCCATCAATTCCTCCCAAAGATCTGCCACATCCTGTGGAGAATCCTCGTCAAACTCTGAGCGGCCATAAAAGCCAACGGCTTCTCCATTTTCATCGTACACAAACTTGTCGATACTCATGCTGTTTCCTCCTTTTTATGGGCTGTATCTTCCTATTGTTTCCTGTACATCCGGGCTTTCCAGTCCGGCAGCGCGGGCAGTATCAATATCCTTATTATCCTGTTCAAAGGATTCAATCAACTCCGTTCGCAAGCTCCTGGCTTCCCACTCCTTAGCAAAGATGTGGTAGGCCATACACATCTGCCCCAAATCCAGATTTCCCTTCAGATAGCTGCTCACTGCCTGTAGCACCCATTCGCTTTCCTTCAGTGGTTTCCGGTAATACTGTAGCTGCTGAGGAAGGACAAAACACCGTTCGATCATCCGGGGAGCGTCCTGGCGTTCCCCTCCAAACTGATAGGCAGCCGCTCCCCTTTTGTTTTCCCCCTCAAACAGTTGAGGGCTCAAGCCGTTTGCCAACAGTTCTTCCTTGTTCCAACTTCCTATAAAATCCAGCACAGCGGGAGTGCCATCCCCTAGGTCCAAAATATCTCCTCGATGGAACGGTGTGGGCAACGGCAACCAGTGCAACTGCAGGGGATGCGTACGATAACTTAAATCAGGGACAATTTCTGTCACTTGTTTCTCAGTATTCACGCAGAAAAAAAGGACCCCGTTATGGCTCTGCTTTCCGCTCCAAGTTTTTGTCAGCCGCAAAGTGCCCTTCCCTTCAAATTCCTTCCAGTTTTTTTCTAAAAATTCCGACAGTGCTATCCCTTTACCTTTTTTATGGAGCCCATCCATTATAACGCTATATATCCCTGTTTCATCTTTCCGGCAAACAACCTCCAACAATTCCCTCTGCTGTCCGATAAACTCCCGAACGGACTTGTGAAAGCTCGCTGTTTCGACCTTTCCGCCAGCGTCAGACTCTATCGAAAAAGGACAGTCCGGCATAACGTTAAGCAGTTCTTCCCACGCCGCGATCTTCTCCTCCAGGGCCCTTTGCTCGTTCTCCCTAATCACATAGAACGCTTCCGGCAAGGTGAATTCGTAGTGGATTCCCTCCAAATACTCCCGCACATCCGGGCTTTCCAGCCATTCATACACATTCATTTTGACACGCTCCTCTCCAGATGTTATGATAAGGATATCATCTTTCGTGTCCAATTTTTTTCTCACTGGCTCTGGTATTATAGTAACACATGGCCACAATGCTCCGCAACTGGTGGAGAGGCGCCGGGTGGAGAACATTTTTGCACGTTCACCTACCAAGAACGCCGGGAACTGCCAACCGGCAGGGACGATGGCAAAAGGAGGAGTCTTTATGGCAAACAGCTACTGGCTGCACCGCATCTCCCACGAGGGGGAGGCGGCTTACGCGCTTTTGGACGAGGGGTATCTCACCATTGGCTGGAGCGACAAGTCAGATACCGGCGTGCTGGAACACCTGGATGACGACCAGTTTGAACAGATTATGGCGGACTATGGGAGAGGCAAGTGGGCCCTGCGGTATTTTGGCAAGATGGAGCCTGGCGACCTGGTGGTAGTCCCTCAATTTGGAAAACAGTTCAGCATAGTGCGGGTGGTGGAAAAGGCCCGGCCCCTTCTCGCCCGTGAATTCCCCGGAAAAGCTTTCGGGCCCGGCGGCCGCTGGGCCGTGACGGAGGCCGGACTGGTGGACACGGCCGCAGGCCGGAGGGTAGATTTGGGTTTTGCCTGCAAGGTGGAGCTTCTGCAATCCCTGGAGCGAGGCGCCGCGGACACCCCCCTGCGCTCCCGGATGAAAATCCGGCAAACCACGGCCAGCCTCCAGGACGAGGCCATCGTCCAAAACATCGAATCCCTGCTCTCCCACCCGGAGGGGAGAAACTTTGCCCAGGCCCTGCAGGATTCCCTGAAGGAAAGCCTGCGGGAGACCATCGACAAAAAGCTGGACGACAGACAGTTTGAGTATCTGGTGAAATGGTACATGGAGAAGCTGGGCGCCCAGGCGGAGATACCTTCAAAAAACAGCAGCGAAAAGCCAGACGGCGCGGACGCCGACGTGATTGCCACGTTTGACAAATTAAATGTGGCCCTCTACATTCAGGTGAAAAAACACGATATCGGCACCCTTTCCGATGAGGAAGCCGTTGACCAAGTGCTCCGCTACACTCTGGAGATCGAAAACAACGATGAGAATGTCACCTATATCCCCTGGGCCATCACCTTCGCGGACGACTTTTCCGAGGCGGCCAAAAAGAAGGCCCAGCAAGCCTTTGAGGACCATCACATAGCCCTGCGCCTCATCTCACGGGAGGAATTTTTGCAAATGCTGCTGGATGTGGGCATCCAGGACATCGGCACATTCCTGGAGTAACCCCTCCCCTTCCGCGCTCTCAAAAGCCCCTGCTCGTACAAAAAAGCGGCGTCCTGTGCCCTCAAGGGGAACGGGACGCCGCTTCTGTTATGCTATGTCTATGGGCCTGTGTCGCCTCGGCCCGGTATCTGGATAAAAACTACTCCCCGTACTTCTCCCCCGCCGCCCGAATGTCCCCCCGCACCTGCTTTACCAGAGATTCCGGCGACAGGAGCTTGGCGTGGAGGGCGTATTGCAGCGTCCAGCGGCGCATGGCGGCGTAGTTCACCCGCACCCGGACGCTGACTTCCTCCTCGGTCTCGTCATAGAAGGTGACGCCGCCCCCGAACCAGTCGATGATGTCGTTGAGCAGGTACTTTTTCGCCCGGAAGGTCACCACGCCGCTCTCCCCCGGGAATAGGTAGACGTGCTCCGCCATGTGACGGGGCAGGTCGAAGCCGTGCTCCAGGCCTTTCACCTGTTCCATGGGTTTGGCAGGGGTGGGCAGCAGCTTACTGTTTGTGATCCGATCCAGCCGGTAGTGGGCCACATTGTCGTACTTGTCGTAGTTACAGATGAGGTAATACCGCCCGTTGGCCGCGGCGATTTGGTAGGGGTTGACGATGTATTCCCGGATGTTCCCGGCGCTGTCCCGGCGGGGGTGGAGCTTCTTGTCGGTGCCGTAGCTGTTATAGGTGAAGGACACCTGCCGCCCCTTGCTGATGGCCTCATCCAGCACCTCGATGGTGTAAAACAGCTGCTGGCTGTGGAGGGACAGATCCGGCATGGTACGGATATGTCCCACCCTGGCCCGGAAATACCGGTTGGACAGGCCCTCCAGCTTGCCGATGAGCTCCTTGCACTGGCTGTAGGGGATGTGCTTGGAGAACAGAAGGCTGTCGATGAGCAGCCGCAGTTCGCTATCCGCAAAATTCCGGACCAGGTAAAAATCCGAGAGGAAGCAGCTCTCCTCCAGCTGGCCTGTTACCTTGTTTGGCACCAAGCGCACCGACTCGCTGTACTCGATCTCGAACCCCAGGTCTATCAGGTCCATCAGATTCCGCTTGATAGACTTCCGGTCCACCACCATATCGTATTCGTTCTTTAAGATTTCCCCGATCTCCTTCTGGCTGAGACGGTGGTCCTCGTCCGTATATTTTTTCAGAATGTCCAGAATGTGCATAATCAGCATCTTTTTGGGTTGGGCGGCTGCCATGTGCATCACCTCATGATTCTATTGTAATCCCATCGACTGTATTCTACAAGAGGCCATGGGAGAAAAAATGGACATGGACCGTGGTATCCTTTCGTCACAACAACACGAAAGGATGGTTTTTATGAAGGCATTTGACAAAATCATCGGGTATGCGTCCCTCAAGCAAGAGCTCATGCAAATCAGCGACACGCTGAAAAACCGGCAATTCTACGACAAGCTGGGCGTCTCCGCCCCCAGGGGGCTGCTGCTCTATGGGGAGCCGGGAGTGGGCAAGTCCTTGATGGCCGGCGCCGTCATAGAGGAAAGCGGGCGGCCGGTGTTCCGCTGCCGGAAGGACGAGCCCAACGGCGACTTTGTCAAGAAGATCAAGGCCACCTTTGAGAAGGCCGCGGAGAATGCTCCCTCCATCGTGTTCCTGGACGACATGGACAAGTTCGCCAACGGGGACGAAAGCCACCCCGACGCGGAGGAGTACGTCACGGTGCAGTCCTGCATCGATGAGACAAAAGGCAAGGAGGTGTTTGTTTTGGCCACCGCCAACGACACCGACTGTCTCCCCGATTCCCTGCAGCGGGCGGGCCGGTTTGACCGCACCATTGAGGTGGGGCTCCCCATGGGGGAGGACGCCATCGAAATCGTCGCCTACTACCTGAAGTCCAAGCGCTTTGTGGAGGGGATTGACCCCGTTGTCATTGCGAAAATCATGATCGGGCACTCCTGCGCAGACCTGGAGACCGTCCTCAACGAGGCAGGGTTGTACGCCGGGTACCAGCGGGCGGAGCACATCACCATGGAGCACGTTTTGAAAGCCTGCTTGCACACGGTGTTCGACAGAACAAGCGCGGGAGACGAGCAGGACGATTTCTGCAGCCATCTCTCCGACCCCCATCACATCGCCTCTCATATGATCTATCACGAGGCAGGCCACGCCGTAGTCTCCGAGGTACTCTGCCCAGGAAGCGTGACCCTGGTTTTCGCCGGCAATCTCCGGCAGGAAGAAGGCGGATTTACGCGCGACTATCGGGAACCTGGCAGTTCTCTCCTCGAATGGAGAAAAAAACGCATTATTACTTCTCTTGGAGGGATGGCGGCTATGGAGCAGAAATTCGGCATCCCGGATGTTGGCTGTGGAGAGGATTTGAATTTCGCCTTTTACAAAGTGTGGGGTCTGATCTCCAGGACCTGTATCAACGGTTTTTCCTTCTACGCCCAGGGACAGAACGATTCTGAGCGTCTCAAAGCAGACGTGGATCAAGCAGTTGCCACCCAAGTGGAGCAATATTACCGCAAGGCTAAGGAGATCATCTCTGCCAACTGGGACTTTTTCGAAAAACTGGCTGCGGCCCTGGCGGAAAAGAAACTGCTGTCCGCTGTGGACATCCAGCAGATCCGGGAGGACTGCCGGATTGTATCTGTGGCAATTTGACTGCTACTGCGACCGCAAAATTTCCCCACAGCACCAAACCAGCACCACCCGGTTTCGGACTTGTGTGAGAAAACGGGCACCACCGGGCCTCCCCCGCTTCCGGCTGCGTTCCTCCCATCCACTCCAAAACCGCGTGCCGAGGGTTCAAGTCCTTCTGCCCCTGCCAAAAAACCGTCGAAAACACTGGGTTTTCGCCGGTTTTCTTTTTGCATGTGTTGCATGGATTTTGGGTTCATTTTGGTTCGGTTTTCTGGTTTCCACACCTGTCCACACCGGCTGCACCTCTCTCCAGCACCCGAAACGCACCCGGTTTTGCCCTTTTTGGGCTTTTCCGGGTGCGTTTTTCTCTTTTTCGCTGTTTTTTGGGCGCAAAATTTTCGGGCTGCTTTTTGTGCATCCTGCCATATAGTGGTTACAGATTGAAGCCATCCGTGATGCCATGTAGACGAGAGGTGTCTTTTTTCACATTGTTCTCTTCGCTTTCCGTTCTATTGCTCATTCCCTTGCTTCAAAAAACGTGCTATAATTTCCTCGACTTTTATCCCCGACAACCCCAGGAGGATACCGTTTATGCATTTTGTTCAATGTGGAAACCCAGGGGCTAAAACAGTTATTTTCCTACACGGCGGTGGACTTTCTACTTGGAATTTCAGAGACGAAGCCGAGATATTGCAAGGCCGCTTCCATATTTTAATTCCAATCCTAGACGGACACCATGGCAGTGATCAAAAATTCACTTCTATCGAGGAAAATGCCGCCAGGATGATCCGCTATATCGACTCCAGATTCCAGGGGCAGGTATTTTTAATTGCTGGCCTCTCTCTAGGCGGCCAAGTGCTTTTGGAAATGCTGTCCCAACGAAATAATATCTGCGAATTTGCCATGATAGAAAGCACACTGGCATTGCCTACAAATGCTACGGCCATGTTGGTCAAGCCTGTCCTTTCCCTATGCTATCCCCTTGTGAAAAAGCGCTGGTACGCAAAGCTTCAATGCAAAGCGCTGCACATAAGGGATTCCCTGTTCGAAGATTACTTTCGCGACAGCTCCCAGATTAAAAAGGATGACATGATTGCATTTTTGAAGGCCAACGCTGCGTATACGGTCAAAGACTCCCTCTCCCATTGCTGCGCCAAGACACTAATCCTGGTAGGTGGGAAGGAACGAGAAATTATGAAAAAATCTGCGAAGCTGCTGAGAGAGACAATCCAGGGGTCAGTACTGGAAGAGATACCCGGCTATTACCATGGGGACTTCAGCCTGAATCATCCTCAAGAATTTTCGTACAAACTGCTGGATTGGATCTCTGACAGGACACATTGATTTTATGTCATTCACAAATTGAAGCCGTTGGTGATTCCTCTCAACCGGGATGTGTCCTTCTTGACATAGTACAATTCTGTGATTTGGCTGGTGCTGTGGCCAAGTAAATCAGCTACCTGCCTGGGCGTTAGTGATTTTATCGAGCCATCTGCTTGCTTGATGCCATTCACCAGGCTAGAGGCGAAAGTGTGACGCAAACTGTGCAGGCCCTTTTTCTCGATTCCCGCTGCCGCAAGGATTCTGTAATAACGCTTGCGGAAATTTACCGGCCTGGTGTAGTTGCCATGCTCATCCGGCACCAGGGGCGTATCCTCCCCGAAGTAGGCCTCTTTTCGCAAGTCCTGTATCATGGCGATGGCGGTGTCGTTCAGCGGTACCGTACGCTTGCTGGTGGCGGATTTCAGCTTGCCAACTTTCACATCTCGGCCAGGTTCGGCTTGTAAGCCGTCCCTACGCCATACCTCTTTCACGCCACGTTCCAGGTGCAAAACTCGGTTTTGCAAGTCGATGTCACTGTTGAGGAGGCCCAGTAGTTCCCCCGTCCGCAAGCCTGTGTTAAGCATGAGGATGTAGGCAGCTGCTTGCTGATATTTACGTTTGCCGTTGGAAAAAGAGGAGAATGCCTCCCGCTTGAACTTTGCGATCTCTGTTGGAGTGAATACCGTGACAGCTTCCTGCTCCGGCACACACTCTTTGTCCTGTACTGCCAGGAAATTCGCTTTCTTCATCATGGGCACACTTTGCATGGGGTTCTTCTGGATGAAACTTTCCTCGGTTAGGTAGCGGAAATACTCGTTGAGCAGAATGTGGACTTTCTTCACTGTGGTGTAGGCGTAGCCCTCCTCCATCCAATGGTTGAGGACGGATTTTAGGTCAGCGGCGGTAATGTCGCTCACGATTTTCTCTCCGATCAGCGGGAACATCTGGTGCTGTGCTGTACATTCAAGCCGGTCGTATGTGGTACGCTCCACCGATGGGAACTTGAAAACTTGCAGCCAATGTGTGAGGCTCTCTTTAATGGTCTTTTGACTTTCATCCGAGTTACGCACCTCAGCGTTGAACTGAGCGATGTAGGTAGTGATCTTCTGCTGGGCTTCTGTTTTCGTTTTGCTGGAGAACACTTTGCGGCGTTTCACTCCTTGCTCATCGAAGTACCAGATAACGCTTTGCCAGCGGCCGTCTGTGCGACGGAATACGTTGCCGTTGGTGGTTAATCTCTTTTTTGGCATCTTGCTGCCCCCTTTCTTAACCACCAACACTACTCTAGAGGGTGCGGCAATGTCTACCCCTA
>CAJMOH010000082.1 GCA_905215055.1 uncultured bacterium
ACGAGGAACTGTTCCGCCAAGAAAGAGTCTATGAAAATCGGGTAAATGTTGGCCTGCCAGACCTCAACATCCTGCGATTCAGCGTGGAGGAAGATTACTTTCAAAACCTATCCCTTCACTTGGACGCAGCCCTGGAGGATATGCAGCCCGGCATTGCCCAGCGAATCACGGAGCAGGATCGGAAAGTCCTTCTCCTGGCCTGTTTCGGCTTCACACAGGACGAAATCGCCGTGAAATTGCACATGAAACAGAGCACGGTTTCGTACCATCTTGACAAACTTAAAAAACTTCTCAAAATGGTTCGATAAAAAAGCCCTTCTCGATGCCAATAAAGATGAAGGGGTAAATAAGCCTCCCTCTAAAAAGAGCCGCATAGTTGGCTGAAAATGAATGGGCGGCGCTCCTTTCACTTTCCCTTCGTTCCTTGAAAACTGAACAAGTCAGTGTACGCATACGGCACCCTCTGACCAGGAGCCACCGGGGGGCAACCCCCAGCAGGCGGGCGGCACCCGCTTGGGCTGTGAGAGGCAGGGGGCATCGAGCACTTCCGTCCAGCCACAGAATCACGCAATGGGGGCGGCCGGGTGAGAACCACGCGGGGTGAGAATCCATGAGGGCAGGCAAGCCGCTGCCCGTGTTGTACACTCCCTTCACTGAGGGACGCGAGGCAAATATCAGTGATATAAACGATTCGAAATCAGAGTTCAAGATAGAATACACGGGCACAGCTGTGTTCGGCTGTGCCCGTCCTTGTGTCTTGAACAAAGCAAAGGAGGAACCGCTATGAAACTGGAGAATTCCATCAACTACTATTACACTGTGCTGGCCTTGCGTCTCCTGCTGGAGCGGGGCCTCATCAACGAGGATGAGTACGGCAAAATTTGTAGGTACAACGCCGAATTTTTCAAGCCGGGGAGGGAGTACATCTAGCCACATTGGGTATGGACTTCCGCCCCGGATTCTGGTAATGTCCGTGGTAGGAGGTGGGCCAGGTGGCACAAGTGCAGATCATTCAGCCATATCAACCGCAAAGCGACGCACTGGAAAAGGTGGCCGCATACTGCCGGGTGTCCACCGACTCCAAGGATCAGCTTAACTCCTACCGCACCCAGATCGGGTACTACACAAACTTCATCGCCCAGCACCCTGGCTGGGAATTGGTAGATATTTACGCCGACGAGGGCATCACCGGGACATCCCTAGAGAAACGGGACGAGTTCAAGCGAATGCTGGCGGATTGCCGGGCCGGGAAGATCACCCGCATCCTGGTGAAGTCCGTTTCCCGGTTCGCCCGCAATACCCTGGAACTCATCGAGACCACGCGCGAGTTGAAAGACTTGGGCGTGGTCGTTGTTTTTGAGGAGCAAGGATTTGATACCTCCCAGATGTACGGCGAGATGCAGCTGACCCTGCTGGCCATGGCGGCCCAGGAGGAAAGCACCTCCATCTCCAAAAATATGCGGTGGAGCTACCAGAAGCGGATGGAAAACGGGACGTTTTTGGGGTGCCGTTCCCCCTTTGGCTACACTCTGGAAAACGGAAAACTTCTTCCCCATCCGCAACAGGCGCTCATTATTCAAGAGATTTTTGAGCGTTTTCTTGCAGGAGAAGGAAAACAGGCAATCGCCGACGACTTGACCGCACGTCAGATTCCCACCCGATTTGGAAACACCCAGTGGAATATTGCGGGAATCCACTACATTCTTACCAATGAACGATACTGTGGGGACGCCCTGCTTCAAAAAACTTTTACTTCCGGCTTTCCTGCGCGGAAGCAAAGAAACCATGGGCAGGTGAATCAGTATTATGCCGCTGATACCCACCCTGCCATCATTTCCGAAGCTACGTTTCGAGCCGCGCAAGAATTAATCAAAAAAAGGGACAATGGACAGAGAACACGTCTCCATGCGGAACTGCCCATTGTCTGCCCCGAATGTGGGTACACATACCGAAAAGTTAAATCCCGTGGGAAAGAATACTGGGTGTGCAGTTCGCGAAATCGTGGCCAAAGCCATTGTTCATCTCCCCGGCTAAACGAATCAGAAATAAAAATGGCGTTTGTCAATCTCGTTGGAAAACTATATCTTTATCATGGGGAACTTTTTTCTCCCACCCTCTCCCTCCTGGAAGAAATCGCCTCCCGGCAAGAGCAGGGCAACACCAAGCTTTTCGAACTAAACTCTGCCCTGGCGGACTTAAACGAGAAGGCCCACACTCTCCAGCGGCTCCACAACAGGGGCTTCATCGAGGACGCTGACTTCCGGGAGCAGAGCGATGCCCTGGCGTCCCAACGGAAGAAGCTCAGCGACCAGCGCACCCAGATCATCCACGGCAGCAAGGCCCTGGAAACCCTGGACAAGCTGCGGGAACTGCAGCGCCAGCTGGATACCCTCCCGGTGTTCCCCTGGGAATTCGACATCGGCCTGTTCGACCAGCTGGTAGAAAAAATCGTGCCCATCTCCAACACGGAACTGCTTTTCAAATTAAAGTGCGGACTAGAGCTCAAGGAGGTGCTGCCAAAATGAGGAACCGGAATATTCCCTTCGGCTATCGGTATCAGAATGGCGTCCTGGCAGTACACCCCCAGGAGAGCCAGACCGTGCGGACGGTGTTCGCGGCGTACCTCAGCGGGGAACCGCTGAGCAAGATCGCTGCCCACCTCACCGCCAAGCTGGTGGAGTATCTCCCGGGCCGCTGCCAGTGGGATAAGGCTCGGGTGAAGCGTATCCTGGACAACGATAAGTACATTGGAGCGGGAAACTTCCCCCAGCTCATCTCCGAGAAACAGTTCCAGATGGCCCATCAGAAAAAGGAGAGCGCCAACACCAACCGTCATTCCATGGACGAGGACATCAAACTGTTCAAGGGGCTGACTCACTGCCACCATTGCGGCGGCCCTATGGTGCGGCGCATGGACAGCCGATTCGAAAATCCCGTCACCTGGAAATGTCCCCGGTGCGGTTACTTTCTTCCTCTGCCCGATGAGGAATTCAAACAGCGGGTGTTCCTCCTCCAGAAAAAACTGGTGGATAAGCCCCTCTTGGCAGAAAAGGAAGAAGATGACATTCTCGTAACCTCCATGGAAGCCCGGCGGCTCACCAACGAAATTTTCCGCAAGCTGGACAGCGGCGTTTACTCCGAGGACGAGCTGGTGAATTTAGCCCTGCAATGTGCGGCGAAAAATTACGAAGCGATCACCAGCGCCCGACACATTACAGATAGATTGACAGCGACCCTGCTCCACGCCGGGCCGCTGTCTGCTTTTGATAGGACACTGTTTGAAAAAACGGTTTCAGAAATACGCTTGACAAGGAAAGGGGAAATCCTCTTGAAGCTGCAAAACGGTGTGTTCATCGGGGAAGGTGAGGCCCTGTGAAAATCCAAGCTGGGAAAGAAAAAGTCACCATCATCCCCGCCAAGTTGACTCGGAATATCCCAGGCAAATCCGCCAACCAGAAACTGCGGGTGGCAGCCTACTGCCGGGTGAGTACCGATTCGGAAGAACAGATCAACAGCTACAAAAACCAGCTGGCCTACTACACCGAGAAAATCGGCGGGAACCCGGCCTGGAAAATGGCAGGCATCTACGCTGACGAGGGCATCACCGGCACATCCATGAAGCACCGGGAGGATTTCAAGCGAATGCTCCGGGCCTGCCGGGAGGGGCGCATTGACCTGATTCTCTGCAAGTCTGTCTCCCGGTTTGGGCGCAACAGCGTGGACGTACTGAGAACAATTCGCGCCCTGCGGGAGCGGGGCATTGGCGTAATGTTCGAGAAGGAGGGTGTGGACACCCGCACCATGAACTCGGAGCTGATCCTGGCGTTCCACTCGGCTTTCAGCCAATCTGAGTCAGAGTCCATCCGGGAAAATGTGCGGCGGGGCTTGCACATGGCCTACGCCCAGGGGACAGTGACCATCCCTTCCAACACCTACGGGTTTTGCGAGGGGGAAAACGGAGGCATCGCCATCGACCCGGAGCAGGCCCAGGTAATCCGCTCCATATACCAGTGGTTCCTTGACGGCAACAGCCTGCAAATGATTGGCAAACGCCTGGAGAGCCAAGGCACTCCCAGCCCCAAGGGAAAGGAAAAATGGAGCGTTGCCACCATCCGATCCATCCTCTCCAATGTGAAATACAAGGGGGATGTGCTGCTGCAAAAGACCTACAAACCCAGTCTGTTCTCCGATCATGCCATCGAGAACAACGGCGACCTGCCGAAATACTACATTGCCGGCTGCCTTCCCCAAATCCTGGAGTCCGGTCTTTTCGACCGCGCTCAGGAGGAACTGGCGAAACGGGTCTCCAAGCGGCCTGCCTCTGAGAAAGCAAAAACGCCATTCGGAAAATACAGTGGGAAGTATGCCTTGTCCACTCTGGTAGTGTGTGGCAAATGCGGCGCACTCTACCGCAGGATCACCTGGCACCGCCGGGGCAAGGTGAAGGTGGTGTGGCGCTGCGGTGCTCACCAGGACAAGGCAGCCAGCTGTCCCGATTCCCCCACTATCGAGGAAACCGCGCTTCAAGCCGCTGTGATGGAGGCTATCTCCCAACAGTACATTCATAGAGAGGAAACGCTGGAAACCACCATGCAGAGCATCCGCTCGGTATTGACGCCGGAGACTGCGGAGAGCGAGTACGCCATTCGCACCAAAGTCAATGAGCTGCAGAAAGAGAGGAGAACCCTTATCGCCAAGGCTCTGGAGGAAAACGATGACGGCAAATACGACTTTCAGTTTGCCCGCATCAAGCAGGAGTTGGAGCAGCTCCAGGCCCAGCTGGAGGGTGTGCAGACCATGCAAAAGACCCAGGTGGTGGATGAGGCCCGGATGGCTGAGATCGCTGCCCTGCTGGAGAAATTCAAGGAAAGTGGCCTCGCCTTTGACGACCTCCTGGTACGCAAGGTGGTGGAAACCATCCAGGTGGAATCAGCGGAGAAGCTGGAAATTACATTCAAGGATGGGAACCGGAGAGTGGTTCCCATCTCAGAGGGGAGGTGAGTTTATTATCCAATATCAAGTCATGCGGAATCGCCAACAGAAGGAGGTGAACGCCCTCCCCATGCGGCAACACCTTCCTCTGCGTGCGAGAGGGCAAGCTGATGCGGGGCGAGGATGTGAGCCATCATGGAAGTCCCCTGTACAATTACACAGAGGTTTCCAACAACCCCAAGTGGGCGGAGTTGTACAAGGCGTTTGCGTGCTTAGAGGAATACATGAAATACGCAGATTCCCCACAGTGGGAAAGGCACCTAGAACCAGAGCAGGAAGAATCACAGAATGGGCCGTCCATGACCATGTGAACCAAAGCGTAAAGTATCTCTTCGTGTCTTTTCTATATTCAATCCACAAAGTGAAACGGAGATTTCCATGCCAAATTACGTCAAGAACATTCTTTCCTTTGACGGTGACCCGGTACAGGTCGACCGTCTTTTTTCCGCCATCAAGGGAGAAAATGGCCTCATGGATTTTAACAAGCTGATCCCCATGCCCTCGGAACTGGAGATAGAATCTGGTTCGCGCACCGCTGCGGGCTTCAAGGAATATATGGGATTTCTGGCGGAGACTGGTTGTCATACGGAACTAGAGGATAATTATCTCGCCACCTACCCGGAAATCGATCGAGAGGAATGGGACTTGGGAAAACAGGCGTTTCACAACATCCGGGAATTTGGGTGCCCTACCTGGTATGAGTGGCGCATTCAAAATTGGGGCACCAAGTGGAATGCCAGCCATGGGGAAGTGGCAGATGGCAGGCTGTCCTTTCTCACAGCCTGGAATGCGCCAAAACCCGTCATGGAGAAACTCGCTAAGATGTTCCCCTCCATCACGATCCATCATGTTTGGGCCGATGAGGACATTGGCCATAACTGCGGGGATCACACCTATAAAAACGGGGCTGTCACCCAGGAGTACATTCCCACGGGCCAGGAGGCGGTGGAACTTGGCTGCGACCTGTGGAACATTGATCCGGAGGAATTCTTAAGCGAGAGCCAGGGACCAGGCATGGGGATGACGTGAAATGGATTTAGAAGCCCAAGCAATCCGGCGCATTCATCTGGCTGCGGAACTGAGCGCCGCCTATTACCAGAAACCACTGCTATTGGCCTACTCCGGCGGCAAGGACAGCGAGGTCTGCTTAGAGCTGTGCCGGCGTGCACACATCCCACTGGAGGTCATCCACCACCTGACCACAGCGGACGCTCCGGAAACCATCTATCACGTTCGAAACGTGTTTCGTCAACTGGAGTTGGAGGGCATTGCCTGCGCTTTCCACAAACCCCTTTACCGAGGAAACCCCACCAGCATGTGGAGCTTGATTGTCCAGAAGGGCTGGCCACCCACCCGGAAACAGCGATACTGCTGCCAAGTTCTAAAAGAGAGCGGTGCGCCGCACCGGGCGGTGGTACTTGGCGTCCGGGCCGCGGAGAGTCAAAACAGGAAGGACTCCGCCGTGGCGGAGCAGCAGGGCAGCAGTCGCAGAGAGGTCCAACGCTTTGACTTCGACAACGGTGATGAACGGATTGTAGCCCCCTGCCAGCAGAAAGCCGAAATAAAGATTCATCCAATCGTGGATTGGAGTGACTCAGACGTGTGGTCGTTCCTGCGGGACGCCAAGGTGGACGTCAACCCCGTGTACAATCTGGGTTTTCAGCGGGTGGGCTGCGTTGGCTGTCCTATGGCTGGGAAAGTCCGGTACCGGGAATTTCGTGTATGGCCTGCTTTTGAAAAGCTCTACCGGACCGCCTTTGACAAAATGCTCCATAGACGATGGGCAGAGGGTAAATTTAACTCCTGGCACTCAGCAGACGAGGTCTTCCGCTGGTGGATGGAGGATCGCAATATAGCGGGTCAGCTAGACCTGTTTGGCGGGGAAGTTGGCCTGCCCACCTAAAAATTGAAAAGGGGATGATTTCAATAGATTTCACCTACACCATCCAACTCACCGAAGCCCAGTACGCCGCCCTCCTGGACCGGGCGGCGGAGCTGGAAATCCGCCTGGAGGACTTGCTCCTCCAGGCCATACAAAACCAGGTAAAGGAGCGTGAACACCATGCCTGAGATGAAAGGCGTCACCGTGAAGATCCCAGCGGACCTGCACGCGGAAGTCAAAGCCTACATCGAAGCCCACAACATGACCATGGGTGAATTTATCACCCTGGCGGTAGACAACGAGTTGCACCCCAAAATCCAAATCACACAGGAGGACAAAAACATGGAGAGAATGAGAACCCTGGCCTTCCAGGTGCCGGACAGTCTGTTTCAGCGTGTGAAAGCCTACCTGGAGCGAAACCACATGACGCAGAAACAGTTTGTCATCGGGTTGATAGAATCCGAACTGGAGCAGGACGAGGCCCAGTATCAGGCCAGCCGCACGGAGGAACAGGAGGACGAGGAAGAATCCGATGAGCAAACCGAGGACGAAGAAATGGAGGAAGAAATCCAGGACGAGTTTGCCCCCCAGGAGGCCCAGGAAGGCCCCGGCACCGAACTGGAGGAAACAATCCGCAGCCGACCAGAACCCCGCCCTCGTGGACGATTTTGAGGCCGGTTCCGAGGAAGTTTCCCAGGAGGATGACGGGGCC
>CAJMOH010000083.1 GCA_905215055.1 uncultured bacterium
CCGCCCGCCATCGAGCAGAGTTTTACACCTAATTGGGTATAAAACAGCTCATGGCGGGCGGCGGCATCATCCTGCTGGGCACCACCTTGATCCCCCTGCTGTCCGGGCTGTTTTAAGGTAACGGCTTATGGATTTTCTCACCGACTGGCTCACAAACTGGCTCAAAGAGCTGCTGATTGGCGGGATCATGGGCAACCTGGAGGGGCTCACCGATTACGTCAACGCCCAGGTCGGGGAGATTGCGGTACAAGTGGGGACTACCCCGGCGGCTTGGAACGCCGGGGTTTTCTCCCTTATACGCCAGCTTTCCGAAACGGTGATCTTGCCGATTGCCGGTCTGGTGCTGACCTTTGTTGCCACCTATGAGCTGATACAGATGCTTTTGGAAAAGAACAATATGCACGAGTTTGATGTGGCGAATATCTATAAATGGATGTTCAAAACGGCTTGTGCCATTCTCATCCTGTCCAACACCTTTAATATCGTTATGGCGGTGTTCGATGTGTCGCAGTCCGTGATCGCCCAGGCGGGCGGGCTCATCCAGGGCTCCACGGACATCACGCCGGATATGATGGCGGAGCTGGAAACCACCCTGGAGGGCATGGACTTGGGGCCGCTTCTCGGCCTGTGGCTCCAATCCTCTATTATCGGTGTGACCATGTGGGCGCTGGGCATTGTCATTTTTGTACTGGTCTATGGCAGGATGTTGGAAATCTATTTGCTGACCAGCTTGGCCCCCATCCCTATGGCTACCCTGGCCCACCGGGAGGTGGGGCAGACGGGCCAGAATTATCTGCGTTCCCTGTTCGCCGTGGGCTTTCAAGGGATGCTCATTCTGGTATGCGTTGCCATCTATGCGGTGCTCGTCCAAGGGATCGTCACCAGCGGAGATCCCATTGGGGCGATTTGGGGCATTGTGGGCTACACAGTTTTGCTCTGCTTTATGCTGTTTAAGACGGGCGGCATCGCCCAGCGCATCTTCGGGGCGCATTGAGAGGAGGCGCTTCAATGGAAAAAACGACATTCGATACCTCTGGACAAAGTGTCCAGAAGTCCCCGGAGGGCCTGTTCCTGCAAGACGGCATCGCGGGGCTGCGCTCTCTGCCCCGTCATTCGGTGGATATGCTTTTGACCGATCCGCCCTATGGCACCACCCGGAACTTTTGGGATGTGCCGCTGCCCCTCCCGGAGCTGTGGGAGGCGGTGAAATGGGCCGTCAAGCCGGAGGGGGCGGTGCTGTTCTTCGCACAGTGCCCCTATGATAAGGTGCTGGGGGCTTCCAACCTCCCCATGCTCCGCTATGAATGGGTGTGGTACAAGAGCCGGTGCACAGGTTTCCTCAACGCGAGGCGGGCCCCGCTGAAAAAGACGGAGAATATTCTGGTGTTCTATCAGAAACTTCCGCTTTATAACCCGCAGTTTGAACAAGGTAAGCCCTACAAGAAAATCGCGGGCAACCGTGGGGACAGCACCAACTACGGAAAGTTCATCCGCTCCGGCAGCGGATCGGAGGACGGCCTGCGCTTTCCCGGAAATGTGCTGGCCTTTCCCACCGTCCAGCGCACCGTCCATCCCACGCAAAAACCTGTGGCGCTGAGCGAGTATTTCATCAAGACCTATACCCGGCCCGGCGAGGTGGTGGCGGACATCTGCGCTGGCTCTGGCACAACGGCAGTGGCTGCCCTCAACACAGGCCGCCGCTTTATTTGTTTTGAAACTGTCCCGGCCTACTACGCTGCCGCCAGTGAGCGCATCCGTGCGGCGCGGGCAGCGGTGGAGGCTGGGGAGAAAGGAGTTTAACTATCGGACGCTATTCTATCATTTATGCCGATCCCCCCTGGCGCTACACAGCGAAAAAGGTACAGGGGGCGGCGGAAAACCATTACCCCACCATGAGCATATCGGAGCTATGCGCGTTGCCTGTGGCCGACCTTGCGGCCAAGGACAGCGCGCTTTTTTTGTGGGCCACATTCCCGCAGCTCCCGGAGGCCCTGCGGCTGATCCAGGCGTGGGGCTTCACTTATAAAAGCGTGGCTTTCGTCTGGCTCAAACAAAACCGCAAGTCCCCCGGCTGGTTTTACGGCCTGGGCTTTTGGACGCGGGGCAACGCGGAGGTCTGCCTGCTGGCGACACGGGGACACCCCAAACGGCAAGCGGCGAATGTCCATCAGTTTATCATTTCCCCTATCCGGGAACACAGCCGCAAACCGGAGGAGGCCCGTGAAAAGATCGTGGCTCTCATGGGCGACCTGCCCAGGGTGGAGCTGTTCGCCAGGCAGTCCCCGCCCGGCTGGGATGTATGGGGCAACGAGGTGGAGCCCACGATCCCGGACTTCTGGACAAAGTGTCCAGAAGCAGCGGGCCAAAAGGAGGTCTTGTGAATGGGCTCACTTTGGGGAGCCTGTTTGACGGCATCGGCGTTTTCCCTCTGGCGGCGTCGCGGTGCGGCATCCGTCCCCTGTGGGCAAGTGAGATCGAGGCCGCCCCGATCTCCATCACCCAGCGGCATTTCCCGGATATGGCCCACCTGGGGGACATCACCAAACTGGACGGCGGGGCCATCCCGCCCGTCCATGTGCTGACCTTTGGCTCCCCCTGTCAAAACCTCTCGCAGATCGGTAATCGCACCGGCCTTGCCGGGGCTAAATCCGGCCTGTTCTTTCACGCGATCCGTATCATTCAAGAAATGAGAAAGGCCACCAATGATCTATATCCAGTTATCTCTATTTGGGAAAACGTCATGGGAGCGTTTTCTTCAAATGACCGGATGGACTTTAGAGCCGTCCTATCCGCTTTCACAGACACCGAAATTCCAATGCCTGCTTCGGGAAGATGGGCAAGCGCCGGAATGGTGCGAGGGGGATGCCCCGATCTCGCATGGCGGCTCTTGGATGCCCAGCACTGGGCAAGGCCCCGGCTGGCCCGACGCCAGCGCGTCTTTCTTGTGGCAGACTTTGGAGGGCGGCGTGCTCCCGAAATATTGTTTAAGCCCCGCCCAATGCTCCCACTTCCTGCGCCTTGCACAGCGGGCGGGCTGCCCGCCCCCGGCGGAGATCGAGGCCCTGTTCTTGAAACAGGGGGGCGCGTACCCGTCACCAGACCCTTTCAAGGGTTCCGTATGCGGGGAGCCGCCAAGGAGGGGGAACAAACAGCGTTCCAAAACAGTTTCGGATTTCCAACTGACCCTTTTCCCACTCTGTTAGCCGGTACGGTGACACCGTTCGCTTTTTGGTACGAGGACGATCCGGCAGGCGGCTGTATTCGTTTCCCTACGGAATTGGAATGTGAGCGGCTGATGGGCTTGCCGGAGGGGTGGACGAAGTACGGGGCTGACGGCAGGGAGATCAGCGCGTCCCAGCGGTACAAGGCCCTGGGCAACGCCATCGCCCTGCCCTGCGCGGAGTATATCATGGCGGGGATCGCGGAGGCCCTGCGTTAAAACTGCCTGGGCTTCTGGACAAAGTGTCCAGAAGTGGCCGGGCCGGAAAGGAGTGATCAAAATTCCCTATGTGAATGTTCCCAACGATCTGTCAAAGGTCAAAACCAAACTTGCCTTTAATCTGACGAAACGCCAGCTTGTGTGCTTCGGCATCGCGGCGGCGGTGGGCGTCCCGTCCTACCTGCTGGCCCGGAGCTCTATCGGCAACACCGGGGCCATGTTTCTTATGATGGCGGTGGCGCTCCCGGCCTTTTTGCTGGCGATGTATGAGAAAGACGGGCTCCCGCTTGAAAAGGTGGTGCGAAACATCATCCGGGCCCGTTTCCTGCGGCCTGGGGTGAGGCCCTACCGAACAGAAAACATTTACGCCCCGTTCACCCATCGGGGCGCTGCGGGAAAGGAGGATGCGATTGCAGAAAGCAAAAAATCAAAAGCGCGGCCCCGGAAAGGCCGCTGACCGGAAAGCTGCGTTGTCTGCCCAGCAGACGATCCCTTATCTGGTGATGCACCCGGACGGGGTGTGCCAGCTCCCCGGCGGGCTCTATACAAAGACCGTGGAATATGAGGACATCAACTATTCCGTGGCAAGCACCGAGGATCAGACGGCGATTTTCGGCGGCTGGAGTTCGTTCCTCAATTACTTTGACACCTCTTTGCCGTTCCAGCTCTCCTTTATCAACCGCCGCTCCCGTTCCCGGAACAAATACCGGGTGAACATCCCCCAGGCCCAGGATGACTTCAACAGCGTCCGGGCCGAATTTACCGGGATGCTAAAAAACCAGATTGCCCGGTCAAACAACGGGATCGAGCGGTCAAAATATATCACCTTTGGGCTCCCCGCCGATGGGATCGGAGAGGCCCGGCCCCGGCTGGAGCGTGTGGAGGCCGATGTGACAGGCAATCTCAAACGGCTGGGGGTACCTTCGGAGCCCCTGGACGGGCGGTCACGGCTGGCCCTGCTCCACAGCCAGATGCACCCCGGCAGCCGGGAGCCGTTCCGCTTCTCCTGGCAGGACATTCCCAAAACAGGGCTGGGTACCAAAGACTATATCGCCCCGGACAGCTTCGACTTTAGGCAGTCCCGCCTGTTCCGGGTGGGCCAGTATTGGGGCGCGGCTTCCTATTTGCAGATCATGGCTTCGGAGCTCTCCGATAAGCTCCTGGCGGAAATCCTGGAGCTGGACGCAGAGCTGACCGTGACCATGCACATCCAGACGGTGGATCAGCTCAAGGCCATTAAAACGGTAAAAGGCAAGCTGTCCGACATTGGAAAAATGAAGGTGGAGGAACAGCGCAAGGCGGTGCGGGCCGGGTATGATCCCGACATCCTGCCCCCCGACCTCATTACCTTTTCCAAAGACGCGGCGGAGCTGCTGGCCGACCTGCAATCCCGCAACGAGCGGATGTTTCTGCTGACTTTTACGGTGGTGAACATCGCCCCCACCCGCCAGCGGCTGGAAAATGATATTTTCACGGTGGGCGGCATCGCGCAGAAATACAACTGTGCCCTAAAGCGTCTGGACTGGCAGCAGGAGCAGGGCTTTGTGTCCTCCCTGGCCCTGGGCTATAACGAGGTGGAAATCCAGCGGGGCATGACGACCAGCTCCACGGCGATTTTCATTCCCTTTATGACCAGGGAGCTGCGGATGGCGGGGCCGTCCCTCTACTACGGGATGAACGCCCTTTCCCACAATGTCATCATGGCTGACCGGAAAAAGCTGAAATCGGCCAACGGCCTGTACCTGGGCTCTACCGGATCGGGAAAATCCTTTGCGGCAAAAAGGGAGCTCCTAAACGTGTTCCTCACCATCCCCCAGGACAGAATTTTGATCGTCGATCCAATGGGCGAGTATGCCCCGCTGGTGCGGCGGCTGGGCGGGCAAGTCATTGAGATCGCCCCCGGTTCTCCCAACCATATCAACCCTATGGACATTCGGCTGGATATGGATGAGGACGAGAGCCCGCTTTCAATGAAAGCGGATTTTTTGTTGTCCCTGTGCGAGCTGGTGGTGGGCGGCAAGGATGGTTTACAGCCTATCGAAAAGACGGTGATCGACCGCTGTGTGCGGCTCATCTACCGGGATATGGCCCTGGGGATCGGGGACAGCAAGCCGCCCTTGCTCCAGGACTTGTATGAGGAGCTTCTGAAACAGCCGGAGCCGGAGGCCCGGCGGGTGGCAACCGCCCTGGAGCTCTACTGCACCGGCTCCCTCAACCTGTTCAACCACCCGACCAATGTGGACTTGACCGCCCGCGTGGTGTGCATCGTCCTCAAAGGGCTGGGGGAAAACCTGCGGAAGATCGCCATGCACATCACCAACGATTTTGTCACTTCGGCGGTCAACGTGAATTTCCACAACGGCATTTCGACCTGGTGCTACTTTGACGAGTTTCACATTTTGCTCCGGGATGCCCTCACCGCCAGCTACTTTGTGGCCGTGTGGAAGATGCTCCGCAAAAAGGGCTGCGTCCCCAGCGCACTTACGCAGAATGTGAAAGACCTGTTAGCCAGCCGGGAGATCGAGGCCATTTTGGACAACACCGACTTTATGATCCTGTTGGCCCAGGCCCAAAGTGACCGGGCGATCCTGGCAAAGCAGCTCGGCATTTCCGAGCACCAGCTTTCCTATATCACCCACAGCAATTCCGGCGAGGGCCTGCTGTTCTATGGGGATGTGACCATCCCCTTTGTTGACCGTTTCCCCAAAGGGGAGATTTACAACCTGCTCACCACCCGCCCGGAGGATTTGAAGAATGAAGCGAAAACCGAATAGGCCAAAACAAGAGCCAATGGAACGCCCAGGCTCCTGGGAGAGCACCGCCGATCCTGGCGAGGCCGCTGGGGGCGGCTCCCCAGGTGATGCTGGGGCTGCGGACAGCGGCACCTCTGGACAAAGTGTCCAGAAGTCAAAATTTCGGCAAAAGAGCCAGCAGGAACAGGCCGCCGCGTCCAAGCTCCGTATGGAAAAGCGCGGGGAAAAGCTGGAGGCGGCCAAAGATAAGCTGGCAAAGCAGAAGCCACCCAAAAAGCCCGGCCCGGTGAGGCGGGTGGGCCGGGCCGCTGGCGGTACGGTTCACGGCTTCGTGCATGGCAAGCTCTTTGAGGTGGAACAGGAGAATGTGGGCACCGAGGGAGCCCACCGTTCCGAGCTGGCGGGTGAAACCGCCCTGCGGCATGGCTCCCGCTTCGTCAAGAAGAAAATCCGGGAACACCCGGCAAAGGCTGTCCAGCGGGCGGAGTCCAAATATATCAAGGCTGCGGCGGATCATCAGTTCCGCGTGGCGGCCCAGGAGCACCCGGAGCTGGAGAAAAATGCCTGGAAACGGTTTTGGCAGAAACGGCAATACCGCAAGCAGGCACGGCAGACCGCCAGGGCTGGGGCGGCAAAGGCGGCAAAACAGACTGCCGCCGCCACGGAAAGAGCCGGAGCCCAGGCGGTGGGCTTCATCAAGCGGCATCCCGTGGGGGTGCTCCTGGCCCTGGCCTGTGTGCTCCTGCTCTTTATCATGCAGTCCTGTTCGTCCTCCCTGGTGATGTTTGGCAACTCCGGCGCGGGGGCCGTGGGCGCTACCACCTATCCATCAAAGGATGAGGACATCCTGGGGGCTGAGGCCGCCTATGCGGATATGGAGGCGGAGCTGCAAAACTACCTGGACACCTACGAAAGCACCCACGACTATGACGAATACCATTTTGACCTGGACGGGATTGAACACGATCCCTATGTGCTCATCTCCATCCTCTCTGTGCTTCACGAGGGGGAATGGACGCTTGCCCAGGTACAGGGCACCCTGGAAATGCTCTTTGACCGCCAATACATTCTCACCGAGGATGTGGTGGTGGAGGTGCGCTACCGGACGGAAACCCGCACAGACAGCGAGGGCAACGATTATGAGGTGGAAGTCCCGTATAACTGGTATATCTGCTATGTGACGCTGGAAAACAAAAACCTTTCCCATCTCCCCCTGGAGCTTATGGGCGAGGAGGAGCTGGCCCGGTATGCCCTCTATATGTCCAGCCTGGGCAACCGGCCCGACCTGTTCCCGGAGTCCGGGTATGTGGACAAATACAC
>CAJMOH010000084.1 GCA_905215055.1 uncultured bacterium
GAAGATAGAGATGAGGACAGAAAATAGAAGATAGGTAGAGCTAAATCCACCAAAATGTGGGGCTATTTTTCTCCGATTAGTCCAGAACATAAGGGTGGACATAAGGAACACATATCGGGTAGTGTTGGTGGTTAAGAAAGGGGGCAGGAAGATGCCAAAAAAGAGATTAACCACCAACGGCAACGTCTTTCGCCGCACCGATGGCCGTTGGCAAAGCGTCATCTGGTACTTTGACGAGCAAGGCATCAAAAGGCGCAAAGTGTTCTCCAGTAAAACCAAGACGGAGGCCCAGCAGAAAATCACCAACTACATCGCCCAATTCAACGCAGAGGTGCGTAACTCGGACGAATCTCAGAAAACGCTCAAGGACAGCCTGGCGCATTGGCTGCAGATTTTCAAATTCCCCTCGGTGGAGCGAACGACATACGACAGGCTGGAATGTACCGCCCAGCACCAGGTGTTCCCACTGATTGGCGAGAAAATCGTGGGGGACATCACAGCGGCGGACCTGAAATCCGTGCTGAACCACTGGATGAACCAGGGCTACGCCTATACCACGGTGAAGAAAGTCCACATCCTCCTCAACGAGTATTTCCGCTACTTGACAGAAGAAGGTTTTATCCAGAAGAACCCCATGCAATCCGTGCCAATGATGAAGAAAGCCAATTTCCTGGCGGCACAGGACAAAGAGTGTTTGCCAGCGCAGGAGCAAGTGACAGTGTTCATACCCACAGAAATCGCTAAATTCAAGCGGGAAGCGTTCTCTACCTTCTCCAACGGCAAACGCAAATACCAGCAAGCAGCGGCCTACATCCTCATGCTGAACACGGGACTTCGCACAGGAGAATTGCTGGGCCTGCTCAACAGTGACATCGACTTGGAGCGGCGAGTTCTGCACCTAGAGCGTGGCGTAAAAGAAGTCTGGCGCAGGGACGGCTTACAAGCTGAGCCGGGCCGTGAGGTGAAAGTTGGAAAGCTGAAATCAGCCACCAGCAAACGTTCAGTGCCCTTGAATGACACGGCCATCGCCATGATCCAGGACTTGCGGAAAGAGGCATACTTCGGCGAGGACACACCCCTGGTACCGGACGAGCATGGCAACTACACCAGGCCGGTAAATTTCCGCAAGCGTTACTACAGAATTCTTGCGGCAGCTGGCATCGAGAAAAAGGGCCTGCACAGTTTGCGCCACACGTTCGCATCCAGCTTGGTAAACGGTATTAAGCAGGAGGACGGCTCCATAAAGTCTCTCACGCCTCGCCAGGTAGCGGACTTGCTAGGCCACAGCACTTCACAAATTACTGAGTTGTACTACGTCAAAAAGGACACTTCTCGTCTACATGGTATCACGGATGGATTCAATCTGTGAACGCTATGCGGCAGGATGCACAAAAACAGAGCCGAAAATTTTGCAGGTCAAAAGAGGGCAAAAACAGCGAAACGCACCCGGAAAAGCCAGAAAAAGGCGAAACCGGGTGCGTTTTGGGTGCTGGAGGGGATGGGAACGGTTGGAAACGGATAAAACCAGGTGAGAAAACCCGGTGTCCGAACCAACGTGAACACCAAAACCATGCAACACATGAAAAAAGAAAACCGGCGAAAACCCAGTGCTTTCGCCGGTTCTGTGGCAGGGGCAGAAGGACTTGGTCTCGGCTACCGCCTCGGTCGGTTCGCGGCAGAGCGCCACTGGCGCTCGCTCACCCCACGACACGCACTGCGCAGGGCGCAGCCGTGCCTCGTTGCCGAGTCCTTATGCGCGCTAACGAAAAATAGAGAGGCAAGCATAGTGCTTGCCTCTCTATTTTTGGCAGGGGCAGAAGGACTTGAACCCTCGGCACGCGGTTTTGGAGTGGATGTGGGAGAACACATCGGAGAGCGGGAAAAGGCCGATGTCACCCGGTTCCCACCGCAAGCCCACAAAAGGCCGGTGCTGGTTTGGTGCTGCGAAGTTTTTTGGCAGGCCAAAGCGGCGGTCAAATCGCCTCTTTGAGGGGGTCCTCCACCACGGGGCAGGACTCGTACAACTCACAGGGGTCCAGGTCGATGCAGGCGGCTGGATTGCGGTTCCCGTCCAGATCCCAGGCGACTGTGTCGTTGAGGACTGTCAATCGTTCCCGAAAGATGGCGTCGTCCCGCAGGGGGGCGAACACGCCGCCTTTTTCCAGCAGGGGAGAGGCATCGTACAGGCGGACAGTGCCGTCGTGAAAGTAAATGTAAACCAGGTGGCCCTGCCCAGCGACGGCTTGCAGGACTTTGGGAATCATCTCCATAGCAGGCTCCTTTCTCACACCAGAGGGGCAATGTGGTTGAGGGGTTTGGCATCTTTGGCCAGCTCCCAGTTTTGCATCAGCTCGTCCCGATGCAGCTCGCACCAGGCGAGGATGAGCTTCAGCTGGCGGAACGGCAACGCACCCCGGATGACGCAGCCGGCCTGGATGTCGATTAAGGCTTTGCTGCCGGCGTATTCCGCATGAAAGTGGGGCGGGTTGTGGTCGCTGTAAAACATGGTGATTCGGATTCCGTAAAACAGACTGATCTCTGGCATAGGTATTCTTTCCTTTTGCAGCTTAATTTACGCTTTCATTATAAGCCCTTTCGGGAAGGAAAGTCAACCGTGCGACAGGCTTTTGTGGGTGGTCACCCCAGGAGAGCGCACACCATATATTTTAGTCGTAAATTTCTGAAATGCACTTTACTTCTATGCAAAAAAATGTATAATATTTTTATAAACAATCCTGTGGGCCACTCCCTGATCCCAGGGGGTGGCTGCAGGGTGCAAGGAGGGAGACCTATGAAAAAGCGAAGGAGGATTTTCTCTGTGGTTTTGGCGGCCATTTTCCTGCTGTGCCTTGCCGCCTGCCAACAGAAAGAGCCCAAGATGAAAGACGGCAAGATCTTGCTGACCGTGTGCATGGAAAGCTCCGTTGGTTTGCCCAATGTTGGGAAAGGCACTACCATGGAGAATTCCATTCAGTCCATTGCCCAGTACTATACGGCTAACGTCAATCCTGATGTCACCTTTGAATTTGTCACCCTGACAGCCGACCAGGAGGAGCGGAGCAACCGTATCGACCAACTCCAAACGGAGATGATGGCAGGCCAGGGGCCTGATATCTTTATCCTCCCCTGTGACGATGGGTTTACCTACAACGAAACCCAGCTCGTCGAGAACGTGGAGAAAGGGATGGCTACAGGGCTTTTCGCAGACTTGACCACTCAGTACAATCAGGACGAGACGCTGGAAAAGGATGTGCTGCTGGAGAAGGTCATGGATGCCGGTGTGATGGACGGCAAGCGGTACATCCTGCCCTTGCGCTACACGTACCCCATTCTCCTGGCATTGGAGGACGAACTACAAGGGGCAGGGCTGGAAATTTCCGATTTGTCCCAAAACAGTGAGGCCTTTTTGAGCACGGTATTGTCCCAAGAGGGGAACGCTTGGCACGTCAGCGGGGCCAATGTGTTCGCCGCCAATTTGCTCAATGTTTTCCCGTCCCTCTGCGATTACAGCACCGGGGAGGTTTCCCTGGACGAGGAAGCGCTTACCGCAACCCTTTCCCGATATATGGAACTGCTCTCCTTCTTGGACCGGGAGAGCATTGAGGCTGATGGTGGGGTTTGGCCCAATTTCTTATCCGCTGACCGACCTTTGAGCACCCTCTTTCTTAGCGATGATCTGTTCTTTTATTTGGATATTGCCTATGCCCAATACCAAGACCTGGTGGCGGTACCTTTTGCCGCTCAGGACGGCTCTATCGTGGCCAATGTCAGCTACTATGGGGCGGTATCCGCCAACTGTGCTGCAGTTGAGGAAGCCTATGAGTTTTTGAAGCTGTTCCTCTCCAGGGAAGTGCAGAGCGGAGGAGCGTTAGAAGCAGACGGCGCTTCCTACGATGCCAGCGAGTGGGGAACCACCCACGGCTGGCCTGTGCGGTCAGATATCACCGCTGCCGAGCTTCGGGCAGCCGTCCCTCAAACCCCTTTGCTGCATGGCATGGTGGAGGAACTCCGGCAACCCGTGGAAGGGGAGCCCGCTCCCATGCTGCCGGAGGAATTCTTCACCGGAGCCTATGAACGCATCGGGGAGGTGCGGCCCTATACTCAGCTGGACGGAACGTTCTCACGGGCCGCCATGAGCCTCTACGACTTTACCACCTGTACCCCTAAAACAGGAGAGGTAGAGAACGTGGCCCAGGATTTGTTAAGCCAGCTGGAAGCAGAGGTGGCGGAGTGAGACGGCGGGAGGCTGCCGTCGGATTGCTGCTGGCAGCTCCCGCGGTGATGGGCCTGCTGGCTTTTCTGGTGCTGCCCTTTGGCTATACGTTCCTGCGCTCCTTTACCGTTGGCTTGGGCTGGGGACGGTTTGTGGGGCTGGAGAATTACGCCCAGCTTTTCGGGAACCGGTTGTTCCTGCTGGCGCTGAAAAACACCTTTTTGTTCCTGGCCTGCGGCTTGGCACTCATCCTGCCCTTGTCGCTGTTTCTCGCCCTGCTGCTGCAGAAGACGGGCAAGTGGGGAAAAGGGCTGGCCATGGCCTTGCTGTTTCCCATGGTGCTGCCGGCGTCCGCCATTGTGATCGTGGTCAATCTCGTCTTTGCGGAGAACGGCCTCTTAAGCCAACTGACCGGCCCCACCCCTTGGATGGATTCCCCCTTTGCCTTCGTCATCCTCCTGGGGCTGTATCTCTGGAAGAATGTGGGGATTGGGGTGGTCATCCTGTTGGCGGGCCTCACCACCATCCCCGGCGAGCTGTATGAAAGCGCCAGTATGGATGGGGCGGGGAAGTGGGCGCGGCTCACGAAGGTCACCCTGCCCATGCTGCGGCCAGAGCTGCTGGTGGTCACCATCCTCTCCACTTTGAACGCTTTCAAAAATTTCCGGGAGGCCTTTGTGCTTGGTGGGGATCACCCCCACGAGAGCATCTATATGCTTCAGCACTTTATGAACAACAACTTTGAGAATATGAATTTTCCACGCCTTTCCGTAGCGGCGGTGGTGTTTTTTGTTCTGCTGTTTTGCCTGTATGCCCTGCTTTTAAAAAGCCCCCTGGGCCGGGGAGAGCCTGCCCTGGAGAGCGGCAGCCGCCGTGCTGCCCCGGCAAAGAAAGGCCCGGTCCTGTGCCTGGCCACCCTCTCCCTGCTGTTTGTTTTTCCGGTGGTGTTGACGGTGGCCTGCTCCTTTCTTTCCCCCCAGGAGGTGCAGCGGGTGTTCGGCCCCCTGCTGGGAGAGGGCGGCACCGCTGCCCTTGGGGCCTTGCCCCAGGGCTTTTCCCTGATGGGCTACTATGAGGTGTTCTTTGCCACACCGGATTACCTGGCAAAGTTTTGGGTGAGCCTGCTCCTGGCGGTGGGGGCTATTGCAGGGCAGGTGGCCATCAGCTGTTTGGGAGGGTTCGCTTTTGCCTTTTATGACTTCCCCGGCAAGCGGCTGCTGTACGGCCTGCTTTGCCTGTTCATGCTCATCCCCCTGCAGGTGACGCTCCTACCCAACTACATTCTCCTGGACCAGCTGGGGACGTTGAACACCTACTGGGCCCTGCTGCTGCCCTTGGCCTTCGCCCCCCTGGGGACGTTCTTATTGACCCAGATCTTCCGTTCCGTCCCGGCGGACATCCTCCATGCCGCCCGTCTGGATGGGGCGGGCACCTTGCAAGTGTTGGCTAGGGTGCTTTTACCTTGCGGAAAGAGCGGGGTGTCCACTCTCATCATTTTGACACTGATCGAAAGCTGGAACATGGTGGAGCAGCCCTTGATTTACTTGCGGGATGTGGGGTCCTATCCCTTGTCCGTGTTCCTGGCAAGCCGCTACATGGAGAATTTGCCCTTCCAGTTTGTGTGCAGCGTGCTCTCCCTGCTTCCCCTGGCGCTGTGTTTTCTCCATTTCGGCGGGGACCTGCTCCAAAGCGCAGGGAGAAAGGGGGATGCCTCATGAAAAGCGTTGTGAGGAAAGCAGCCTTCGCTGTGCTGCTGGTGCTTGTCTTGTGCACCATTGCCGCCTATCACATTGAACAGCTGATGATGGCTAAGGTGACGGTATCCGTCCCCCAGGACGAAATTGTGCGAGGTGTTTTCTATGAGGGAACCGTGCTGCCCCTCTCCAGCCTCACCATGCGGGACGGGAACACAGGAGTGTATATTATCGACTATGTCGAAGGGGTGTTTGGAGAAGAAATGGTGGCCCGGTTTGTGCCCGTCACAGTGGAGGAACAGGACCGGGAGAACTTTTCCTCTGGGGATCTGTTGGATTTCCGGGAGTACGTTGTGTCCTCCAACCGGCCCTTGAAAGACGGGGAGGAGGTGGCCGCCCCATGAAACGGTGGCTTCTGTGCGGGGCGTTCTGCCTGATGGCGGCGGTCTTACCCAGTTTGGGGATGCTTCAGCTGGAGGGGGCGGCGTCCTGTTTGCCGGAAGGGATTTTCTATGCGGACCCAAACGAAGCCGTGGGGCAGCCTGTGGCAGAAGATGCGTTGGATTCCCCTTGGATCGCCAGCTATGTAAGGGAGGGTGAACGAATCACGTTCCTGCTGTTCTCTCCCCAGGTGGCCACTAGTGGGGAAGCGGAGCAGCTGGCGGTTTCCCTGCTGGGCCCTGGCACTGGGGAGCTGGTCCTCTCCACCGGAGATGTTGCAGCCATGCTCCGCCAGCTGAAAACCGTTTTCTGGCTGGTATTGATTCCTTGTCTGCTGGCCATTGCCTATGGTCTTGCCGTGAGGGTTATTCCCCACTGGTGGCAAAGGTCCCCCCTAAAAACGAAAGTGGCCGCAGCCGTTCCTCTGGGCGCCCTGTTCCTGGCGCTGTTTGCCGCATACATCTTTGCGTGGCAGTCCCTGCAAATCCCAGACACTTTTCTGCCCACAGAGCATTTCTTCGACCTGCCGTTTTATGTCTCCCAAATCCGTTGGGCCTTGGAAGGCGTTGGCTTGGGCCAGTCGGCGTGGGGGGACATCCCTGCGGGGGAACGAATGGCACTGGGACTGGGACTGCTGGCTGCCGCCTTGCTTGCTGCGGTGATTGCAGGAGTGCTTCTGATACAGGCCTTGCGCAAGAGAGTTTACAAAACCGTTGGGAAGGATTGAATCTTTATGCAAAGGCTGGAAGAAATTCCAGCCTTTTGCTTGCCCCAAAAGAAGGGGTACCCCCCGCGCAAAAGTTGAGCCGCATAAAACAAAGAATAGGCTTCGCGCTGGGAAATTTGAAAAACGGGATGGAGGATGGTTGAAAAAATATGAGAAGGACTTGCAAGAGAAAACCACGGCAGGGAGGATTTTTTCTTCTGCCCAACGAGATCT
>CAJMOH010000085.1 GCA_905215055.1 uncultured bacterium
TACTGACCCCTCTGGGGTCTGAGCAAACCACTAGTTTACTAGTGGTTTTGATTTGTGTGCCAGAACGGAAAGGAGCTTTTTATGGAACTGATGATTCGCGACGCGGTTTTGGCGGATTGCCCGGTCATCACCCGTCTAAACCGGGAGGAAATGGGCTATGACTATCCCCAGGATAAGACCTTTGCCAAGCTTCAGGCATGCCTGGCGAACCCCGCTCATAAAATTCTCGCGGCGGAGCGGGAGGGAAAGGTGGTGGGCTATCTCCATCTGGAGACCTACGATTTGCTCTACGCCGATTCCATGGTCAATGTGCTGGGCATCGCGGTATCCCGCGATTGCCGCCGCCAGGGGGTGGGGAAAGCCCTGCTCTCCGCGGGGGAGGCCTGGGCCAAGTCTGTGGGAGCAGCGGCGGTCCGCCTGGTTTCCGGGGAGACGAGAAAGGGCGCTCACGCCTTTTACCAAAGCCTGGGGTATACGGGCAACAAGCTCCAGCGGAACTTCAAAAAATATCTGTAAAGGGTGCGGCGGAAACCGTCTCCCTTTTCATGGGGGGGAGACGAAAATTTATGAAGAGAATGTTAAAAGTCAAATTTTTCAAAAAAGCCACTTGACTTTTACTGACCATGTGATTACAATAGTCTTAGCACTCGGGAATAAAGAGTGCTAATTCCCGAGACCCCCGGAGGAACACCCCCTCAGGGATTCTCCGGCGGACAACGAGAGAAATTCCTTTTTCGCTGATATTCCAGCGGTTTTAACACTCACCCCTGCGGAGTGTGAAAACATCTAATACGGCGGGGAGAAAGGATCGGGCCAAAGCGCGTTTCGCGAAAAACTCACGGCCCAGGTGTTTTGCTATGACCATTAAACCCCTTTTTGACAGAGTGCTGATTCAGGCTGAGGAAGCCGAAGAGACCACCAAAAGCGGCATTGTGCTGGCTGCCAAGGCCCAGGAGAAGCCCCAGATCGCCCGCGTGATTGCTGTTGGCCCTGGCGGCGAAGTGGACGGCAAGGAAGTGAAGATGTACCTGAAGGAAGGCGACCGTGTCATCTGCGCCAAGTACAGCGGCACCGAGGTGAAGGTGGACGGCGAGGAGTACACCATTGTCCGCCAGTCTGACGTTCTGGCTGTGGTGGAATAAAGAGAGATTCATTCCCATTCCTTGTAATGTGAATTTTTGAGTGAAGAAAGGATTTGACAGTGTTATGGCTAAGAAAATCATTTATGGAGAGGACGCCCGCAAGGCTCTTTTAAGCGGCGTCAACCAGCTGGCGGATACAGTGAAGATTACCCTGGGACCCAAGGGCCGCAACGTTGTGCTGGATAAGAAGTTCGGCGCTCCCCTCATCACCAACGACGGCGTCACCATCGCCAAGGAAGTGGAGCTGGAGGACCCCTTTGAGAACATGGGCGCCCAGCTGGTAAAGGAAGTTGCCACTAAGACCAACGATGTGGCCGGCGACGGCACCACCACCGCCACCCTGCTGGCCCAGGCTCTGGTCCGCGAGGGCATGAAGAACGTCACCGCCGGCGCCAACCCCATGGTGCTCCGGGGCGGCGTGCAGAAGGCCACCAAGATCGCGGTTGACGCCATTGAGAAGAACGCTCATCAGGTTTCCGGCACCAAGGACATCGCCCGTGTAGCCGCTGTTTCCTCCTCCAGTGATGAGATCGGCCAGCTGATTGCCGACGCCATGGAGAAGGTCACCTCCGACGGCGTTATCACCGTGGAGGAGTCCAAGACCGCTGAGACTTACAGCGAGGTTGTGGAAGGCATGATGTTCGACCGGGGCTACATCACCCCCTATATGGCCACGGATACCGACAAAATGGTGGCCGAGCTGGATGACCCCTATATCCTCATCACCGACAAGAAGATTTCCAATATCCAGGAGATCCTGCCCCTGCTGGAGCAGGTGGTCCAGTCCGGCAAGAAGCTGCTCATCATCGCCGAGGATGTGGAGGGCGAGGCCCTGACCACCCTGATTCTGAACAAGCTCCGCGGCACCTTCACCTGCGTGGCTGTCAAGGCTCCCGGCTTTGGCGACCGCCGCAAGGAGATGCTGGTGGACATCGCCACCCTGACCGGCGGCCAGGTGATCTCCGAGGAGGTTGGCCTGGAGCTGAAGGACACTCAGCTGAACCAGCTGGGCCATGCCCGCCAGGTCAAGGTTGACAAGGAAAACACCATCATCGTGGACGGCGCTGGCAACAGCGACGACATCAAGGCCCGGGTCAACCAGATCCGCGCCCAGATTGAGACCACCACCTCCGAATTCGACAAGGAGAAGCTTCAGGAGCGCTTGGCCAAGCTGGCTGGCGGTGTGGCTGTCATCAAGGTTGGCGCTGCCACCGAGATCGAGATGAAGGAGAAGAAGCTCCGCATCGAGGACGCCCTGGCCGCCACCAAGGCCGCTGTGGAAGAGGGCATTGTGGCCGGCGGCGGCACCGCTCTCATCGACGCTATCCCCGCTGTGAAGGCCTATGTGGATTCCGCTGAGGGCGACGAAAAGACCGGCGCCTCCATCGTGCTGAAGGCTCTGGAGGAGCCTGTGCGCCAGATCGCTGCCAACGCTGGCATCGAAGGCTCTGTCATTGTGGAGCAGCTGAAGAAGGAGGGCAAGGTTGGCTACGGCTATAACGCTCTCACCGGCGAGTTCCAGGATATGGTGGAAGCCGGTATTGTGGATCCCACCAAGGTGACCCGTTCCGCCCTGCAGAACGCCTCCTCTGTGGCCTCCACCATTCTCACCACCGAGAGCCTGGTTGCCGACATCAAGGAGCCTGCTCCCGCGGCTCCCGCCGGCGGCGACATGGGCGGCGGCATGTATTGATTCCCCGCCGCGGAAGCTCAACAACCGCATAAAGAAGGTCCTGACGCCAGTTGGCGCCGGGACCTTTTTGCGTGTCCCGGGAGATTTTTCTCACTCTTTACACAGATTTGACTGTTGCGCGCTTGTGCTTGCGCTGGGCCGTTGCTATGCTAAAAGCAGGATAACAGCGAGGTGTTTTAGATGAACGAGAAAAGCTTCCATCAATGGGCAGAGGCGGCTCGCCGCTGGCTGCGGGCCTATCCCAAGCGGGTGGGAGGGCTGTGCGCCTTTTTCCTGGGCTGCGGGCTGGCGGCTCTGTCCCGGGCCGGAGGCGGCGACCCCTTCCAGGAGTTTTCCGCCGGACTTCTTTTGGGTTTGGGCGTGGGATGTATGGCTGTGGGGGCCGTGACCCTGGCGCTGTCCCTGAAGGATGAGCTGTAAGGGGCTGTGTGCTTCGCTGGTGAAAGGAGAATTTCCGCGGACTGCGGGGATTCTCCTTTTTTGCTGCGGTATCGATAAAAATCAAGAAAAATGTGGCTCTTTTCCATAAAATCTGTTATAATGAGAGAAAAGAAATTTCCACACGTTGGAAGGAGGAGCTTATGGAACTGTACGACTATGAAAAGCAGCATCGGGATCTGCTGCGCCGGTTGGCTCCGGAGTGCATGGTCCTGCTGAAGACCGACGGAAGCTTTCCTCTCGCCGCCCCGGGCCAGGTGGCCCTGTATGGCAGCGGCGCTCGGGATACCATCAAGGGCGGTACAGGCTCCGGCGATGTGAATGTGCGCCATTACACCACGGTGGAGGAGGGCCTGGAAAACGCCGGGTTCACCATTACCACCAGGTCCTGGATGGAGGGCTACGAGCAAATCCGGCAGGAGGCCCACAAGGCCTTTGTGGCGGGGATCAAGGCCAAGGCCAAGGAGCTGGGCGTCCCGGCCCTTATGCTGGGGATGGGCGCCGTCATGCCCGAGCCGGAGTATGTCCTGCCTCTGGATGGGGAAGGGGACACAGCCATCTATGTGCTGGGCCGCATTTCCGGCGAGGGCTCGGATCGGAACCCCGCTCCCGGTGATTTTCAGCTGACCCAGACCGAGATCCGGGACATTTTGGCCTGTCAGGAGAAGTACCCCAACTTCCTGCTGGTCCTCAATGTGGGGGGCGTGGTGGATCTTTCCCCGGTTCTTTCCGTGGGGAATATTCTCCTGCTGTCCCAGACCGGTATGACCATCGGGGACTCCCTGGCGGATGTGGTGCTGGGCAAGGCCTACCCCTCCGGCAAGCTGGCCTCCACCTGGGCCAAATGGGAGGACTACTGCCCTGTGGGGGATTTCGCCCAGCAGGATGATACCCGCTATCAGGAGGGTGTCTATGTGGGCTACCGTTATTTTGACAGCGTGAACAAGGCGCCCCTGTTTCCCTTTGGCTATGGGCTGGGTTACACCACCTTTGCCTTGGAGAATATACAGGTCTCCCTGAAAGGCACAGCTGTCACGGTCCAAGTTCAGGTGAGGAACACAGGCTCCGCCCCTGGCAAGGAGGTGGTTCAGCTCTATGTGTCCGTGCCTGCCGGAAAGCTGGACCAGCCCTATCAGGCCCTGGCGGCCTTTGCCAAAACAGAAGAGCTGGCTCCCGGAGAGGTGGGGGAGGCACTCTGCTCCTTTGCTCTGGAGAGCTTGGCCTCCTTTGACAGCGACACCGCCTGCTCCGTTTTGGAGGCGGGGGACTACCTTCTGCGGGTGGGCGTCTCCAGCCGGAATACCCAGGTGTGCGGCGTAGTGCGCCTGGAGGAAGCCATCCAGGTGCAGCAGCTGTCTTCCATGGGCGGTCAGCCAGACTTTGAGGACTGGAAGCCGGAGTGCGAGCCCTATCACAGCCCGGATGAGGAAGCGCAGCTTGCTGCCGCTCCCCTGTTCTCTGTCAGGGCGGCGGACTATGTGCCTCAGCCCGCGGCCGCTCTGCCGGAGATTTCCCAGGACATCCAAGACCTGGTAAGCTCTCTCAGCGACGAGGAGCTGGGCTATCTGTGCCTGGGCGCCTTCCAGGATGAGGGCAGCAAGAGCTTTGTGGGCAACGCGGGCAACCATGTGGTGGGCGCCGCCGGCGAGACCGCCATGATCCGGGACCTTCCCGCCATGATTATGGCCGACGGTCCTGCGGGGCTGCGGCTCAGCAAGGACTACGGCAGGGACGAGAACGGTGTGTACGCCTTGGACAGCAGCTTTGCGGCCTCCTTCCTGGAGTTTATGGACGAGGACGACGGCCTGGGCGGCTTCGGCTTTATGGCGACTGCCCAGGCGGACCGCAAAGGAGAGATCTTCCACCAGTATTGCTCAGCTCTTCCCATTGGCACGGCTCTGGCCCAAAGCTGGAACCTGGAGCTTTGCCGTCAGTGCGGCGATTTGGTGGGGGATGAGATGGAGCGCTTCGGCGTCCACCTGTGGCTGGCCCCTGCCCTGAATATCCACCGCAGCCCTCTCTGCGGCCGGAACTTTGAATATTATTCCGAGGACCCGCTGATCTCCGGCAGGGTGGCCGCGGCCATCACCCAGGGCGTTCAGCGGCATCCCGGCCGGGGAACCACCATCAAGCACTTCTGCTGCAACAACCAGGAGACCAACCGGATGCTTTCCAACTCCATTCTCAGCCAGCGAGCCTTGCGGGACATCTATCTCAAGGGCTTTGAGATCTGCGTAAAGGAGAGTCAGCCCCACGCCCTGATGACTTCCTATAACCTGCTCAACGGGGAACACACCTCCCAGCGGCGGGATCTGATTATGACCTGTCTCCGGGAGGAGTGGGGTTTCCAGGGCCTGGTCATGACCGACTGGGTTGTTGCCGCCCTGGCCGGCGCCATGAACACCAAGTATCAGGCGGCCTGTGCCTCCGGCTCCATTCAGGCGGGCAACGACATTCACATGCCCGGCAGCCCCCTGGATCACAAGGATCTGATGGAGGCCTTGCGCAATCCCCAGGCTACCTATCCCATCACCCGCAAGGATCTGGAGGTGTGCGCCCAGCGGATTGTTTACATGGTGAGAAAGCTGGTGCCATAAGGGGGAACCCTCCCTTCTTGTCCGGATGCTGCGAAAAAGAGGGACTGCCGAAAACTCCGGCGGTCCCTTTTCTCTTGTAAAAGGGAGGGGAAGGGTGTATGCTAAAGGAGAAAACTCGGAAAGGGAGGACGGGCCAATGACGGGGGAGGAACTGAACAGCCGGATGGCGGCGGCGGCAGACCAGCTGCGCGGGCTGGGGATTCCCCTGTCCCGGGAAATATGCCCCCAGGTGGAGATCAACACCCGAGCGCGGCGGCGGCTTGGCTGCTGTCTGTGGAAGGACGGCAGCTTTACCATCCAGGTTTCCGCCCGGATTTTAGATCAAGAGGAGCTGCTGCAAACCACCCTGATCCACGAGCTGCTCCACACCTGCTATGGCTGTCAAAATCATGGCAAGCGGTGGAAGGCCTACGCCCAAAAGGCGGGGCAGGCTCTGGGAATAGAGATCCAGCGCACCGTTTCCCTGGAGGGCCGGCAGGAGCGGCTGCGTCAGGACCAGGTGCGGTATCTGCTCCAGTGCCAGAGCTGCGGCAGAATCATCCCCCGTTGCAGGCTGTCAAAAGCGGTGAAGCATCCCGGCCGCTATCGCTGTCCCTGCGGAGGCACGCTGAAGCGGGTGCAGTAAATTATATATATGTGTGTGTCTTGCGCTTTCATCGAGAAAATGATAGAATGTTTCAAAGGAACCTTTCAGGAGGTGGGAAGGCAGATGGCGCTTTTTGGAAACTGGACGGAGCTTACAGTGACCAATGATGTCCGGCGCTATGGCAGTATTCTGGAAAAATTGGACAGCGCGGGGATTGCATACCGGGAGAAAATCCAGCAGCTGGGCCATGGCGACCGCAGGATGGGCAATTTGGGCGCTGGCGGTGGCAGGGGTGTGCTGTATCAGGTTTTTGTCCGAAAAACGGATTTGGAAAAGGCCTTGCTTCTTCTTCGTTGAATGGTGGAATACAAAAAAGAGAGCCACAGTGTTGGCTCTCTCAGCCTGTCGAAAAAGGTCACCTTTTGGTGGCCTTTTTCTCGTATTGAGAGA
>CAJMOH010000086.1 GCA_905215055.1 uncultured bacterium
CGCCCTCGGGATTGATGGTGCGGTAATCCAGACCGTCAATATTGGTAACGGAAGCCACCAGGTCTGTGACCTTGCTCATCCGCTCCATTCCCTGGCGCACAGCTCTGGCAATGTACTCGGGGAACAGAGCGGCGCTGCCGGCGCTGGCAAAAAAGCGCTCCACCGGGTCGGAGCCCTCCCCGCTGACCTTGATGTCATACCGCTTCAGCTGCCGCTGGAAGGCGTCCAAGCCCTCCAGGGAAGTACCCCGGTAATTCTCCGAGCTGTCCAGCTCCTCCAGCACCTGGGTAAAGGTCTTTCCGGGAACAGAATACATTCCCTTTTCCAGCGCGATGCTTTCAAATCGTGCCATATGCTCTCCTCCTTTTTCTCTCAGCAAAAGATTACGCCGCAGGTGCCTGCGGCCGTGTCCACATCCACCACAATGCCGCCCCTGCCAGAACCGGCCGCCAGCTTTCCAGAGGCGTCCAGGGCAAGCTGGGCATAGCCCACCGCCATGTCGTTATCGCAGGAAAACCGCATGTAGCCCGCCACCTGCACAGCGGCCAGGCCGTCCTCCACCCGCTGGACAATGCCCACCGGGGTGGTGCTGACAGGGCAGGACTTTACCTTGCCGTTGCCGGAAAGGGCCGCGATGGTACCCGCTCCCACAGCCGGATTGCTGGAAGTATCCACCTCCAGGGTAATCACCTGTTCCGCCACGCCTTCATACGCTAGTTTCATTGAGCTGCTCCTTTCTTTTTTAAATCACTGTTGTCAAATGCGAAATTCTCCGTTGTCCCCTGTGCTGTCCCGGCTTTTCTCCGGGGCCAGCTGGGGCGTAAGGGGCATCCGCTTTCCCGCCATCTTCTCATAGGTCTGGGCCATCTGGGAAAGCTCCTCCACCGAAAGGCCCTTCACCGCCGACTCCATCACCGCCCGGGGCAGCTCTGGCTGAAGGATCGCGCTGTATTTCAGCACATCCCCCCGCAGCCTGTCCCGATAAAAGCTGCCCCAGTGCGCCTGGTCCTTCCATTCCCGCACCTGGCGCAGCAACTCTTGGGCCTGGGTCTTTGTCAGCCGCAGCCCTTCGTCTCCAGCGGATTGCAGGTATTTTTCCACATCCACAGACATTCCTCCCTCATACTGCTTCACCACTCCCGCGGACCTCTGGGCAGGCACCGCCACAAAGGAGCATTCATAGGCGTCCACTGGGTCGCAGAGTACCCGGTGGCACCGCTTTCCCTGATAAGTCCGGCCCTTTACATGGCCGCACTGTTCCTTGCCGCAGATGGAACACACCGAGCGCCCCATGCTGCACCCCACGCTGACCTCCTTGAGAATCCCGCTTTCAATCAGCTCGATAACCTCCTGGTTTTTCTCTGTTCGAGGCAGATAGGCCTTGGCGGTGAGCTTTGTGTACACCTCCCCGGCCTGGGTGACGCGCTCCGGCTCTGTCTCCAGGGCTGTGTCATAGATCCGGGCGGTCTGCCCCAGGGCGCTGCGCTGGTGGTCAAACAGGCAGGTCTTGCCCAAAAACAGCTCTCGCAGGCCCTCCAGCGCCTCCAGGGAAAACCGTTCCCAATCCCGATCCACCTGGTTGTCGCACAGCACCAGGGAAAAGGCATACACCTCCTCCGGGGCGTAGATCCGCCTGGTGTAGCGGTTGATCTTTTCCATCTCCGGGGCCAAAAGCCCCTTCCTCACAATCCCTTCCTTCATGGCTCCTCCTTTCGCTCCAGCTCTCGTGCCTGGGCGTTCAAATACCGGGCGTTGGCGTGGTCCACCTCGTCCTGCATGGTGATCTCATCCCACTCCACCCCCACCTCCGGGGCATAGCCCGCCAGAGTGAGCCAAGTGGAGCAAATCCGCCGGACAACCGGGGTGAGCACTCGCCGGTAGGCATCCAGCTCGCTGGTGAGCATGTCCGCCTGCTGGCTGGACATCCGCTCGGTAGAGGACCAGGAAAGCCCCAGCAGAAAGGGCGGCACGCCCAGCTTGGCCACAATCTGCTCCAGCATCTGGCGCACCGGCACGTCGCTGTCCAAAATCTGGTTGTCCGCGCCAATGGCCCGGATGGACACGTCCCCCACCGCCACAAAGTCGTTGACTTCGCCAGCACGCATGGCCCGCTTCCACTCCTCCGCCATCTGGCGCGCCCGCTCTCCGGCGTACATGCCCGCGGGGTCCGGCTTGCAGGTGACGGCAAACCGCACGTTTCCCAGCCTGTCCCAGTTTACGCCCAAGGTCTTGTAGACCTTCAGCAGAATCTCGCTGACAAAGGGCAGCCCCCGCAGCAGCGAAGTCCCCCGCACGGACCCGGCCTCTGGATTCAGGGCGGAAACCAGCAGCAGCTGGGGATAGGGGCAGCACCGCCTTTTTGACCCGTCCCACACGGAGACCCTCACCTCCAAGGGGCCGGCCTGCTCCAGCTCCACGCTGTCCAGAGAGGCGTTGTACAGAGCGGCCACCTGGCCGCTCCCCAGCACCATCTCCCCCACCGCGTTGCCATAGGTCAGCAGCTGCTCGAAGTACACCCCCAGAAAAGCGTCAATCCCCCGCTCGGTGGCGTTTACCTGCACATTCTCCAAAAAACGCCGCAGGCCTTCCTGGGCCTGGGGATCGGGACATTCCACCTGAAAGCTTCCCAGCAGCCGGCGCAGCTTGTTGATGGAGGCGTCGATAATCGGCACGCACTCCCGCAAGGCCCGGTAAAGCGCCCTCTCCCCAGGACCGGGAGAGCGGCTCCGCTCCAGATGAAAGGACTCCTCCGGGCGGGTTTGCACACACAAAGCCGCCGTCTGTTCCTTTTTTCGGAATCCCAGCATTGTTTCCTCCTTTCTGAAAGAAGGCTCTTTGAAAAACCTCCTTCCATCCCCCCCTACAAAACGGGAAAAAGTTGCCCTCTAGAGGACAACTTTTCGAAAATTTTTGAAAAAAATCTTTCAGTCTTTAATTTTATCTTACTAAACCGGCCCTCGGGTTGATTTTCAAATACTGGTAGTGTAAGATAAGGACAGAGAGAAGAAAAGCGGTTTCGCGAACCGATGGAATACACTGGGAAAGGAATGGTACTACTATGCCTGACTATTACAACTACAACCAAAATTCCGGCCAGCAGCCCATGTACAACCCGCCCCAATATCAGCCCCAGGCCGGCATGGACCCTCCTCCCGGCTACATCCAGAAAAGCCGCATGGCCGCAGGAATTCTGGCCATCCTGCTGGGTACCTATGGCATTCACAGCTTCTATCTGGGAAACACCTCCCGGGGGCTGCTGCAGCTGCTGCTCAGCCTGTTCACCTGCGGCATTGGCGCCATTGTCATGTTCATCTGGGGCATTGTGGACGGCGTGCGTATTTTGGACGGACGCATCAACACGGACGCCAACGGCGTATTCTTAAAGGACTAAACACCACCCTCTTGCGAAAAGGAGAAACAGTATGACAGATTTTGACAACAAAGGGCTGCAAGACCAAACACCTTCCGTCCAGAAGCCGGAGGAGCCTTCTCCAGAGCAGGCCGCGCCTGCTGTGCCGCCTGTTCAGGAGGAACCCGCCCCGCAGCCCGCTTCTTCTCAAGGGGAGGCGCCCGCCGGCCGGGTCCCCCACTTGACCTTTGATCCCAACGAGGCCGACCCCTTCCAGGGCGACCCGTTCCACACTCCCGAGCCGCCCCGGGCGCCGGAGCCGCCCCGTCCCGAGCCGGACTATCAGCAGGCTCCCTCCTATGAGCAGCCCCAGTATGGCGCTCCTCAATACGGCGCGCCGCAGTACGGCTCCACCCAGTATCAGCCTCCGCAGTACACGCAGCAGCCCCAGCAGACCTACTATCAGCCCCAATACACCGTGCCTCCGGCTGGATACAATCAAAAAAGCCGTCTGGCGGCCGGCCTTCTGGGAATCCTGCTTGGCTGTCTGGGCGTCCACAACTTCTATCTGGGCTTTACCACCCGAGGCGTTGTCCAGCTGCTGGTCTCCCTCATTGGCGGAATCTTCACCTGCGGCATGGCCACCATCGCCATTGCGATTTGGGGATTTATTGAAGGCGTTCTCCTTCTCTCTGCCTCTCCCTCCCGCATGTACGACGGCCACGGAGTGATCCTGCGAGATTGACAAACTTCCTTTACAGCATGAAAAAGGGCGGCTCCAAGGAGCCGCCCTTTTTCACCCGGCGATTGCCGCAAAGCAAGAAAATCCCCCGGTATGCCGGGGGATTTTCCTTTATGAATCTAGGAGTTAATAACAGCGATTATTCCTTCACCGCGCCCAGCGTAATGCCGTTGACGAAGTACTTTTGCAGGAAGGGGTAGACAATCAGCAGGGGAATCATGGCGATGAACACCTTGGCAGCCTCCAAGGACTTGTTGGACTGCTCCGCCAGTCTCTGGTACTGCTCCGCGGTCATGGTAACGCCGGCGGGAATCTGCACCACAATCTGCTTGATATAGGTTTGCAGAGGATACATGTCCTCCCGCTGCATCAGCACCAAGCCCTGGAAGAATTCGTTCCAGTAGCCCACAGAGGTGAACAGCACCACCGTAGCAATAACGGGAACCGAGCAAGGCACCACGATCTGCCACAGGATACGCCAGGGTCCGGCGCCGTCGATGGCGGCAGCCTCTTCCAAGTCGTTGGGCAGGTTGCGGAAGAAATTCATCAGCAAGATCACGTTAAACACCGGCACGCTGCCAGCCAGAACCAGAGCGGCCATGGTATTCAGCAGGTTATAGCTCTTCACAGTGATAAACCAGGGAATTGTGCCGCCGCTGAACAGCATGCAGAAGATTAAGATCCACATGAATATGTTCCGGGGCGCGTACTGGCGCTTGTTCTTGGACAGCGGATAGGCCATCATAATGATAACCACCATGGTAAAGACCGTGCCAAAAAGCACCCGCTGCACGGAAATTCCAAAGGAATTCCAGAAGGCGTCATCACCCATAATCAGGCTGTACGCATTTCCGTTGACACCCACAGGCCAGAAGGTCACCTGGCCGGAAGCCACAGCGCTTTTATTGGAAATGGACACGCACAGAGTGTACCACAGGGGATACAAACAGCTGATCGCCAGAATCGCGAGGATGATCACATTGATAACATCGAACAGTCTGGAACCAAAGGTTTTGTTTTCTACCATATGTGACGCCTCCTCTCTTAAAAGATGGTGTAGTCGGCGAACTTATAGGCCAGCACATAAGAAACAGTAATCAGCGTAAAGCTGACCACAGACTTGAACAGGCCCACGGCAGTTGCCAAAGAATACTGCATGTTGGTAATGCCGATCCGGTACACATAGGTGTCGATAATGTCGCCGGTGGAATAGGTCACGGCGGAGTACATGTTGAACACCTGGTCGAAGCCGGCGTTCAGCACGTTGCCCATGGCCAGGGTCGCCAGCAGCACCACGGTGGGAATCAGAGACGGAATGGTGATGCTCTTGATGGACTGCCAGCGAGAGGCGCCGTCAATAGCCGCGGCTTCATAGAGGTTGGGGCTGATGCCCGTTAGCGCCGCCAGATAAATCACCGCGTTGTAACCAAATTCCTTCCACACGTCGGTGCCAATCATAAAGCCCTGGAACAGACTGGGATCGTTCAGCCACATCTTCGGCTCCGCTCCAAAAAGACCGGTAATCTGATTGAAAATGCCGAAATAGCCAAAGATGTTCATGCAGATGTTCGCCAGAATAACCCAGGAGATAAAGTGGGGCAGGTACACAATGGTCTGCACCACCTTCTTGTAGCCAACGTTCTTACACTCGTTCAGCAGGATGGCGAACACCAGCGGCACCACAATGTTCAAAATCAGCTTGCCAATGGCAATCACCAGGGTGTTTCGAATAATCCGGGGAACGTCGCCCATTCGAGTCAGGTAGATAAAGTTGTCCAGGCCCACCCACTCCGAGCCAAAAATACCCTTGCCGGGGTTAAAATTCTGAAAGGCCATGACAATGCCCACCATAGGCACAATGCTAAACAGAATCAGCCACACAAAGCCGGGGATCATCATCAGAGTATAATGAAAGCTAACCGGCAGCGACCGTCTTTTCTTCACGGCGGTTTGACCATGATCAGCCATGAATTCTTCCTCCTTCTGTCCAATGGATTACAAAAGTGTGACAAAGGATATTTAAGAAACAAAGGCGCTCTTCTATCTATTCTTAGAAAAGCGCCCTTGCTCTCAAACGTTTTTCAGTTCAATCAAAGCGCTGGAATCACGCTGAAATCAGCCTTCAGCCAAGAACTCCTCAATGCCTGCCAGGATCTCCTGACCGCCCATGGAGTTCCACTGCTCCACATAGGTGTCAAAGGCGGAGATGTCCTGGGCGCCGGTCATCACAGACAGAACCATCTGGTCCTCCAGGTCCTGCAGCTGAGTCCAATACTGGTCGAACACGTCAATGGTATAATACAGCACGGAACGGACTTCCTTATCAGGTTCCTCGGTCGCGAAGGGCCGGTCGCCGATCAGCAGAGCGGTCAAACGGTTGAACTGGCCGTTGTTGGTGTTCACGTCCATGTCGGTGACATGCAGCATCTCGTTGGGATCGTAGTCCTCAGAGATAACCTCGGGGATGGACAGAATATCGGTGTACAGGTTCTTGTACAGGCTGCCGGGAATGTTGTAATCCTCAGCGGTGGCTTCGTCCTTCAGGACCTTGTAAATGGCCTCGTATTCGTACTCGCACTCGTCCATAGCGGCCATGGTGTTCCGCACGGGCCACCAGCCGATGGCCACGGAGGTGTCCATGATGGACTCGTCGCGGACCAGAGAGTTGTTGGCGATCACAACAGCCTGCTTCACTTCCTCAGAAGCGTCGGC
>CAJMOH010000087.1 GCA_905215055.1 uncultured bacterium
TCCTCGTCCCCCCGCTGGACGGCGTCCAGCTCGTTCTCCACCTGGGCGGTGAACTTCACGTTGACGATCTTGGGGAAGCGCTCCTTCATCAGCTTGGTAATCACCTCTCCCAGCTCTGTGGGTTTAAAGGCCTTGCCCTCCCGGGAGACGTACTCCCGGGTGGTGATGGTGGCGATGGTGGCCGCGTAGGTGGAGGGCCGGCCGATGCCGTTTTCCTCCAGGGCCTTGATGAGAGAGGCCTCGGTGTACCGGGGGGGCGGCTGGGTGAAGTGCTGGTTGCCCTTCAGGTCCTTCACCTTCAGCTTGCTGCCCACCTCCAGAGGGGGCAGGTCCTTGCCGGCCTTCTCCTCCTCGTCCTTGCTCTCCTCGTAGAGCGCGGTGAAGCCCTCGAAGGCCACGTTAAAGCCAGAGGCCTTGAAAATATACTTCCCCGCGCCGATGGTGGCCTGGGTGGTGTTCATCACGCAGTTGGCCATCTGGCAGGCGATGAACCGCTCCCAGATGAGCTTGTAAAGCTTGTATTGGTCCGAGGTGAGAGAGCCCTTCACCTGTTCGGGAGTCAGGCTGATGGTGGAGGGGCGGATGGCCTCGTGGCCGTCCTGAGCGCCCGCCCGGGACTTGAAGTGCCGGGGCTTGGAGGGCAGGTACTTGCCGCCCCACCGCTCCTCGATATAGGCGGCGGCGTCCTTAATGGCGTCCTCAGAGATCCGCAGGGAGTCGGTTCGCATATAGGTGATCAGGCCGATGGAACCCATGCCCTCAATCTCCACGCCCTCGTACAGCTCCTGGGCGGCCTTCATGGTGCGCCGCGCCTGGAAGCCCAGCTTGCGGCTGGCCTCCTGCTGCAAGGTGGAGGTGATAAAGGGCGGGGCGGGAGAGCGGTTCTTCTTGCCCTTCTTCACGGCGGTGACCAGAAACTCCTCCTTCTCCAGCTCCTCAAAGAGCTTGTCGGACTCCTCCTTGGAGCTGATCTTGATCTCCCCGTTTTCGTCCCCGTAAAAGGCGGCGGCAAACACAGCCTTGCTGGGGGGCGCGGTAAGCTTGGCGTCAATGGTCCAATACTCCTGGGGAACAAAGGCCTTGATCTCCTCCTCCCGGTCCACAATCATCCGCACGGCCACGCTCTGCACCCGGCCCGCGGAAAGCCCCCGGCGGATGGTTTTGGCCAAAAAGGGGCTGAGGGTATAGCCCACCAGCCGGTCCAAAATGCGCCGGGCCTGCTGGGCGTTGACCAAATCCAGGTCGATGGCCCGGGGGTGGGCCATGCCCTCCTCCACGCCGGTGCGGGTGATCTCGTTAAAGGTGACCCGGTCGGGGGCGTCCTCGTCCAGACCCAGGATATAGGCCAGGTGCCAGGAGATGGCCTCCCCCTCCCGGTCCGGGTCGGTGGCCAGCAGCACGCCGTCGGAATTGGCGGCGGCCTCCTTCAGCTCCTTCACCAGCTTTTCCTTGCCCTTGATGATGGTGTACTTGGGCTTGAAGTGATCCTTCACATCCACGCTGAGCCGGGCCTTGGGCAGATCCCGCACATGGCCCATAGAGGCCATCACCTCATAGCCGTTTCCCAAATATTTTTGAATGGTTTTCGCCTTGGAGGGCGACTCCACAATGACCAATTTTGACATTGACAGGTTGACTCCTTTTCCTTTCGCCCGGCCAATTCCGGGCTGGATATTACTGTGCGCCATTTTACAATACTCCGGCAGGGGCGGGTTTGTCAAATAAAAAATCTGTGAATAGCTCTCTGCCCCGCCGCCAGGCCCCTGGAATTTCCCTCTTTTGGAGCGTTGGCCCGCCCTCTAGCGGCGCACGGCTCCCAGTCACCCCCTGCGGTAGCGCTTGCCCGGGCAGGACTGGCACAGCCCCAGCAGCTCCAGCTCTGTCAGGGCGCTGAGGACCCGCCCGGCGGGGATGCCTGAGGCCTCCTCCAGCTGGGCCACGGACTTTGGCTCCCTGCCCAGAGCGGCCAGCACCGCCGCCTGCTCCCCGGTCATGGAAAGCACGGGCCTTTCCCGCGGGCCTTGCTTCTCCCCGCGGACCCGGCCTGTTTTCCGGCGGTACCGCTTGCCTGGAAGGGACTCCACCAGGCCCCGCAGCTCCAGCTCTGTCAAAGCGCTGAGAATCCTCCCCGCGGGAAGACCGGTAGCCTCCTCCAGCTCCGGCAGCGACAGGGGCTCCTTCCCCAAAGCCTCCAGCACCAGAGCCTGTTCCCCGGGCAGCTCTGGGACGCCGGGGTCCGCCAGCGCCGCCAGCGGCTCCCGGACCAAGGACTCTGTCCCAGCCAGGTTCTCTCCCTGAGGAAACAGGGAAATCACCTTTCCCAAGTCCTCAAACCGGCGGCTGTATTCCTCCAGAACCTCCTCGCCCCGCTCCACTGTTTTGGCTCCGTCCTCAATCAAGTCCCAGCCGCCCGCGAACAGGGGGTCGTCCCGCAGCCCCGGCCAGACGAACACATCCCGGTTCTGATCTTTGGCAAAGGAAGCGTACATCACCGTGCCGCTTTTGCGGGCCGCCTGAATCAGCAGCACCCCGCAGGACAGGCCGGTAATCAGCCGGTTTCGCGCCTGGAAGGTGCCGTGAACCGGCGTCTGCTGGGATAGGTATTCGGTGAGCAGAGCGCCGCCCCTGTCCACAATGCTCTCCCGCAAAAAGGCGTTCTTGGCCAGGTAAGAGCTGTTCAGAGCCACGGGCAGCACGCTGACCACCGGTCCCTGGCCGCTCATGGCGCCCACGGCGGCGGCAGCGTCAATGCCCACCGCGCCTCCGGTAATCACAGCCGCGCCGCCGATGGCCAGCTGATAGCCAAACTCCTTGGCCTTCTCCTCCGACTCCCTTCGGGCGTTTCGAGAACCCACCACCGCGATGGCGGGACGCCTTTCCAGGTCTGGCAGCTCCCCTTTTCCATACAGTACCGCGGGCGGGTCGAAAATATGCGTCAGCGCCTGGGGATATTGGGCGCACTCCGGGGTGAGCACCTCCCAGCCCACCCGCAGGGCATACTCCAGCTGGGCCTGGGCTTCCTCCAGGGAAAAGGCGTGCAGCGCCATCGCCTCCCGCTCCCGAATGCCCTTCAGGGAATTCCACAGACGGGGGCCGGCCTCCCAAAAGCCCTCTGCGCCGCCGGAAACATTCTGGTGGATGCGCCAGGGCGTGGGGCTTCCCGGCCCAAAGGCGTGCTGCATCCAAATCCAATACACCCGCTTATCCACAGAACCCCTCCTTTTCCTCCGCCCGGGCCAGCTCCCACAGCAGGATGGTGGCCGCCGCCGAAGCGTTCAGGGACTCTGCCCGGCCCTTCATAGGGATGGTCACCTGACGGCACTGGGAAATGGTCTGCCGGGTCAGGCCGTTGCCCTCGTTTCCAATAAAGATGGCGTACCGTCCCCGGGAAAGATCTACCTGGGTGATGGGCAGAGCGGCGCTGTCCGGCACAGAGGCCAGCAGCTCAAGACCCTGCTCCCGCAGCCGGGCGCACAGCCGCTCTCCCGAGGGCTCCCAGCCCAGCTCCAGCCGGAACACCGCCCCCATCGACGCCCGCAGCGCCTTGGGAGACAGCGGGTCGCAGCAGTCTCCCAGCAGAATCACTCGGGAGACGCCCAGGGCCTCCGCCGTGCGGAGAATGGTTCCCAGGTTGCCCGGATCCTGAAGGTTTTCCAGCACCGCGCAGGAGGAGTCTACGCTTCCGCCGCCGGAAAGCAGTCCCCAGGGCCAGCGGCACTGGCAGAAAATCCCCTGGGAGCTTTTGGTGGAGGAAAGCAGCCCGGCCACATGGTCCGCCACCTGATAGGCCTCCCGGCTGACCGCCAGCACCGGCCTTACATACGGGGCATACTTCTCCAGAGCCTGGGCCGTGACAAAGCAGCGGAGAATCTCCACTCCGGAGAGAGCCGCGTCCTGGCAAAGCCTGGCCCCTTCGCAGAGGAACTCCCCCCTCTGCCGGCGCTCCTCCCCAGAGGAAAGCAGCGACGCCGCCTCCCGCACTGTTCGATTTTGCCGGCTGGTGATGGTTTCCATCCCGCCGCCCCCTTTCCCTGTACTCCGCGCAGCCGCGGCGGTATTGTATCACAAACAGGAACGCCCAAGGCAATTCTGCCTCGGGCGCACTTTCAGCTTTTTTATAAGGCAGCCTTGGCCTTCTCCACCAGGGCGGTAAAGCCCGCGGCGTCGGCAATGGCAATCTCGGAAAGCATCTTCCGGTTCAAGGTGACGCCAGCCTTCTTCAGACCGTTCATAAAGGTGGAATAGTTGATGCCGTTCATCCGGCAGGCAGCGGAAATCCGGGTGATCCACAGGCGGCGGAAGTCCCGCTTGCGCTGCTTGCGGCCAATGTAGGCGTAGTTGCCGGACTTCATCACGGCCTGCTTCGCCATCTTAAAGTGGCGGCTCTTGGCGCCCCAATACCCCTTGGCAAGCTTTAATACCTTTTTCCTTCTCTTGCGCGTCATCATCGCGCCCTTCACTCTAGCCATTCCTGTACCATCCTTTCTTATGATGAAACCAAGTTAACTTCTAAAATAACAGTGGAACCCGCCAGCTTTCTTTCGGAGAAAGCCGGGCAAAGAACTTTTCTTCCCGGGGGTTGCACCCCAGGCACGCCGGTGCGTGGCCGCACAGGCCAAGTCGCGGGGCGCGCGCACTGGCGCGCGGGCAGTTATCAGGGCGTACCCTCGCTTGCGCGGGAGGTGCGTGGCCGCACGGGCCATGCCGCCCTCTTGCGTCCCGCAAGGGCGGGGGGTTGCACCCCAGGCACGCCGGTGCGTGGCCGCACAGGCCAAGTCGCCCTCTTGCGTCCCGCAAGGGCGGGAGGGCCCGGTAAAGCCTTCGGCGTGGACGCGCTTTCACCTCTCGATCAAGCGCGGCCCTCAGCCGCCGCTCCAAGGCGCGAATTGCCCGGGGTGCAACCCCCGCGGACGTGCGCCGGCGTCCTGCACAAGCGCGAGCGTCAGCTCGCCGCTCCGAGGCGCGAATCGCTCAGCGGGAGCACCCGCCGCGACTTGCTCCGTCCGAGCACGGACCTTATTTGTAGGGCAGCATGCGCTTGATGGCGGACACGTTGGTGTGGTCGGCCACGGTGGTGCCGCGGGCGTGACGCTTGCTCTTGGGGGTCTTGCCGTGGCCGTTGGCCAGGTGGGACATGTAGGCGTGAGCACGGATGACCTTTCCATTCTTGGAAAGCTTAAAGCGCTTTTTAGCGCCGCTGTGAGTCTTCAGTTTCGGCATGTTACGTTCCTCCTTAGGGTATTTTGAAACAACTGTTTACTTCTGGGGCTTGGGAGCCAGGAACATCAGCATGGTGCGGCCCTCCAGCTTGGCGGGCTTTTCCACGTTGGCAACCTCGCTCATGGCGTCGGAAAACCGGCGCATAATCTCCAGGCCCAGCTCGGGGTGTCCCATCTCCCTGCCGCGAAACCGGATAGAAACCTTTACCTTGTTCCCCTCGGAGATAAACCGCAGGGCGTGGTTTCTTTTGGTCTCGAAATCGTGGGTATCGATATTGAGGGACAGGCGGACTTCCTTGATCTCAACGACGCGCTGGTTCTTTCTCGCCTCTTTTTCCCGCTTGGCCTGTTCAAAGCGAAACTTGCCATAGTCGATGATTTTGCACACCGGCGGGTTTGCCTGGGGAGCGATCTTCACCAAGTCCAGATTTTTTTGCTCCGCAATCTCCATTGCCCTGCGCAGGGGCATAATGCCCAGCTGGGTGCCGTCGGAATCGATGACGCGGATCTCTTTGTCCCGGATTTGCTCGTTGATCTGCAGTTCCTGTTTGCTAATGGGTAGCACCTCCATCACATGTTGTTCTCAAGCTGTTTTGTGGGGCCTGGCGGCGCAAAAAGCGGGCAGAATCCCTTCTGCCCGCAAATCAACCTTCCCGTCCGCCTCCCCCGCGGGAGACAGCCAAAGCCCGCCCCAGCCTGAGGCCGGACCGCTTTTGGGATATTGACCTGTGTCAGACAGGGCTGCACGGGTGGGAGCCGCCGGCTCCGCTTTGTTTTACCGAGGTATTATTATAGACCCTTCCAGGCCTGTTGTCAAGGGGTTTTCCAAAGTTCCCGCCAAAGGGAAGCTTCCCCGCCCGGCAGCAACACGGAAACTGGGTTCTTGTACACCCCCCTACTTGAAATCCAAAAGTGTACAAGTATAGAAAAAACCCAGTGTTTATGCGGCTTTCCGTTGTTGTCGGGGTGTACAAGTATACCCCATTCTTGTACGCTTTCTTCTATTCTTGTACGCTTTCTTCTATTCTTGTACACCTGTACAACAATGAAAACCCCAGTGTTTATGCGGGTTTGCGCTGTTGTTGTACACTTTCCCATCTCAAGCCGCGGAGTGCCTCCGCTGTCGATTCGCGCCCTGGAGCGGCGAGCTGACGCTCGCGCTTGATCGAACCGACAATGCACGTCCGCGGGGGTTGCACCCCGGGCAATTCACGGCCCAGTGCCTGGGCTGTCATTTCGCGCCACGGGCAGCTCGCTTCGCTCGTGCTCTTCGAGAGGATAGCGCACGTCCGCGGGGGTTGCACCCCGGGCAATTCGCGCCTTGGAGCGGCGGCTGAACGCCGCGCCTGATCGAGAGGTGAAAGCGCGTGCGCGCCGAAGGCTTTACCGGGCCCCCCCGCCTTTGCGGGACGCAAAAAGGCGGCATGGCCAGTCCGGCCACGGACCCCGCGCAATCGAGCTGACGGCCCGATTACTGCCCGGGCGCCCTCAGCGCCCGTCCCGCGACTCGGCCCGTGCGGCCACGCACCGGCGTGCCTGGGGTGCAACCCCCCGCCCTTGCGGGACGCA
>CAJMOH010000088.1 GCA_905215055.1 uncultured bacterium
GGTTTTTCCTTAACTTGTCACTTTTTGGATTTCAAGTAGGGGATACTGACAAGTTTACCCACCAGGTGCGCTTGTCCCGAGAGCCTTCTGCCGGAAAGGACACAGCAAAGCCCCCGGCGCGGACGTGAGACATCGGCTCGATCAAGCGCGAGCGTCAGCCGCCGCTCCAGGGCGCGAAAAGACAGCGGAGGCACTCCGCCGGTGCGTGGCCGCACGGGCCGAGTCGCGGGACGCGCGCACTGGCGCGCGGGCAATTATCAGGACTCCGCCTCGCTTGCGCGGGGGGGTGCACCCCAGGCATGCCGGCTTCTTGCCTGCGGCAAGGCCGGAAAGGTCCCAGCAAAACCTTCGGTGCGGACGTGCTTTGCCGATTCGATCAGCACGAGCGAAGCGAGCTGCCCTAGGCGCGAAGAGACAGCGGAGGCACTCCGCCGGTGCGTGGCCGCACGGGCCATGCCGGCTTCTTGCGTTCCGCAAGGCCGGAAAGGTCCCAGCAAAGCCAGCGGCGCGGACGCGCGTTGACCTCTCGATCAAGCGCGAGCGTCAGCTCGCCGCTCCGTGGCGCGAATTGCTCAGCGGGAGCACCCGCGGTTGATGGCGCAGAGGATGCCTTTGATGGAGGCGATGCTGATGTTGTGGTCCATGCCCACGCCGAACACAGCCTCTCCCTTGTGGCGCAGCTGGATGTAGCTGACCGCCTGGGAGTCCGCGCCGGTGGACACCGCGTGCTCGCTGTAAGACACAAACTCGTAATCCCACAGGCCCAAAGGCCCCAGGGCGTTGAAGAAGGCGTCAATGGGGCCGTTGCCCCGGCCGGATACCTCCTTGTTCACATGATGGGTGCGGATGATGCCCTGGAAATCCACCACCTGGCCCTGGACGCCGCTCTCCTCGAAAATCCGGTAGGTCAGCAGGTTGTAGGGATGGTGTACGTCCAGATATTCCTGCTGGAAAATGGCGAACACCTCCCCCGGGGTCAGCTCCCGGCGGGCGCGCTCGCAGGCGGCCTTTACCAAGGCGCCAAACTCCGGGTGCATGGCCTTGGGCAGCTGATACCCAAAGACCTGGCGCATGACAAAGGCGGCGCCGCCCTTTCCCGACTGGCTGTTGATGCGGATGACCGGCTCGTACTGCCGTCCCAGGTCCGCCGGGTCGATGGGCAGATAGGGGACCTCCCAATAGGGAGAGCCGTGCTTGGCCATGTAGTCCACGCCCTTGTTGATGGCGTCCTGATGAGAGCCGGAAAAGGCCGTGAACACCAGCTCCCCGGCGTAGGGGTGGCGGGGATCCACCCGCATCTGGGTGCAGTCCTCATAGACCTGCTTGACCTGGTTCATGTGGGAGAAGTCCAGCTTTGGGTCCACCCCCTGGGAGTACAGGTTCATGGCCAGGGTCATAACGTCCACGTTGCCGGTGCGCTCCCCGTTGCCAAACAGGGTGCCTTCCACCCTCTCGGCTCCCGCCATGATGCCCAGCTCCGTGGCCGCCACAGCGGTTCCCCGGTCGTTGTGGGGATGAATGCTGATCACGGCGCTGTCCCGGCGGCGCAGGTTCCGGCAGACATACTCCACCTGATCGGCGTAGGTGTTGGGGGTACACATCTCCACCGTGTTGGGCAGGTTGATAATGGCCTTCCGGTCCGGGGCGGCGCCCAGAGCCTCCAGCACCCGGTCGCAGATCAGCACGGAGTTTTCCACCTCCGTGCCGGAAAAGCTCTCCGGCGAATACTCGTACCGGATGGACATGCCCGGCTCCGCTTGCAGCAGCTCCTCTGTCAAGGAGCGGATCAGCCTGGCCCCCTCCACGGCGATGGCAATAACGCCCTCCATGTCCGTGTGGAACACCACCTTCCGCTGCAAGGCGGAGGTGGAATTGTAAAAGTGGACAATGACGTTTTTCGCCCCCCGGATGGCCTCAAAGGTCCGGCGGATCAAATGCTCCCTGGCCTGGACCAGCACCTGAATGGTCACGTTCTCCGGGATCAGGTCCTCCTCGATCAGCGTGCGGAGAATCTCGTACTCCGTCTGGGAGGAGGCGGGAAAGCCCACCTCAATCTCCCGAAAGCCAATGGCGGTGAGCATGCGGAAAAACTCCACCTTCTGCTCCAGGTTCATGGGGCTGACCAGAGCCTGGTTGCCGTCCCGCAGGTCCACGCTGCACCAGACGGGCGCCTTGGTGATGGTCTTTTCCGGCCAGGTCCGGTCCGGCAGATGGATTGGCTCAAAGGCCCTGTACTTTTCATACCCTTGCTTCATAGAAGGTCCGTCCTTTCACCACAATTTTCCCTTTGCCCGCGAAAAAAGCCCCGGACACAGCCATGCCGTGTCCGGGGCGAAGATGTTCCGCGGTACCACCCGTTTTCAGAGCGGGGCCCGCCCGCTCCCTTATAGGCCTTGTGGAAGGCCCGGCGTGTAACGGCGCCAGCCGTCCCGCCCTGACGTGTTCAGGCGGGCAACTCCGGGACGAGCTATCCCGGCGGGGGCCTGCCTGCTCACACCCGCCGCAGGCTCTCTGGGCGGCGCCCCGCCGTCTTATTCCCTTCACAGTCTTTCTCTATTGATGGCATTATAGGCCGGAAGAGTCCCCTTTGTCAAGCCTGAGTTTCCCCTGCCTCCGGCTGCTCCGGGTCCTCTTTCCGGCCCCAGGCACGGTCCGCCGCCTCCCGGGCGAGGTCCACCACCAGGTGGTCCGGCCGCCGGCCCTCCTCGCCCAAGGGCAGGGTCTGGACCACCTCCATCACCTGAGAGCGCATCCACAGGCTGGGGGTGATCCGCACCGTGTAGCCGCAGCCCGGCTCACACATCCACTGGTAGGGCTGCGCCCGGGGCAGGCCATAGGCCGAGAGCAGCCCGGTGATCACCCCGGCGTGGGTACACAGCGCCGCTTCCGTCTCTCCCCGAACCATCAGGTTCTGCACCAGGGTCTCAAAGCCCCGGCAGGCCCGCTGGAGAAAGACCAGGCCGCTTTCCCCGTTGGGCGGGGCGGTCTGTCCTCCCTGGTTCATCCACTCCAGAAAGCGGGGGTCCCGCTGCAGCTCGGCGGCGGTTTTGTTTTCCCAGTCTCCAAAGTCGCACTCGGCCATTTCCAAAATCACCTCTGGGTCGGCCTCTGGATAGAGCAGCCGCAGGGTGTCCACACAGCGTGTGGAGGGGCTGGCGTAAAAGGCCCCGGCCCGGGGATAGCGAAACTCCCGCTTCAGCTCCAGCAGCCGCTGGATGGAGGAGGCGGGCAGGGGGGACTCTGTGCGGCCGATGTAGCGGCCTTCCAAATTGCCCTGGCAGGGCATGTTGCGAATAAGATGGATGGTGTAGGATTTCATAGCTGCCTCCCAGCGCGGACCTGTGAAGAAAATCCGCGAAAATTTAACAGTTTCTTTTCTTATATTTCCAAAATGGCAATTACCCGGCCCCGATCCACTGTATAATTATCCTAGATATTCACCCGTTTGTGCGCTGCTTTTGTTCCCACCCGTGCTTGCTTGCGCAAAGCCCGGCCAACATTTCCTGTGACAATCGAGGTGTTCTCTATGCTGAACAACGATTTCCCAAGGATCTTGACACTTCTGCGGAAGGAACGGGGTCTCAGCCAAAAAAAGGCGGCCGCGGACCTGGGCATTTCCCAGGCGCTGCTCTCTCACTATGAAAAGGGCATTCGGGAGTGCGGCCTGGACTTTTTAATCCGCGCCGCGACTTATTACGGCGTGTCCTGCGACTATCTGCTGGGACGCACGCCCCATCCCAGCGGGGCGGTGATCTCCCCCGGGAGCCTGCCCAGCGAGGGCGCCGCCTCGGCCTCCGGAGGGGGCCATTCCGCCGCCGAATACCAGCGCAGGGTGCTGGTAAACTCTCTCAATATTGTATTCGGGATTTTGAAAAAAATCAATAGCGAGGGATTGACGCGGCACGTTTGCGCCTATCTTTCCACCGCGCTGTACAAGATGTTCCGGCTGCTCTACTCCGCCCGGGGGAAAAATCCCCAGGAGGCCTTCTCCCTGAACCGGGGGCTGTACGCCTATCAGGCCAACGCCCACATGCTGCTTTCCGAGGGCAAGGCCCGCTATCTGCTGGACGGCTCCGGCTTGGAGGACGCCGCCGGCGTGGCTCAGGATTCTCTCCCTGCCCTCAGCCCGGAAAAGCTGCAAAAGGAGTTTCCCCTGTTTGCCCCCTCTCTGCTGGAGCTGGTGCAAAACACCGAGCAGTCCATCGCCGGGAAAAAGCCCGGCTGAGCGCCGTCCCTCCTTCCAAGGGGCGGCAGGGGCGGCTTTTTGCCCCTGTCGAAATGTATAAAAATACAAAATTATACTCCTTGGATAAATTCCCTTTCAGGCTCCTTCCCGGCTGGCACCGGAAATGAGGGGGCCTCTTTTTTTGCCCGCGAACCGGTGGTGAAATCCAGAGAAATTGGCAAAAATAGAGATGGGAAAATAGGTTCTGGTATTTTGTCCCATTTTGTGGTATAGTAAGTGGAGATATGCGCTGCCTGCGCGCTGGGCGGGGCAGGCAAAGGGCTGTGCTTTTTTAGAGACGGGAATCTTCCCGCCCCAAAAGCCTATTTTCCCAGATATAGAAGCCCAGTATTTTGGATAGAGAAAGGCAGGTACAAACCATGTGCGGATTCGTTGGATTCATTGACGGCGGCGACACCCAGCAGGACGCGGGGGTGCTCCGCTCTATGACGGACGCCATCCGTCACCGTGGCCCTGACGACGCGGACTATTATATGGACGGCTCCCTGTCCCTGGGGTTCCGGCGGCTGTCCATCATCGACCTGGAGGGCGGGCGTCAGCCCATTCTTAACGAGGACGGCACCAAGGTGCTCACCTTTAACGGAGAGATCTACAACTATCAGGACATCAAGAAGGACCTTCTGGCGGCGGGTCATGTGTTCAAAACCGCCACCGACTCGGAGGTGCTGCTTCACGGCTATGAGGAGTACGGCCCCCAGCTGCTGAACAAGCTGCGGGGCATGTTCGCCTTTGTCATCTGGGACAAGGAAAAGCGGGAGCTGTTTGGCGCCCGGGACTTTTTCGGCATCAAGCCCCTGTACTACGCCAGGATGAACGGCACCCTGATGTTCGGCTCGGAGATCAAGAGCTTTCTCCATCACCCCCACTTTCAAAAGGAATTGAACGAGAAGGCTCTGGAAAGCTACCTGTCCTTCCAATACTCCCCCGGACCGGAGACCTTCTTTAAAAACGTGTACAAAATGCCCCCCGCCCACTACTTCCGCTACAAGGACGGGAAAATGGAAATCACCCGCTACTGGCTGCCCACCTTCCAGGCCGAGGAGGACAAGAGCCTGGACTACTGGGTGGACGAGATTGAAAAGACCTTTGACGACAGCGTGGAGGCCCACAAGATCTCTGACGTGGAGGTTGGCTCCTTCCTGTCCTCCGGGGTGGACAGCAGCTATGTGGCCTGCTCGGCCCATGTGGACAAGACCTTTACCGTGGGCTTTGACAACGGCACCAAATACAACGAAATCAGCTACGCCCAGGAGCTGTCGGAGCAGATCCCGGTGAAAAACATCAGCCACATCATCACCCCGGAGGAGTTCTGGGGCAACTTCCCCAAAATCCAGTACCACATGGACGAGCCTTTGGCGGACCCGGCGGCGGTGGCCCTGTACTTTGTGTGCAACACCGCCTCCCAGTATTTGAAGGTGGTGCTCTCCGGCGAGGGGGCTGACGAGATCTTCGGCGGGTACAACATCTACAAAGAGCCTCTGGAGATGCAGTGGTACGATAAAATCCCCTTCCCCATCCGCAAGCTTATCGGCAAAATCGCCGGGGCGCTGCCCGCCCACCGGGGGCTGAACTTCCTGGTACGCCGGGGCAAGCGGCTGGAAGAGCGGTTTATCGGCAACGCCTATATGTTCACGGAGAAGGAGCGCCAGGCCATTTTGAAGCATCCCGCCGGGGCGCCGGCTCCCGAGGAGCTGTGCAAGCCCTATTACGACATGGTGAAGGACAAGGACTCTGTGACCAAGATGCAGTTTGTGGACCTGAACATGTGGATGGTGGGGGACATTCTCCTAAAGGCGGACAAGATGAGCATGGCAAACTCCCTAGAGCTGCGGGTGCCTTTCCTGGACAAGAGGATTATGGCCCTGGCGGGGCGGATTCCCACAAAGTACCGTGTGAACAGCGAAAACACCAAGTACGCCATGCGGAAGGCCGCCCTGCGCCGGATGCCGGAGAAGTGGGCCGGCAAAAAGAAGCTGGGCTTCCCGGTGCCCACCCGGGTGTGGCTGAAAGAGGACAAGTATTACAGCATGGTCAAGGAGGAGTTTTTGGGGGAGAACGCTCAGAAGTTTTTCCACACAGAGAATCTGGTGAAGCTTTTGGACGACCACAAAAACGGCAAGGCCGACAACAGCCGCCGGGTGTGGACCGTGTACACCTTCTTAATCTGGTATAAACAGTTCTTCGGAGAAGAGACCCGCGAAGCGGCGTAAAATCTCTGCGTGCGCGCCGCAGGCGAGTAAAGTTTTTAGTCAAGTTTTTTTCAAAAAACTTGCGGGGATTGGGGCCGCTACGTCCCGGTGGGACGTTGCCCAGCGGCCGACCGAGGCGGCAGCCGAGACCAGCGCCCCAAGGTCTGCACCGGCGAAGCCGGGAAAAGGAAAGCAGCGACAGCGGCGCACGCTGCGAAGCAGATAGCCGCTGAAGCGGCCCCCAAGGAAGTTGCCCCAGGGCTTGAGATAAGAAAAATGACAAGTTAACGATTTTGCTAGGAAACATGCGGCTT
>CAJMOH010000089.1 GCA_905215055.1 uncultured bacterium
AAGCTTTTTTGAAAAAAAGCTTCACCAAAAAACTTTACGCCGCTTCGCGGTGGCATCCGGTTCCTTCCCTGCATACACTATACCATCTGCAAACGGAAGGAGTCTTTCCCCATGTGTGGTTTCGCCGGTTTCGCTGACTTCGGCCAGGGCCTTGTCCAGCCCCCTCAGCTCTCCCTCGATCTCGTCCGCCGGATGGTGCGCCGCATCGCCCACCGCGGCCCCGACGGTCAGGGCGCTCACCTCTCTCAAAACTGCGCCCTCGCCCACGCCCGCCTGGCTGTCATTGACCCAAAAAACGGACAGCAACCCCTCTCCCTCCCCTGGCAGGGACACCAGGTGACCATCGCCTACAACGGCGAGCTGTACAACGCCCCCGAGCTTCGCCGGGACCTGGAAGCCCGGGGCTTTTCCTTCTCCACCCGCTGCGACACCGAGGTGGCCCTGGCCGCTTACCTGGCCTGGGGTCTGGACTGCCCCCGGCGCTTTAACGGCATCTTCGCCCTGGCTGTGGACGACCCCGCCGCCGGGCGCGCCTTCCTCTGCCGGGACCCCTTCGGCGTAAAGCCCCTGTTTTACACCCTGCGGGATGGGCGGCTGGTGTTCGCCTCGGAGATCAAGGCCCTGTTTGAGTACCCCGGCGTCCGGCCCGTGGTGGGCAGGGAGGGCCTGCAGGAGATCTTCGGCCTGGGCCCCGCCCGCACCCCCGGCTGCGGCGTGTTCCAGGGTATCCGGGAGCTGAAGCCCGGCCACCTGGCCGTCTTTGACCGCCAGGGCTTTCGGGAGCTGGCCTATTTCGACCTGGAGGCCCAGCCCCTGGAGCTGTCTTACCAAGAGGCCGTGGAGCAGGTGCGGGGCCTCCTCACCGACGCGGTGCGGCGCCAGCTAAAAAGCGACGTCCCCCTGTGCACCTTCCTCTCCGGCGGGCTGGATTCCAGCCTGGTGACGGCCATCGCCGCCAGGAGTCTGGGGGAACTGGGAGAAAAACTGGACACCTATTCTTTCGAGTTTGAGGGCAACAGCCAGTGGTTTACGCCCTCTTCCTTTCAGCCGGACCGGGACCAGGATTGGGCCGAGAGGGTGAGTACGATTTTAGGGACAGACCACACCACCCTGCTGTGTACCAGCCAGGAGCTGGCGGACTCTCTCAAGGAGGCGGTCATCGCCAAGGACCTGCCGGGCATGGCCGACGTGGACGGCTCTCTCTTGCGGTTTTGCAGGCAGGTGAAGCGCCGCCACACCGTGGCCCTCTGCGGGGAGTGCGCCGACGAGATTTTTGGCGGCTACCCCTGGTTTCACCGCCGGGAGATGTACGACGGCAGGCACTTTCCCTGGTCCAACAACCTGGACCTGCGGGCAGGGCTTCTCCGTCCGGAAATTCGGACAGAGCTGGATTTGGAGGGCTATGTTTCCCAGCGGCTGGAGGAGACTCTGGCCCAGGTTCCCACCCTGCCCGGGGAGAGCGAAGAGCAGGTGCGGGCGCGGCAGCTCAGCTACCTGAACATCCACTGGTTTATGTCCACTTTATTGGACAGAAAGGACCGGTGCAGCATGGTCAGCGGCCTGGAGGTGCGGGTTCCCTACGCGGACCACCGGCTGGCCCAGCTGGTGTACAACATCCCCTGGGAGTACCGCTGCCGGGGCGGGGAGCCAAAGGCCCTGCTCCGGGACGCGGGGACGGGGCTGCTGCCGGAGGAAATCCTTCACCGGCGGAAAAGCCCCTATCCCAAAACCCACAACCCCAGCTACGAGGCGCTGGTGAAGGAGCAGCTGCTGTCCGTTTTGCGGGACAGTTCTCAGCCCATTCACAAGCTGCTGTCCGAAGAAACGGTCACTGGACTGCTGGGTCAAACCTTCGACTACGGCAGGCCTTGGTTCGGCCAGCTGATGGCCGGTCCCCAGCTGCTGGCCTACCTGCTGCAAATCAATGTTTGGCTGGCGCACTATCAGATCTACCTGGCCCTTTAGCCGGGCGCTCGCGCCTTTACAGGCCCTCTTCCTCCCGGGGCTGCACCTGGGCCTGGGCCTCCAGCTGAAAGCCGCACTGGGACAGGAGGGTTTCCCACTGGGGGGCCAGCTCCCGCCAGGCCTGTGGCCGCCGCTGGGAGACAAGGTTCCCCAGCCCCAGGACATCGCACCCGTCCGCCAGGGCTTTTTCCAGGGCGGCGGACATTTCCTCCTCCAGAGCCTGGGCCAAGGCCTGCTCCAGCTGGGGGATCCGATCCTGGGACGCGGGGCCGTCCAGAGAGAGAAGCTCCGCCCGCACCTGGCACCGCACCTGAAGCTGGGGCAGGTCCCCCTCCCAGGTGAGGGCGCGTTGGGTTTTGCCCTGGGTCAGCCCAAGGGTTACTGTCCCAAAAACCTCCCTCTCCAGCACCAGCTCCCCGGACTCCAGCCAGCCCCGCAGGGCCAGAAGCCCCCGGGTTTCCTCCAGGGTGAAGGTCCCGGCCAGCCGCAGGTCTCGAAAATAGGCGGACCCCGCCAGCTGGGGGGCGTCCCCGCCCGGCTCCACCAGCGGCAGCACCGGCGAGGACCCGGGCCGCAGGGCGCTGTTGACCAGCTCCAGCAGGTCCACGGAAAAGGCCATGCCTGTGTCCCTCCCGGCCTGGGAGGGGGCTGTCAGGTCCCCCACGGGGAGCAGCTCACTGTCCCTTTTGGCGGACAGTATCTGGCTGGCGGTCCCGGTGGAAAGGAGCACCTGGGCCGTGGGACGGACGGTGTTCCCCCGGAGGAAAAAGTCCAAAAATTCGGACAGTCCCGCCTCCCCGCAGGAGCGGCCCAGCACCACCAGGGAACAGTGGGCGTAAAATGGCTCCCGGCCGGTGGAAAGGGTCAGGCTGGAGAGAGCCTGGGGCACGGTGGCCCCCTGGCAGGTGTACAGCTGGTCTCCCGCCTCCTGGCCGGTGCTGGCGGCCCGCACAGTCACCGCCACCCCCTGGTCCCCGGTGTCTATGCCGATGGCTTGAATCAGCAGCCGCTGGTGCAGCTCCCTGCCGCCGCAGCCAGCCAGGCCGCACAGCAGCAGGCCGGTGGCAAGGAACAGTACGAAAAACCGGACTCTCACGGACGCCGCCTCCTTTTTGCCTTGAAACCCTTTCCGGCCAGCACCAGCAGGGGCAGGCCCGCCCCGGTGAGGACCGTCAGCCCCAGCCACAGGCCGGTGTCCAGAAAAAGGGACTGCGCCGCCGGCGCCTGGGCCGCCGCTCCCCCCAGGACCAGCATGGCCACAGCGGCCCCCGCCATCCAGAGGTTTTCCCGGCCCCGCTGGAGAGACACGGCGCACACCCGGCAGGCGGAAAGGCTGACCGCCGTCTGGATGGTCAGGCCCATCATCCACACCCCGGTGAACACCCCGTCCAGCCGCTGGAGAGAGGTGATCTCCGTCAGGGAGGCCAGGGCGTACACCGGGAATTTCTGGGTGGCGGCGTAGGGTCCCAGGCAACCGGCCAGCAGCGCCACCAGCACCCCCACAAACAGGCTGGTGCCCCCGGCCCACAGGGTGAAGCCCAGCCCCCGCCTCCCCCGGACAAAGGGCAGCAGCACCGCCATTTCCCCAAAGAGGGTGGTGCGGGAGAGGAACACCGCCGCCCCTCCCCCCAGGGGGGACAGGCCGTTTTCCAGGGGCGGCTGCAGGTTTTCCCACCGAAACCGCCGGCAGGCCAGGGCAAACACCAGGGCCGTTCCCAGCAGCAGCAGCACCACCACCCAGGACCCGGCCCGGGCCACGGTTTCCAGGCCCCGCCAGGCCCCGTACAGGGCGGCTCCCACCGCCGCGGCCAGAATGAAAAACGCCGGGAAATCCAAGGGGACATTGTCCTGGAGGAACAGCTGAAACAGCCCCAGGGACACCCCGTTCATCACCAGGAAATAGGCCAGATAGCACAGGGAGACCGCTTTTCCTCCCTGTCCGAAAAGCTGGACAGCCTGCTCCCCAATGGGCTGGTCCGGGCAGCGCCGGAAGAGAAGCCCCACGGGCAGGGCCAGCAAAAGTCCCAGCCCCATTGCCCCCAGGCAGGAGAAGGCCCCGTCCAGCAGGTTTTCCCCCGCGGCCCAGCGGCCGTTCAGGGCGATGGTCAGCGCCGCCCGGCACCCAAAGGCCGTGCCGAAAAACTGGGCCGCGCTGATGGAGGGGGCGCGCCTCATGGGGCATCCTCCTTCCGGGCGCCGGGCATGTCCTGCACCCGGGCGTCCCACCGGGAGAGCCGTCGCCAGCTTGCCCGGACAAGCACATCCCGCAGGGCCAGCCGTCCTCCCAGGGGAGACACCGGCGACAGCAGCGGCACCCCAAAGCTCTCCGCGCCGCACAGGTCCATCAGCAAAAACAGCAGGCCCGCCGTCACGCCCCACACCCCCAGCAGCCCTCCCGTGAGGAGAAACACCAGCCGCAAGAGGGACAGCGGCTCGTACAGCCGGGGAACGGCATAGCCCGCGATGGCCGTCAGGGCCACCACCAGCAGGGACGGCGCGCTGACCAGCCCCGCCGCCACCGCCGTGTCCCCCAGCACCAGGCCCCCCACCAGGCTCACCGTGGAGGACAGGGACCGGGGCGCCCGCAGCCCCGCCTCCCGCAGCACCTCGTAGAGAAAGTACAGGGTCAGCGTCTCAAAGAGGACGGGGAAGGGGGTTTTGGCCTGGGCCTGGGCAATGCTTCGCAGCAGGCTTTCGGGCAGCAGCTCTGGGTGGTGGACCACCGCCGCCGCGTACAGCCCCGGCAAAAAGGCGCTGAGGAAAAAGGCGATGTACTTCAGCCACCGGATGAAGGTGCCGTAAAAGGGCCGGGCCAGGTAGTCGTCCAGGGTCTGGAAGTTCTCCACAAAGAGAAAGGGCAGCACCAGCACGCTGGGAGTTCCCTCCACCAGCAGGGCAACCCGGCCCTCCTCCAGCTTGCCGCAGGCCACGTCGGGCCGCTCGGTCTGTCCCACCCCGGAGAACACCCGGCCCCGCTCTAAAAAGCCGGTGAGATACCCGGCCCCCAGCACGGTTTTCAGGGGGCAGGCCCCGATCCGCTCTCGCACCCGCTCTAAAAGCTGGGGAGAGGCCCGGTCCGCCAGATAGCACAGCACCACCGGGGTGTGGCTTTGACTGCCCGCCTGGAGAGGCTCGAACCGCAGGGAGACGCTTTTCATCCGGCGGCGGATCATGGCCATGTTCAGCTGGTTGGACTCGGTAAAGCCGTCCTTGGCGCCCCGCTGCATCACCTCGTTTTGCGGCTCCTGGGGACCCCGGTAGGCAAAGCCCTGCACCCCGGAGACAAGCCCCTCTCCGCTGCCGTCCACCGCCAGCAGCACAAAGCCGCTCATCAGCAGGGTCAGCAGCTGGGGCAGGCGGTTTTCCCGCTTCAGCTCCGCCGCGCTGAGGATCCGGTGCTGAAGGCAGTCCACCAGGGCCTGCGGGTCCTGGGGATAGTCCTGGGCCTTTAAGAGAGGCTCCAGCAGGGTCAGGGCGATGGTCTCCTTGTTAATCAGGCCGTCCACGGCGAAGAGGGCGGCCCGCCTGCCGGAAAGCTCCACCTCCCGGACGATAAAATCCATCGCGTTTTCAAAGCAGCCCTGAAAAAAGGCCTTGTTTTCCTCCAGGCTGGGGGAGAGAACCTGCCGCTCCATGTCCGCGCCTCCTTCGCGCTCGTTTTTCCTTAGCCTGCCCCGCGCCGGGAAAAGTATGCGGGCATAAACGCCCTTTTCAGGCAAAGACTAAAAAAAACCGACGGAAAGGGGGGAGCGCGGTGATCGCGTCTCTGGGACGAACGCTTTTGATGTACGGGGTGATTTTGGCGGCGGTGCGGGTGATGGGCAAACGGCAGATCAGCCAGCTGCAAACCTCGGAGCTGGTGGTGACGCTGCTGCTCTCCGAGCTGGCGGTGCTGCCCATCCAGGAGGAGGACACGCCCCTGTGGATGGGCCTTGTGCCAATGGGGGCGCTGGTGCTGTGCGAGCTGCTGGCGTCCTTTTCCATGCTGAAGAGCGGGCGGTTCCGCAAGCTGGTGTGCGGCAGCCCCACGGTGGTGATTCAGCGGGGGGAAATTCTGCAAAAGCAGATGCGCCGCCTGCGCATGACCACCGAGGACCTGTTTGAGCAGCTGCGGCAAAACGGGGTGTTCTATCTGGAGGACGTGGCCTGGGCCATCGTGGAGACAAACGGGACGCTGAGCGTGCTCCGCCGCCCGGAGCAGGACCCGGCCACCCCCAAGCAGCTGGGGCTAAAGCCGGAGAACCAGGGCCTGGAGGTGGTGGTCATCAGCGACGGGGAGCTGTCCCGGCAGTCGCTGGCCCTGTGCGGCAGGGACGAGGCCTGGGTGGAAAAGCGCCTGAAGGAGCGGGGCCTGGGCCGGCAGGAGGTGTTTTTGATGACAGTGCGGACGGATGGCAAGTACCGAATCGTTCGGCGGAGGGCCTCCGCTGGCGGGTGCTCCCGCTGAGCAATTCGCGGTCCGTGACCGGACTGGACGATTCGCGCCCTGGGGCGGCGGCGAAACGCCGCGCCTGATCGAGAGGTGAAAGCGCGTGCGCGCCGAAGAGCCGCAGGCGCGGAGGCGGATAAAAGTTTTCGGTGCAGCCTTTTTCAAAAGGCTGCGACCTTAAATGCGCGCAGCGCATGGAAAAAAGCAGGTCCCTTGTCATACCAGCTCGCAGAGCTGTGAACAAGGGACCGTACGGCAGCGCACCCGTGAAATCCCCCGCCGCCCCGTGGCGCGAAGAGACAGCCCAGGCACTGGGTGCTTGACAATTCCCATCGTATCAAGTAT
>CAJMOH010000090.1 GCA_905215055.1 uncultured bacterium
GGGTAGGTGATTTTTGGTAGTCCTCATACTCCAACAGGTCTTTGGAATCCGGGAACTCCATCAGCAGCTTTTGGATGAATTCCTGCTGGCCCTGGGTGACGGGGAGATTCCGGAGGGACTCGTTTAGCTTCTCCACACCCTCCCGTGTGGCGATGTATTTGGTATATCCGCCACGGGATTTGCCTTTCAAGTATCCGAATTTCGCGATGATCTTTGCCAAGGATGTTTCTCACCTCCAGCGATGCGGTCAGCCATCCTGCTGCCAATTCAGCGCTGTTTCAAAGGACAGCAGCCCGTTGGTTTGGCGGATCTCCTGGATGCATTGTCCACGCAGGCGTGTCAGCTCGGGCTGGCTCACGTCGCACACCGCCGCCAGAATGTTTTCCGATACTGCCATCTCCACCGCCATTTTGAAGAGCAGCCGCCCCATGCGGTTGGCGCTCTCATCCATGATACTTTTCACCGTGGACGGGATAACCTGGGCCAGGTAGTCCTGGTTTTCCTGGCTGGAGAGGTACCCCAGGTAGAATAAAATCGCCTTCTCAATGAATTCACTGGCGCTGGAGCAGTTGTCGTCTTTGTAGGATTGTTTTGCCCGGTCGATGGTATCTTTGCTGATCCACAGGGCAAATTTGCGCTTTTCGGGCGCAGGGGATTTCAGTTCTGTCATACGCTTTTTCTCCTTCTGATTTAGGGCCAAACCCACAGTTTGACCCACGGATATTTCCCGGAATTCCTGGATTTTCTTGCTCTCTGACCCACGGCTTGACCCCTAGGCTCCAAAACTGACCCATAGAAAACGGGGAATTGACCCCTGGGGAAAAGCCCGAAGCGACCGGCTCTGCCGGGCGCTGTGAGCCGGGTGTGGGGCGGTTCACCGACCCACACCCTTTAACCTGCTACTCTTTTTCACCTCTCCCGGTGCTCTTATCCGGGGATTTTTTCAACCTTGCCTTTGTGGGGCCGAATTTGGCTTTTGCGGGCTTGGAACGGGTCGTTTCCCCGCCCTGGGGAGAAAACCGCCTCACAGGCCCTCACAGGCCAGAGAAACTCGGTGCTTTTCCGCAGGAAAAGACGGGTGCTGCGCACCCGAGGGTTTCTCTCAGACCAAGCCATAGGCTTGGTCTTGCACACAGGGCGAAACAGGCGGGGCCTGGGTTCGTGCTGCTGGGCGCAAAAAAGCCGCTGCCCGGTTTTGTCGGACAGCGGCCTGGTGGTTGCTTGATTCACTTATTCTCGAAAAACGTCCCGCAGCGCCCCCACAAACGGAAAGCGATGCGTTCTGTGTCTTGGTCCGTCACTCGCCGGAAAACCGGTTTCCCCCGGATGCAGGCACCCACATAGTAGAGGTTCCCGCAGCTCTTGCACCGCAGGTAGTGACACACAGTGAGGTGCTGCTCCGAGGTCAGGACGCCGTCCGCATCCTCTAGGGGACAGTCCCCCGCGAACAGTTCCAGAGAGCCTTGAGTCACCAAGTCCCTGGCCGTGGCCATAACCTGATCGTATTTCTTCCAGGGCTCCCGGGTCTTGGCTGCCAACAGCCTGTGGAATTTGGAACAGGCTGAGCATTGGTTTTCCCAAAGCGTCAAGGTATTACTGTTTTGAGTGTCCATTGGAAATCACCCCTTGGGGATATTATAGCATGGAGTCGGTGGGGAGGAAAGGCTCCTCCTCCGGCTCGAAGAGGTACTTGGCCCGCAGGTAATCCGCCTGTTCTTTGGAGATCTCCCAGCCCCACTGGCTGGCATTGATGGAGCCGTACAGCTCATCCCACAGGCAGTCCAAGTAGGTCACTTGGTTGCGGATGCCCTCCAAGTAGTCCTGGACGGCTTTCTGAAGGTCGGCTGGCAAGTTGGTTTCCCACTCTGGGTGGGCGCCGGGTTTTGCCAGTTCAGCGGCTTCTTCTTCGGAGGTCAGCTCCCGATTTTTCCCGTCCATAGCGCTGCACATCCTTGTAAGTGATTTTAGAAATTCTGAGGTGAATCGCCGTCCGATCCTGTGTCCTCCAGGAATTCCCGGACGGTAGGCGGCACGGTCTTTTCGTACAGCCGGGCCAGAGCGTAGTCCAGCTCGGCTTCGATGGTGGTGTCTTTCTTCTTGAGAAAGTGAGAGAGGGCCTCCAGCTTCTTTGCCGGAAACTCCAGGGTGATGGTCTTGTTCATGGGCATCTCCTTCCAAAAAATGAGAAAGCTCCTGCCGTGAGAGTGGGCAAGGGCTTTCAAAATTCACATAGTCTGCTGGGGCGTTTCTTCCTCGCTTGGGGAGGAATCTTCTTCCTTCTGATGCGCCTGCTGGGGCGGGTCCACCGCATCCAGGACGGCGCGGGTCTGCTCCAGCGTCAGGAAATTGCCCGCCAGGGCAGTGGAGTTGTGTGTGTACTCTATCTCGAACTCCCGCTGCTTCTGGAGAGTTTTCTCCAAGGGGATGGAGGGCTTTGCCTGTTCCAACTGCTCTTTCTTCTGCTTTAGCTTGTCATAGTTCGTGGAAGATCATCTCCTTTTACATTTGCATTTCCTGGGTGATTCCTTCTTCCTCCGGAAAAGGGAAATCGTCCTGAGCGGCCAGGGCAAACAGGTTCAGCTCCTGGCTTTCCAGCACATCCCGTACTTTCACAGCGCAGGAACGGAAGGAATCCAGGTAACGGTCTGCCCGTTCATGGCGGCGCATGGTGACTAGGTCATCCTCCCGGATAGCTGTTTCCAGGGCCTGTGCGTAGTTCAGTACAGGAAGGATGGAGGTTTTCTTGAGGCCGGCGTCATCCAGTTCCTCCCGGTGGTGGAGCAGGTACTGGTAGTAGGGATCGGCCTTGTAGGATGCGAGAGCGTCTTTGGCATGGGCGCGGATTTCCTCTGCTCGGGCCATGTAGCTGTCCTCTACCTGGGGAGGCAGCTCCCGCTGGTACACTTCACTATTCTTGTACAGGGGCTGGGTTTCCTCGATTTGCCGTTTGAAGTAAAGGATGTGGTTCCGCACCAGGTTGAGGTTGACACCGTCCGGATAGAAAGGGTCGCTGCCGCCCTGCTTGTATAAGCTCTCCCACTGGGCGTAGGCTTTTTCCAGTTCTTCCAGTGGGTTTTCTTTTCTGGTCATGGGGACATCCCCATCTGTGGCGACTCCTCCTGCCCCGGGTCCGTGGTAGTCATTTCCCAATCCTGCCCGTCCCACAGGTGGACATAGAGCAGGCCCTTTCCCACAGGGATCTCCTGCTGCTCGAAGCCCTCGCCCCAGCCGTCTGCAGCTTGTCCCGCCAGGTAGGTGGTGAGGCGGTTAAGTTCATCCCCCTCCAGGGACTCCAGGAGCTGGCAATCCGCCACGCCCCAAAGCTGCCCATCGTGTTCCTCCACATCGAAGAAGGCGGACTTCACTTTCCAGGACAGGGCATCGGATTCCCCGTACCAGCGCATCAGCCCTCGCTCCTGCTCCTCTGGGAGCTGGTTCTCCTGGAGGGCCTCCCGAATGTCCCCAAGGTAGGGGGAGAGGTCACCGCCTGTCAGTTCCACCGGGTCGTCCGCCAGGTCGCCCCACTCATTGCGGGTGTAGAGATCTCCGTGGAGAGGAAAGTACAGCTTTAGCTCCATGAGTTCGGGCTGGAAGATGCGGAAGTGGTCGTCCTCCAGGTTGAGGGCAGTCCTTTTGCCGTTATCCCAATTCACCAGGAACCGGCCCGCGGCGTCCACCTCGGTCAGTGTCCCCATGGTGCCATCGGGGACAGGTTTCGGCTGGTCGTTGGAAAGTAAAAGGACGCGGCTCCCGGGTGGGAACTGCGTCCGTATGAAATGCACATATTTTTGAAAGGTCAGCATGGTTCATCCCTTCTTTCGTTTCTGCCCGTCCGCAGCAGGGGCGGGTCGCCGGGCTGCTCATCCAGCACCTCCTGCTCCAGCAAGGTGTCAAAGGACAGTGGCCTGCCCGTCACCGAGTGCACCTGCCCATGCTTGCGAAGTTGGGTCTGGATGTCCTGTTTGGTCAGTGTGTAATAGCCAAATTCCGTGAGCAGCTCCACGCCCTGGTTGGGGTGGAGCCGCAAATAGTCCCGCAGTTTTATGGTCATCATCTCCCTTTCCTCAGTCTGTAATGGGTACCCCGTACCCCTTAATTTCTCCATACCCTATGGGGTAGCTGTTTTGCCGCACTTGGTCATTTGCATTGCCCTCTATGGTGTAGACACGGCCGTTTTCCACTTTCTCCACGATGCCCACATGGTCTGCGATGCTGGAATCGCTGCCGTACCACTGGAAGAAAATAAGCATCCCCGGCTCGGGGGTGGCGCTGCCGGGGAGCCACTGGCCACGGTTTTGAAACCACTGCACGCCCACGCCGCATCCGGCGAACTTAGGGACGATTCCCGCGTCGATGTAGCCACACTGGTTTGCGCACCAAGATACAAAAATGGCGCACCACTCTACCCGGCTGGAAAAACCGTACCAAGACCAGTAAGGCTGGCCGCCGGTCTGCCCAATCTGGGATTGGGCGATGGCCACCATGTCGCTGGCGGTAGTGGCCAGGATCTTCTCGAAATCCTCCGGGTCGATGTCCGTGCCAAAGGCGGCTTTGACATTAGCAACCAGTTCCTCGTTTGTCTGGTCTGGGGCGAAGCAGCCTACCAATTTTTGGACAAAATCATCTTCCTCCGCGTAAGGCGACAGCGCCAACCAGTATAGCGCCTGGGCCTTGCGAAATTCGTCGAATCCGAAGCCCGCTGCTTTGAGGGCTTCCTGGAGCTGTGTCAGCACGCTGTTGGAGCTCTCCAAGAAGCCCAGGCTGCCCACATCCAATTCTTCCAGCACAGCGGACACCAGTTCCGGGCTGTTCCAGTCCATGTCCGCCTGGAAGATGGCTTCCACGGAGAGGATAGGCAGCAGAAAGAGAAGAAGCACCGCGAACAGCGCCACGGCGATTTTCTCCCAGTTCCGCCGGTCGGTGAGAAGAGCCACGGCAATCTTCTTTAGGGCCGCGCCGATTGTCACGCTCATTTACCGACCTCCAGATTTTCCAAACATAGCTTCCTTAAACTCCGGGAAATGCACCTGGAGAAGATACCGCTCGTTGCCGCAGCGGTACAGGCAAGTTCCCCGTTCCGGGTAGCGGATGAGCTCAAACTCGGCCTGCTCCAGCTGGAGGGTGTCGCAAAAGGCTTTCGGCTCCAACTGGCCGGGATTGAATAGGAATTGGTGGGTAGGGATGGAGAACAGGGGCTTGGTCAGCTCCCGAACACCGGGCTGCAAGAAGTCCTCGATATTCTGGCTGGCCAGTACCAGCAGAGAGTCTTTCTTGCGGTCACGCTTCATCAGGTTGCGGATGTATTCTATGGCCGTCAGATTGGTGAGGAATAGGTACAGCTCATCCAGCGCTCCCACATAGTTGCCAGCGCCCAGCAGCGCGTTGGTCATGTAGGACAGGATGGAGAAAAGGAGCGCGTCCCGCAGGCTGTGATTCAGCTCCATGATGCCCTTGACCCCAAACACCAGGAATTTGTCATCCTTAATATTGGTATGCCCGTTGAAATACTTGCTTTCCGCGCCCTTGCACATGGAGTGGAGCCCCAGGCACACCTCCTGGATGGTTTCCTCGGAAAAGAGGTTTTTCTTCTTCGCATCGTACAAATCGTATTCTTCTTCCAGCAGGTCATAGAAATCCGACATGGTGGGGAACTTGTCTGGAGCCACCTGGGAGAAGTCCGTGTAGTCGTCCATGTCAAAGCGGCGGTACAGCTTCTGGAGCATCAGCTCGATGGTGTCCAGCTGGGCCGTGGTGAAATCCTTGTAGGAGCGGAAGAAGTCCTTTAGGTAGGAGATGTGCCGGGAGAGCATGGTGGTTTTTTGAAAAGGGCCGGGGACGGGCACAACGGGAGGCTTCGGCGTGGGAGCGAGATTTCCTGATTCGCCAATGGAAGAGCGCGACATGGGTGCAGCGTCACGCTGCTCTGGGGTGCGCTCATCGTCCTCGTTGACCGGGTCTTCGTCCCAATTCTGGGGTTGAAGCGGATTGATAACGTACTCCCCGGAGAGGTAATCCAAGTAACAGCCGCCTAAATTCTCGCACAACTCTTGGTACTCCTGCTCCGGGTCCAAAACGATGAAGGATTTCCCGGACTCCCGCAAATTGGCGAGGATGCCTTTGAGCAGATGGGACTTGCCCTGGCCGGAGTTGCCCAAAATCAGCACATTGGCGTTGGTTTTGTCATCCGATCTCCTGTCAAAATCCGTGAGAATGTTGGTGCCGAACTTATCCCGGCCCAGGTAGAACCCGTGGGGGTCGGTCTTGCCGGAATAGTTGAAAGGATAGAGATTGGCCACCGAGCTGGCGGGGAGCACCCGCTCGTACTGGGAGCCAAAGTGGTTGTACCCGAAGGGCAGCACTGAGAGGAACCCGTCCAGCTGACGGAGGGTCAGCCTGTCCACGCTGATCTTACACCGGGTCAGTTCCATCATGACATCGGATTGCAGCTCCCGCAGTTTATCCATGTCCGAGGCTTTTAGTTCGATGAACACGGCAGTGTGCAGGAGAGTCTCACCGTTGGTCCGCAGATTGGTCAACAGCTGCTTCACGTCCTTCAAATTATGCTCCGCGTCCACCATCTCTTGGATGTCATCCCCGCCGAAGCGAA
>CAJMOH010000091.1 GCA_905215055.1 uncultured bacterium
CGCGGGCCGTAAGCCCGCCGCCCAAGGCGCGAAGAGACAGCGGAGGCACTCCGCCCCGCGGTCAGTTCAGGTCCAGCAGCTTGGCGCTGACGCCCTCCACGGCGTTAAAGGCCTCCATCATCTTGTCGATGGTCCCCTTTTCGCCACAGGCCTGGAGCATAATCACCCCGTCGTCAGAGCAGAAATCCTCGCCAGTTTCATGAAGGCCCACCCGCAGCTTGATGTTGCAGCCGTATTCGGTCAGCGTCTTTTGCAGGTTCAGGGCGTTGGCGTGACGGTGATCCACGCGAAGGCCGATGATATAATAGCAGTTCATAAAAATCCCTCGCTTTTTCCTTTTGCCGGGCGTCCGGCAGACTTTGTCTCCCGCGCCGGAGAGCCCAGCGCGGCTTTAGGGTTAGTATAGCATTTTTTCCCCCTGGATACAAGCAAAGCGCCGGTTTCGCGGAGAAATTTCTCAAAAACATTTTTTGAAAAAAACACTTGACGAACGAGCCGGAATCCTGTAAAATAACCGTAGTTAGTTTAGACTAACAAATTGCGAGACACTTGCTCCATCCGGAGCTTTTTTCTCCCCTTGCTGTTAGTTTCAACTAACTTATGGAAAGACCTGTCTGCGCCGGCGCTTTGCCTGGGAGCGGCGGCCCCAGAGCAAGGCGCGTTGGCAGGCGGGAGCAGGATGCAACTACGCTGTTTCTGGATAAAGGAGTAAGCCTATGAGCGTTGTGATAGTTGGCGGGAACGAGCGCATGGCCGGCCAATATGAGGACATCTGTAAGGAGCATGGCTGCAAGGCCAAGGTGTTTACCAAGGAGAGCGGGTCTCTCAAGCGAAAGCTGGGAACACCCGACCTGCTGATCCTGTTTATCAGCACGGTTTCCCACAAAATGGTCATCAGCGTCACCCAGGAGGCCAAGAAGAACAGAATTCCCGTGGCCCGGGTTCACACCAGCAGCGCTACGGCTCTGCGGACAGCCCTGACGGAATGGGCCGCGGTGTCGTGATGGCCGGCGGAATTTCCCTGGAGAAATACCTTGTGGAGCACTGCGCTCCCACTCTGGCAGGCTTGAAAACCGCCAGTATGTTCTGCCTCCCTCTGGAGGGAGAGGCGGACTGGCGGGGGCAGGCGGCTCATTGGAATGCCGTTTTAAATCCAAAAGGGCTGTTTCTGCTGATTCTTCGGCGGCGGGCGGACCGCGCTCTGCTGTATCTGTGCAGACCCTCCCAACTGCAAAGGGACCTGGATTGTCCCGGCGTGGAGGAGCTGCTCTCCCGGTACGGCTATCAAAACGCCCGGGCAGAGGAGGCTCTGGCCCGGCTGCGCCTGCGGCTGGAGCAGGAGGACGGCTTTCCCCACGAGATCGGCTTGTTCCTGGGGTATCCTCTGGGAGATGTGGAAGGGTTTATCCAGAACGAAGGCAAAAACTGCAAATGCTGCGGCTGCTGGAAGGTGTACTGCGATGAGCTGGAGGCCCGGCGCCGTTTTGCCAGAATGGAAAAGTGCCGGCAGGTGTACGCCAGGCTTTGGAGTCAGGGCCGCTCCCTGTGGCAGCTGACAGTCGCAGCGTAAAAGCGGGCAGGCAGGGCGGCGTGCCGCCTTGACATAGATTTTTCAATAAAAGGAGTTTAAGCCATGAGTAAAATTGCGGTGGTCTATTGGAGTGGAACAGGAAATACAGAGAGCATGGCGGCAATGGTGGCCGCCGGTGCGAAAGAGGCTGGGGCAGAGGTGGATCTGCTTACCGCGGCGGAGTTTGGCCCGGATCAGATGGACCAGTACGACGCCATAGCCTTTGGCTGCCCCTCTATGGGAGCGGAGCAGCTGGAGGAAGGGGAGTTTGAACCCATGTTCTCCGCCTGCGAGGCAAAGCTTTCCGGCAAGAAGCTGGGATTGTTTGGTTCCTATGGCTGGGGGGACGGAGAGTGGATGCGCACCTGGCAGGAGACCTGCCAGAGCGACGGCGCCAACCTGGTGGGCGAGGGCGTCATCTGCAACGAGGCCCCCGACAGCGAGGCGGAGGAGGCCTGCAAGGCTTTGGGAAAGTCCCTGGCCTGACAGGCGGCAAAAGGCTTCCTTTGCTTTTCAGGTTACCGGTAAGCCGCTTTCCTCCTGTAAGGCTGCGCCTGCTTGGGGCGTGAAAAAGCGGGAAGGAAATTCTGGAACGAAAGTTTTCGTATGTGGAATTGACAAACGAGGACGGGCGTGATATAGTAGAGGCAGTTAGAATTATCTAACTTCTCTTCTCGCAAAGCCGGAACGGCTTCCGGTCCAGGGGAAGGAGCTTGGAGAAAGAAGGGGTTTTCGTGTTGCCAACCGTTATCATCTGTTTGGTGCTGCTGGTGATTGTTATTTTCGCGGTTCGCAGCTATTTAAAAAAGCTGAAAAGCGGCTGCTGCGGGTCCGGCGGGGACGAGGTAAAGCGCGTCCGCCCCGCCGACCGGGATGTGTCTCACTATCCCTACGCCAAAATGGTCACAATCGAGGGGATGCACTGTCAGAACTGCGCCAGACGTATTGAAAACGCCTTTAACACCCGGGATGGGCTGTACGCCAAGGTGGATTTGGGAAAGCGCACTGCCCTGGTTCGGTCCAAACGGCAGGTTCCCGACGAGGAGCTGAAAGGGATTGTCCGGGGACTGGGTTACAGTCCTGTTGAGGTTCGGTCCAGCCCGGCCTGAAAACCGTCCCGCGGGCGCCTGCTGCCGCGGGGCAAAGCCATGGGGATTTTTTACAAGAAGCGCCTCCGAAGGACGGGGCGCTTTTTTGTGCCTTGCGCCCTGTTTCGGAAGGAAGTACAATAGGAAAAAAGCCGAAAGGAGGGGGACTATGGCCAAGCCGGACCGTCCCGGCAAGGGGGAGAGCCGCCTTTGCCTGCCCAGGGATTACACCGTGGTGGATACGGAAACCACAGGGCTTTCCACAGAGAGCTGCAGCTTAATCGAGGTGTCGGCCCTGCGAGTGCGGGGCGGGGAGGTGGCGGAGGAGTTTTCCACTCTCATCCGTCCTCCCTGGCGGGAGGTGAAAAGGAACGGTGAGTGGCAGGAGGGCTATGTGGATGACTTCATCCAGAATCTCACTGGCATCACCGACGGCATGCTGGAGGATGCCCCCTTGCCCCAGGAAGCCCTGCCTCTGGTGGAGTCCTTTTTGGGAGACGACCTGCTGCTGGGTCACAATGTGGGCTTTGACACCGCCTTTCTCTACGATTCCTTTCAAAAGTATCTGGGCAGGCCCCTGACCAACGACTCCCTGGACCACCTCCGCATTGCCCGCAAGCTGCTGCCCCAGCTGTCTCATCACCGGCTGGGGGATGTGGCGGCCGCGTTGGGCGTGCCTTACGAGGGCGCTCACCGGGCCTTAACGGACTGCTGGATCACCTACGGCTGCTATGAGAAGCTGCGGGCCTTGGCTCTGTCCCGCGGCACCGAAGAGGATTTCCTCCGGCTGTTTGAGAAGAAAAAGCCCCCAAAGCCCCGTTATCCCGGCGTACCGGGACATCCCTTTTACAAGAGAACCCTGGTGCTTACCGGCAGCCTGGATACGCCCCAGAACCGGGAGGCGGTGCTCCGGGCCGGGGGCAGGCTGGGGAAGGAGGTCACCTCCCGCACGGACTTCCTGGCGGTTCCCGCTCCCGGAGACCAGGTTCTTCCCAGCAGGGAGGGCGGGCCTGCCATTCTGCCCCAGGACGCCTTTTACCGGCTGCTGGGAAAAACGGTTTTTCCAGCCTCAGATAAGCAGGTGCCTTAGCCGGGATCCGGAAAATACGGCTCCTGCCGTTGACTTGCCAGGCGCGCGCCGCTATAATGAAGCCAAGCGTCACTTTTCAGTTTAGGAGGCTGTTGTAGATGAAAGCGTTTCTCGACGACAATTTTTTGTTGACCACTCCCACCGCCCAAAGGCTCTATGGCATGGCGGAGAAAATGCCTATTTTGGACTATCACTGTCACCTGGACCCCAAGGAGATCGCCCAGGACCGGCGCTTTGAAAACATCACCCAGGTGTGGCTGGGCGGCGACCACTACAAGTGGCGGCTGATGCGCGCCAACGGCGTGGACGAGGCCTTCATCACCGGGGACGCCCCGGACCGGGAGAAATTCCAGAAGTGGGCGGAGACTCTGGAGATGGCCATTGGAAACCCTCTGTACCATTGGAGCCATTTGGAGCTGCGCCGCTACTTTGGGTATCAGGGCATCCTGAACGGGGACACCGCCCAGGAGGTGTGGGATCTGTGCAACGAAAAGCTTCAGCAGCCGGAGATGAGCGCCCGAAATTTGATTGCCAGCTCCGGCGTCACCCTGGTGTGTACCACCGACGACCCCGCCGATTCCCTGGAGTGGCACAAGCAGCTGGCGGAGGAAAAGGATTTCCCCATCCAGGTTCTTCCCGCCTGGCGGCCCGACAGCGCCATGGGACTGGAGCGCCCGGAGTATGGGGACTATTTGCGGCGTCTGGGCCGGGCCGCGGGGATGGAGATCAAAACCTTCGCGGATCTGAAGGAGGCCCTCAAGCGGCGCATGGCCTTCTTTGACAAGATGGGCTGCCGTGCCAGCGACCACGCCTTGACTGTGGCGGTGTGCCAGCCCGCCTCTCAGGAGGAGCTGGAGCGAATCTTCCAAAAGCGCTTGGGGGGAGAGCCTGTCACCGGGGAGGAGCTGGCGGCCTTCCAGACCGGATTCCTGCGCTTTGTGGCGGCGGAGTACAAGCGGATGGGCTGGGTGATGCAGCTCCACTACGGGTGCAGCCGGAACAACAATACGCGGATGTTTGAAAAGCTGGGCAGGGACACGGGTTACGATGCGGTGCTTCAAGGCGCGCCCTCCTTAAAGCTGGCGGAGTTTTTGAATCTGCTGGCCTCTCAGGACGCCCTGCCCCGAATGGTGCTTTACAGCCTGAACCCCAACGACGACGAAGGACTCAACTCCGTCATCGGCTGTTTCCAGGACGGCGCCCCCCTGGGCCGGATTCAGCAGGGGTCCGCCTGGTGGTTTAACGACCACAAGGCCGGCATGGTCAAGCAGCTCACCGCCTTTGCCAACGGCGGCGTGCTGGGGAACTTTATCGGCATGCTCACCGATTCCCGCAGCTTCCTGTCCTATCCCCGCCATGAGTATTTCCGCCGCATCCTCTGCGAGCTTTTAGGCTCCTGGGTGGAAAACGGGGAGTATCCCGCGGACTGGAAAGCGCTGGAAAAGATTGTGAAGGGCATTTGCTACAATAACGCTGTGGAATTTTTCGGCTTTCCCTTGGAGAAGGCGTGAGCCGCTGGAAAATCGGGAAGGAGGCGCAAGGGATGGAAAGTCAATTTGGCGCGGTAATTGTGGCGGCGGGAAGCTCCAGCCGCATGGGAGGCAGCGTCTCCAAGGTGCTGGAGCCGTTGGGCGGCAAGCCGGTGCTGCTGTATTCCTTCGAGACCTTGGCGGCCTCTCCCTGGGTGAAGGAGCTGTGCGTAGTCTGCCGGGAGGAGGATTTCCAGCAGGTGCAGGCTCTGCTGTCCGGGAAAACAGACAAGCCTGTGTGCGTGGTGCCCGGCGGCAGGGAGCGCCAGGAATCGGTGCTCAACGGCGTGACCGCTTTAGACCCGGAAACGGGATACCTGCTTATTCACGATGGAGCCAGGCCCTTTGTCACCCTGGACATGATCGACGGGGTTTGCCGGGACGCGCTGGATTGCGGCGCCGCCACAGCCGCGGTACCCTCCAAGGACACCTGCAAGCTTTCAGACGGCCAGGGCTTTGTGGAGTCCACCCCGCCCCGGGAGCGGCTGATGGCGGTGCAAACACCCCAGGCCTTCGAGCGGGAAATGTACCTGTACGCCTTGCGAAAGGCCCAGTCCTCCGGGCTGTCCTACACCGATGATTGCCAGCTTATCGAGGCGGCGGGAGGCCGGGTGAAATTTTCCGCCGGGAGCTATATCAATATCAAGCTCACCACCCCAGAGGACCGTCTGGCGGCCCGGGCGTATTTAAAAAAGGAGGACAAGGCCATGCGGATTGGTTCCGGCTATGACGTGCATCGATTGGCAGAGGGCAGAAGGCTGATTTTGGGCGGTGTGGAAATCCCCTTTGAAAAGGGGCTGCTGGGCCATTCCGACGCGGACGTGCTGGCCCACGCCATTGCGGACGCCCTGCTGGGAGCTGCCGCGTTGGGGGACATTGGCAAGTTGTTCCCCGACAGCGATCCTCAGTACGAGGGCGCGGACAGCCTGGTGCTGCTGGGACGCGTTTGTTCTCTTTTGCGGGAGAAGGGCTTTGCCATTGGCAACGTGGACGCCACGGTGATTGCCCAGCGTCCCAAGCTGGCGCCCTTTATTTCTTCCATGCGGGAAAAGCTTGCCAAGGCCTGCGGAATTCCCACGGCTCAGGTCAGCGTAAAGGCCACCACGGAGGAGGGCCTTGGCTTCACCGGCGCGGGAGAGGGCATTGCCGCCTCGGCGGTTTGCCTGTTGCATTAAGTCAAAACCTTCTCTCAGAGGAAAAGGGATGTCTCCAACAGAGACATCCCTCAGCCTGTCGAAAAAGGTCACCTTTTGGTGGCCTTTTTCTCGTATTGAGAGAG
>CAJMOH010000092.1 GCA_905215055.1 uncultured bacterium
GGCCCAGTGCCTGGGCTGTCTCTTCGCGCCTTGGGGCGGCGGCTTGCGCCGCGCTTGATCGAGAGGAAAAAGCGCGTCCACGCCGGGGGCTTTGCTGTGTCCGCCCTTGCGGGACGCAAGAGGGCGGCATGGCCAGTCCGGCCACGGACCGGCTTCTTTCCCGCAGCAAACGGCCCCTCCCGCGCAAGCGAGCTGACGTCCTGATAATTGCCCGGGCGCCGACAGCGCCCGTCCCGCGACTTGGCCAGTCCGGCCACGGACCCCGCGCACGCGAGCTGACGTCCCGATAACTGCCCGGGCGCCGATAGCGCCCGTCCCGCGACTCGGCCCGTGCGGCCACGCACTAGGATTTTTTGCTGTTGATAATTTTGGACAGCTCCTCCATAAAGCTGTTGATGTCCTTAAACTGCCGGTATACCGAGGCAAAGCGCACATAGGCCACCTCGTCCACGGTTTTCAGCTTTTCCATCGCGTAGGTGCCGATCCGCTGGCTGGACACTTCCCGGTCCAGGGAGTTTTGCAGCAGATTCTCAATCTCGTCCACAATCCGCTCCAGGGTGTCCATTGAGACAGGGCGCTTTTCGCAGGCCCGCAGCAGGCCGTTGAGCAGCTTGCTCCGGTCAAAGGTCTCTCGGGACTTGTCCTTTTTAATCACCACAATGGGTACGTTTTCAATCACCTCGTAGGTGGTGAAGCGCTTGCCGCACTTCAGGCACTCCCGGCGGCGGCGAATCCGCTCTCCTTCGTCGGTGGGGCGGGAATCAATCACGCGGCTTTCAACAAATCCGCAATAGGGGCATTTCATGCAAAGCACCTCCTGGGAAGTCTCCCGGAGCCTGCGGAAAAGGCCGCAAGCTTGTTCTATGGTCCTATTATAGCAAAAAGCGGGGAGAAAAAGCAAGAATTTTGTCAGGAAAAGGAAGATTCCAGCACTCTTTTTGTGTAGGAAAGGGACCGGGCCAGCTCCTCAATCTGGGAAAAGCTGTGGCGGTAGACCTCTGTCACCACCGTCCCGGAAAAGCCCCGGCTCTCTAAAAGCCGGCGAAAGGCCAGGTGGTCAAACCGGCCGGCCCCCGGCAGCAGGCAGGGGGCGCCCTCCTCCCAGTCGCTGAGGTGGACGTGGACAAGCCTGTCTCCCATCGCCTGGACCATCTCCTCTGTTTCGGCCCCGGCCATGCGGCATTGCTTTACGTCCAGCACAAAGGCGCAGCTGTCTCCCAGGGCCTTGCCCATCCCCGCGATAAAGGCCGGGTCCGCGCTGCGGTGCTGGCGCACGTTCTCCTGGGCGGGATAGGCCCCCTCGCCCCGGCCCAGCTGGTACAGCTCCCCAAAGCGCTGCCAATAGCCCTGGTCCGGCAGCCTGCCGTGGCCCAGGGGCTGGCCGTGGATGACCACCCACCTGCCTCCCAGATAGGCCGCCGCGGCCATGTACCGGCGGTACAGGTCAAAGGCCTCCCTGGTGCGGCGGGGATAGTCCCCGAACAGCAGGGAGGATTCCATCGCCGAGGTGAAGGGATGCACCGAGGTGAACGCGGCCCCATAGGCCACCGCCCGGCGCTTCAGCTCCCGGAGAAAGGGAGGGCGCAGCTCCTCCCCGCAGTTGAGAAACACCTCGAACCGGCGGCATCCCAGCTCCAGCAGCAGCTCCAGAGAGCGCTCGGTCTCCATTGGGTACAGGCAGGCGGTGCTGGCTCCTGTCAACAAGATTGCAGTCCTCCTTTCCGGGGAATCACTCCCCCTTGGCTTTCCCGGGGTCCTCCCGGCCCAGCTCGCAGAGAATCCGCTGGGCGGCGGCCCGCTTGGCGTTGGCCTCTGCCGCCAGCAGCAGGGCGGCCTGCTTCAAGTCCTGCCCAGAGCGGCAGGTCTCCTCCAGGGCCTGGCAGGTCTCCTGAAGGGCGGCGGTGTGGGCCTGGCGGAAGAGCTGGTAGGTCTGGGGGGATATTTCGCCGCTGCCCAGCAGGGTTTTCACGTCCTGGATGGACAGCACCTGCTTGAGCATGCACACGGCCATCAGCCCGGCCAGATGCTCTTTGGCGTACTTTTTCTTTTGAGGGTGAGGGATCAGCCCGTTTTTCACATAGTTGTTAATCATCGAGCTGGTGAGCAGGCTTGGCTCGCCCTCTCCCTGAAACAGCTCTAAGCTCTCCCCCAGGTAGAGGATGACCTGGTCCATGTACAGGGGGATGGAGGGCAGCTCCTCCCAGGCGGGAGGGGCGGCGGTTTGGCCCTTTTCGGCCCACTCCGCCACGGCCTGAGCGGCTTGGATGGAATCCATGCGCATCGTCCTTTCCAAAGGGTTCTGCCACCAGTTTACAGGGAATTGGGCCGGTTGTCAAATGGCGGCATTGCTTTCCCGGCCAAGATGGGGTACAATAGAGCGGAAAATTTGAAACAGAAAGGCAGTTTTACATCCCTATGGCAGCTACACAAGAGCTTTTGCGCCTGCGCCGGCAGGTGATGGAGCGGGACTTCTCCCGCATGAACGACCGGCAGAGGGAGGCCGTGTTTACCACCGAAGGCCCCCTGCTGGTGCTGGCCGGGGCGGGCAGCGGCAAAACCACCGTCCTGGTCAACCGGGCGGCCAACATTGTCCGCTACGGCCAGGCCTATGACAGCCCCTTTCTCAGCCGGGAGCTGACCCAGGAGGACGCCGCTCTCTGTAAAGAGTATTTACTTGACGGAGACCTGCCGGACACAGTGCGGCAGCGGCTTGCGGTGTCTCCCTGCCCGCCCTGGCGTGTGATGGCAATTACCTTTACAAACAAGGCCGCCGGGGAGCTGAAGGCCCGGCTGTGCCAGATGCTTGGTCCCCAGGGGGAGGAGGTGTGGGCCGCCACCTTCCACTCCAGCTGCGCCCGGATTCTCCGCCGGGACGGGGAGCGGCTGGGCTACACCCCCCACTTCACCATCTATGACACCGACGACAGCCGCCGTCTGATGAAGGAGGTTTTAAAGGAGCTGGAAATCTCCGAGCGGGCGCTGTCGGTGCGGGGGGCGCTTTCAGAGATCTCCCGGGCCAAGGACCAGCTTCTCTCCCCGGAGGAGTTTGCCCGCCAGGCCGGGGACGACTACCGCCTGAAGCAAGTGGCCCGGGCCTACCGGCTGTACCAGGCCCGGCTGGAGGACGCCGACGCGATGGACTTTGATGATTTGATCGTCAAGGCGGTGGAGCTGTTTGAGACCTGCCCCGACGTGCTGGACTACTATCAAAACCGGTTCCGCTACCTGATGGTGGACGAGTATCAGGACACCAACCACGCCCAGTACCAGTTTGTCAGCCTGCTGGCCCAGAAGAGCGGCAACCTGTGCGTGGTGGGCGACGACGACCAGAGCATCTACAAGTTTCGGGGGGCCACCATCGAGAATATTTTGAACTTCGAGGAGGACTTCCCCGGGGCCAGGGTGGTGCGCCTGGAGCAGAACTACCGCTCTACCCAGAATATTCTGGACGCGGCCAACGGGGTGATCTCCCACAACCAGGGAAGAAAGGGCAAAACCCTGTGGACCTCCCAGGGGCCGGGGAAGAAGATTGGCCTGCACCTGGCGGACAACGAGCAGGACGAGGCCGACCGGATTGCCAAGGCCATTCTGGACGGGGTGGCCCAGGGCCGGAAATTCTCGGACTTTGCCGTGCTGTACCGGATGAACTCCCAGTCTCAGGCGCTGGAAAGAATGTTCGCCAAGCAGGGCATCCCCCACCGGATTATCGGCGGCACCCGGTTCTTCGACCGGAAGGAGGTCCGGGACATGATCGCCTATTTAAGCGTGATCAACAACCCCGCCGACGAGATCCGCCTGCGCCGGATTGTGAACGTCCCCCGCCGGGGCATTGGGGAGCGCACCGTGGACCTGGCCTCTCAGATTGGCCAGCAGGTGGGGGAGAGCCTGTTTTCCGTGCTGACCCACCCCAAGGATTTCCCGGCCATCTCCCGGGCGGCGGGAAAGCTGGCTCCTTTCACCGCCATGCTGGAGGAGTTCGGGGAGAAGAACCAGCAGGAGCTGCCCCCCAGCCAGCTGTACGGGGAGCTGGTGGACCAGCTGGGCTATGTGGACTATCTCCGGCAGGAGGACCCGGACAAGGCCGAGGAGCGCGTTGAGAACGTCCAGGAGCTTTCCTCCATGCTGCGGCGGTACGAGGAGGAGGCCGGGGAAGAGGCCAGCCTTTCCGGGTTTTTGGAGGAGGTCTCTCTCTTCACGGACATCGACAACTACGACGCCGGGGCGGATTCCGCGGTGATGATGACCATCCACTCAGCCAAGGGGCTGGAGTTCCCGGTGGTGTTCCTTCCCGGCTGGGAGGAGGGGGTGTTCCCCGGCATGGCGGTCCTCTACAACCCGGAGGAGGTGGAGGAGGAGCGCCGCCTGGCCTATGTGGCCATCACCCGGGCCAGGGAGGAGCTGACCATTCTCCACGCGGAGAGCCGGATGATCTTTGGCACCACCAGCCGGAACCGGCTGTCCCGGTTCGCGGGGGAGATTCCCGAGGAGCTGCTGGAGCGGAGCCAGTCCCACGCCTGGGGCCGTCCCTCCGCGGGGGCCATGCCCGCCTTTGGGAGCCGGGGGACAGGAGCAGGCCGCGCCGCCCCAACCGCCAAGGCCCAGCCCCTGTACAAGCCCCACCCGGTAAAGCCTGCCCCGGCGGGGACCTACCGGCCGGGGGACAAGGTGTCTCACAAGACCTTCGGCACGGGGATGATTCTTTCCGCCACGCCAATGGCCAACGATACCCTGCTGGAAATCGCCTTTGACAAGGTGGGCACCAAGAAGCTGTTCGCCAACTTCGCCCGGCTGGAGAAGGTGTGAAACAACGCAACCGCGGAGCGGCGTAAAAGTTTTTGATGAAACTTTTTTCAAAAAGTTTCGACCTTAAAAAGCGCGCAGCGCATGGAAAAAAGCAGCGAGCGGGGCGCACGCGCCGCAGGCGATAGCCCCGGGAGCGGCCGGTGAGGCAGAAAGCCTGAAACCTCCGCCCAAAAACGCAAAGGAAAAGACAGAAAGCATAAACCCTCTGCCCCTCGGTACGGTCCCTTGTTCACAGCTCTGGGAGCTGGTATGACAAGGGACCTGCTTTTTCTCTCCCCGGCTGCGCCGGTTTCAGGTCGCGCCTTTTTGAAAAAAGGCGCCCGAAAAACTTTTTCCCGCCTCTGGGCCTTCGGCCCTGCGGCGTTAGAGCACCAAATTTTCTCCCCTTCATACAATGGGAACAAGAACCCCAAAAGGAGGAGATACTATGGCCGAAAACGAATGCGCGCCCGACTACGACTGCCGGGACTATTTTAAAGAGGCTGTCTGCATCGACGCCCAGCGCGTGTACGACAGCTGCTCCGACAAGGACTGCCTGGAGGACATACGGGTGCTGTTCCCCGCGGCGCGGCAACCCCTGGTGGACAGCGCCACCAACGTCCGCGTCCGAGACGTGAGCGTGATCACCGTGTACATCGATCTGCAGCCCATCCCCTTTAACAAGGGCTTTTACTCGGTGGACATGACCTTTTTCTTCGACGTGTGCCTGGATCTGTTCGGCGGCACCGCCTCCTGCCCTGTGCCTATTAACGGGGTGTCCATCTTCAACAAGAAGGTGGTCCTCTACGGCAGCGAGGGCAACGTGAAGCTGTTTACCTCCGGCTGCTCCATTGACGAGCTTCAGGCCGAGGACGCCCGGGTGCTGCCCAAGGCCACGGTTCAGGTGGCCCAGCCCGTGGCCCTGTCCGCCCGGCTCTGCGACCACCCGTCCTGCGGCTGCGAGCCCTACTGCCGCATCCCGGAGAGCATCTGCCAGCGCTATGGCGGCGACTTTGACAGCTGCCCCCAAAAGAACACCATCTACGTCACCATTGGCCTGTTTATCATCGTGCAGATTGTCCGCAATGTGCAGATGCTGATCCCCGCCTACGATTTCTGCATCCCAGAGAAGGAGTGCGTGGCCTCCAGCGACAACCCCTGCGAGCTGTTCCGCAGCATCGACTTCCCCACCAGCGAATTCTTCCCGCCAAAAGCAACGGATCTGGGCAACCACTGTAAGTGATCCGTCTGAAGCAGTTACAAAACAGCCCCGGGGGAATAAGGCGGGCGACGTTTGCCGGTTTTGGCGCCCTTTGCCAAAATGGGAGCCGCTCCGGCCCCAAGGCAAACTCGATGGGGAGTTTCCGCAGGAAACTGCCCTTCCCGCTTACAAAGCAACGGACCTGGGCAGCCACTGTAAGTGATCCGTCTGAAGCAGTTACAAAACAGCCCCGGGGGAATAAGGC
>CAJMOH010000093.1 GCA_905215055.1 uncultured bacterium
TTCACCATGGAGAAGTACCCAAGTGGTGAAGGGGCTCCCCTGCTAAGGGAGTAGGCCGGGAAACCGGCGCAAGGGTTCAAATCCCTTCTTCTCCGCCAGACTGAGTCTGGACGCAATTCGCGTTCTGGACTCAGTTTTTTTATTTCATTAAGACTTTTATGATTTCTTCTCCCGTTTTCAGCGGGGATCTATTTTACAACAGTCTCATAGGCCGAGCCGGGCGCGGTTTGCGTTCCAGGCCCGGCTTTTTCTTTTTCCCTTCCGCCGCCCGTTCTGATTGCCTCTCTTTGACAGACATGCTATACTGAAACGTGAAATCAGGCAACGAGTAAGGAGCGAGACAGCTATGGCTGACAGAAGAAATCCCGGCGCGCCTCGGGAAATTCAAATTTACGGGGCACGGGTCCACAATTTGAAGAACATTGACGTCTGTGTGCCTCTGCATCAAATTGTGGGGGTGGCAGGGGTTTCGGGCTCTGGAAAGTCCTCCCTGGCTTTGGGCGTTCTCTACGCGGAAGGCTCCCGCCGGTATTTGGAGGCTCTTTCCACCTACACCCGCCGGCGCATGACCCAGGCCGCGAAAGCCGATGTGGACCAGGTGCTGTATGTGCCGGCTGCTCTGGCGCTGCACCAGCGGCCCGGGGTGCCGGGAATCCGCAGCACCTTTGGAACCGGGACAGAGCTGCTGAACTCCCTGCGGCTGATGTATTCCCGGCTGGCCAGCCACCAATGCCCCAACGGACACCAGGTTCCTCCTACTCTAGCGGTGGCGGCAGGCCAGGCCTTGACCTGCCCGGAGTGCGGCGAAACCTTTTACGCCCCCGGCGCGGAGGAGCTGGCCTTCAATTCCCAAGGCGCCTGCCGGACCTGCGGAGGAACCGGAATTGTGCGAACGGTGGACCGCTCCACCCTGGTGCCGGACGACTCCCTGACCATCGACCAAGGGGCGGTGGCTCCCTGGGGAACGCTGATGTGGTCCTTGATGGTGGACGTCTGCCGGGAGATGGGCGTACGCACCGACATCCCCTTTCGGGAATTGACCGAACGGGAAAAGGACATTGTCTACAACGGCCCAGCGGAGAAAAAACATATCTTTTACTTGAACAAGGGTACGGGTCAGACCTCGGAGCTGGATTTTACCTACTACAACGCCGTGTACACGGTGGAAAACGCGCTTGCCAAGGTGAAGGACGAGAAAGGCATGAAGCGGGTGGAAAAGTATTTGACCGAGGGCGTCTGTCCGGACTGTCAGGGCACCCGGCTTTCTCAGGCGGCGCGCGCCCCCCGGCTGCGGGGGATTGGCCTGGACCAAGCCTGCCGGATGACGCTGACCGAGCTGACCAGCTGGGTGGACGGCATACCGGACTCCCTGCCCGAAGAGATGCGGCCGATGGCAAGGAGCATTTGCCAGTCCTTTCAAACGGCGGCCCAGAGGCTGATCGAGCTGGGCTTGGGCTATCTGGCCTTGGACCGGGCGGCCTCCACCCTTTCCACGGGAGAACGCCAGCGGATGCAGCTGGCCCGGGCTGTCCGCAACCGCACCACCGGAGTGCTTTATGTGCTGGACGAACCATCCATTGGCCTGCACCCCTCCAATATTGTGGGCTTAACTCGGGTGATGGACGACCTGGTTGCCGACGGAAACTCCGTGCTGCTGGTGGACCACGACGCCCAAATTCTCGCCCACGCCCAGTGGATCATTGAGATGGGGCCAGAGGCTGGCGCCGGAGGAGGCACTGTCATCGCCCAGGGAACGGTGGAGCATTTGGAAAAAGATCCCGCCTCTCAGATCGGGCCGTTTCTCTCTGGCAAGGCCCAGGTGATGGTCCGGCAGCGGGTTTCCAAGGACCAACTCTTCGCCAAGGGCAGAATCCACCTCTCCACGGAGGCTATCCACACGGTAAGGCCCCTGGAGGTGGACATCCCCCGGGGCAGGCTTACCGTGGTCACAGGTGTGTCCGGCTCTGGAAAAACCACCCTGATTCTGGAGAGCCTGATCCCCGGGCTGGAGGCCGCTGTCAACGGAACCAGACTGCCGGAGCATGTCCGGGCGGTGGAGGCCCCCGGCATCCAGCGGGTGAAGCTGATTGACGCCACGCCCATTGGCATCAATGTGCGAAGCACTGTGGCCACCTATGCCAGCGTCCACGACGAGCTGCGGAAGGTCTTTGCCCGCACGCCCGACGCCAAGGAGCGCGGCTTCAAGGCGGGGGATTTCTCCTACAACACAGGAAAACTCCGGTGTCCCCTGTGCGACGGCACCGGCTCCATCAGCCTGGACGTGCAGTTTCTGCCAGATGTGGACATTCCCTGCCCGGAATGCCGCGGCTCCCGTTATGGCAAGGAGGCCGGGCTTGTAAAGCATCGGGGAAAAGGCGGCCTGGGCTACTCTCTGCCCCAGCTGATGGCAATGGACATCCACACCGCCTTGGAGGCCTGCAAGGATTTGAAGGTGGTGCGCCAAAGGCTTCAGGTGCTGGAGGATCTGGGTCTGGGGTATCTGACGCTGGGCGAGGCCACCCCCTCCCTGTCCGGCGGCGAGGCCCAGCGGCTGAAGCTTGCCAGCGAAATGGACCGGGGCCAGGAGGATTCCGTGTTTGTGTTTGACGAACCCACCATTGGCCTGCATCCCTTGGATGTGCGGACGCTTCTTGAGGTATTTCAGACACTGATCCAGCAGGGGGCCACGGTGGTGGTGATCGAGCACGATTTGGACGTGATCCGCAACGGAGATTACATCATCGACATGGGACCGGGCGGCGGTCAGGATGGCGGACGGATTGTGGCCGCGGGAACTCTGGAGGAGATCACCGCCTGCGAGGAGAGCGCAACCGGAAAATTTTTGCGGTGAACCAATCAAAAAAGCCAGGCACAGCCCTCTGCTGTACCTGGCTTTGTCTCTGCTCTTTTTTAATTACAGGATGATCTCGCCGTCCACAGTGCCGGGCAGGGCGGCGGCGTTGGCCTCATCGGTGTCCACATGCATGGCCAGAGCGTACTTAGGGCTGACACGGCACACCACGTCGCCGAAAATCAGGCCGCGGCCGTTATAATCCACCTTGACGGAAACCACTTGCTTGTCCACCACGCCGGCCTCCTTGGCCTCGTCGGGGTTGAAATGGATATGACGCTTGGCGGCGATGACGCCCTTTTCAATGGCCACCTCCCCAGCGGGACCACGAAGCGTGCAGCCGGGAGTGCCTTCCAGATCGCCGGACTCGCGAATGGGCGCCGTAATGCCCAGCTTGCGGGCGTCCGTCAGGGAAATTTCCACCTGGGTTTCAGGACGGGTGGGACCCAGAATGGACATCTTCATGGCGCCCTTGGGGCCTACCACCTCGACCTTTTCCTCGCAGGCAAACTGGCCGGGCTGAGAAAGATCCTTTTTATTGGTCAGGGCAGCGCCCTTGCCGAACAGGGTTTCCAGGTCCGCCTCGGACACATGGACATGGTGAGCGGATGTTTCAACCATTACTTTCATGGGGAGTTCCTCCTTTAAAATCATCAGCAGCTTGCAAGAATATTGTACTACTGCCCGGCAAAAATTTCAATGGCAATTTACACAGGCTCCCTCTGTGTGCTACAATTTAAAAAACTGCTGTGAGGAGAAGGCTATGATCAATCATTGGAACGAGCTGCAGGACGCCTGCATGTCCTGCCAGAAATGCGGCCTGTGCGAAACCCGCCAGCATGTGGTGTTCGGCGTGGGAAACCCCAAGGCCCAGGTAATGTTTGTGGGAGAGGGTCCCGGGGAAAATGAGGACCTGCAAGGGGAACCCTTTGTGGGAAGAGGCGGGCAGCTGCTGGACAAAATGCTGGCCGCTGTGGACCTGGACCGGAAAACCAACGTCTATATCACCAACATTGTCAAGTGCCGACCGCCCCAAAACCGGGACCCCCAGCCCCAGGAGCAGGAGGCCTGCCTGCCCTGGCTGCGAAACCAGTTTGCCCTGCTGCGGCCGAAAATTTTGGTGTGTCTGGGGCGGATTGCCGGGCAGAAGCTGATAAAGCCGGACCTGAAAATCACCAAGGAGCACGGCATCTTTTTTGACAAGGGCGGCACCCTGATGATGGCCACCCTCCACCCCGCCGCGCTGCTGCGCAATCCCGCCCAAAAGCCCGCCGCCTTTGAGGACTACTTAAAGCTGCGGGAAAAGATTGACGAGCTGGGGTGCGATGCGGCAAAGCAATAAAGCGAAACCCGGGAAAGCCAAAGGGCTTGCTCCCGGGTTTTTTATCAGCAGTTTACATGCTGGCATGGAAAACGCGGTGCTCGTTTTCAAAAAACTGCGTTTCCGTCATGCCGCAGACCACCTGATTCCAATAGCGGCCCTCGTGGTAATACATGTCCCGCTGGATGCCCTCCACCACAAAGCCCAGCTTTTTGTGCAGGGCCTCGGAGGCGCGGTTCCCCTCAATATAGCCATTGTTCCACTTGTGCATTCTCCGCTCCTGGAACAAGTACCGGCCCAGCATGCGATAGGCCTCTGTCCCATAGCCTTTGCCCCGGTCCTGGGGATTGATTACAATCCCAATGGGGCCAAACGTACCGTGCCGCTCGTTGACATTGAAAAGGTTCGCGATTCCAACATGCTTGCCCTGGCTGTTTTCAATGGCAAAGCAGAGATAGGGCAGCTGCTCCGGGTCGGTAAACTCCGAACGGCCTTTGTACTGCTCCACATCCACCGGCAGGTCAATTTCCTCATTGAAAAAAAGCGCCCCTGGCTGTCGAACATGTGGTAAATTAAGGACTCCCAATCCTCCGCCCTGGGGTGGCGCAAGGTAATCAGGCCATTTTTCCAATAATACCGGGAAGTGTCAATCTCCACGAAGAACGTCCTCCTTTTGCGTGGTTTTTTCCTCATCCCCGGGGCTTTCCTTCCCCGCCTCATAACACGGCGCGGACAGGGCCTCCCGCAGCTTTTTCTTCCGGTACCAGAACTGGTCGATCACCACCAGCAAGGCTCCGGCGATCACCACCAGATAGTAAGTGAAAAACCGCCAAACCATGACCGCGGCATACAGATCGTCGTTGACAAAATAATTGCGGAAGAAAGAGGAAAAGCCGATTTCCTGGGCGCCGGAGGCCCCCGGCATAGGCATGAAGGACACGGAAACCTGCAGCAAGCTCTGCACGGCCACAATCTCCAGATAGCTGACGTTGTGATAGCCAAAGGCACGGAAGATAAAATAGATCACGCTCATTTGCAGGATGAACTGGGGAATGGACAGCAGCACCCCGGCAATCAGGCTTTTCTGCTTGCCCTGGAAATCGTCGGTATAGCTGGAAAAGTCCGCCTCAAAGCGGTCGATGGAATCCAGCAGGCCCGTACGCTTGCGAAGAAACGAAAACCTTCCCACCAGCCACTTGGCAAACCGGCAAATCACATGAAGCACCGGCTTGTAAAACAGAGAGGCAAAAAAGAGAATCGAGCAGCCGTTGATAATCAATCCCAAAACGATAAAGGGAATGATGCCGGGGTTGTTGGCGGAGAGATTGCCGTACATCCCCACGAAAGACACCACGGACACCAGCACAAAGGCACATTGAAAGCACATGAATTTTATAATCAGCGCCGCGGTGGAAATGCCCACGGGAATTTTGTCGTCCCGCAGCAGATAAGCCGCCTGCATAGGCTGGCCCCCTGTGGAGCTGGGGGTGATATAGGAATAATACAGGCCGAGCAGGGCGTTTTTCAGCCCCTGGCCCACGCTGATACGGTATCCCTGACTGCGAAGCAGCAGGCGAAAGATCTCTCCCTCAAAGAGAAAATACACCAGACTGACCGCCACTCCCAGGGACAAAAAGCCGGGAGTCAAATTGGAAATGGTGCGGAACACATTGCCAAACTGTTGATTGAACAGGCCAAACAGCAGCACAGCTATCATCGTCGCCGCGATATACAGCATGCTCCAGGGGATTTTTTTCTTTTTCTTTTCCACGGGCGGTCCCGGGACTTTCCATTCCATTTTCTCCATACTTCACCGTTTCACATATTTATTTTCAGAACAGCGGCCGGAACAGGGCCAGCCCTTTGTGGTAGAGAGTAGCACCAGAATTTCAAAAAAGCTTCAAGCGTTCTTCTCTGGAAAGGTCCTCACCTGCGGTGGGCAAGCCGCGCACGCCGCTTTATGGCGGCGGTCCCTGTCAGGG
>CAJMOH010000094.1 GCA_905215055.1 uncultured bacterium
CCCGCGTCCACCGCCAGATAGGTGTTGGCCAGGGTCTGGGCCTCAATGCCCTGAGAGGCGTCCACCACCAGCACGGCCCCCTCGCAGGCGGCCAGAGAACGGGACACCTCGTAGTTAAAGTCCACATGGCCGGGGGTGTCAATCAGGTTGAAGATATAGTCCTCCCCGTCCTGGGCGGTGTACACCAGGGTGACGGCGTGGGCCTTGATGGTGATGCCCCGCTCCCGCTCCAGGTCCATGTTGTCCAAAAGCTGGTTTTCCATCTCCCGCAGGGGGACGGCCTTGGTCTGCTCCAGGATGCGGTCGGCCAGGGTGGATTTTCCGTGGTCGATATGGGCCACGATGCTGAAATTGCGAATTTTGCTTCTGTCCATGAAAACACTCCTAAAAAGCGTGGGTCTTTGAACTGTATCAGCTTATTATAGCAGAAAAATGAAAAAAAGAAAACGCCCTTTCCCTGGCCGGGCATTTTTTCAAAATTTCTCTTTTTCGTTGCAATCCTTTTCCGCCCATGCTACAATAATCCCCAGTATGACTGAAAGCAGAAAGGCGGACCATCTTATGAAAGCTACTGAAAAAACCATGGATACCATCGTCAGCCTGTGCAAAGCCCGGGGGTTTATCTTCCCCGGCAGCGAGATCTACGGCGGCCTGTCCAACTCCTGGGATTACGGCCCTCTGGGCGTGGAGTTTAAAAATAACGTGAAAAAGGCCTGGTGGAAAAAGTTTGTCCAAGAGTCCCCCACCAATGTGGGCGTGGACGCCGCCATCCTGATGAACCCCCAGGTGTGGGTGGCCACCGGCCATGTGGGCGGCTTCTCCGATCCCCTGATGGACTGCAAGGACTGCAAAACCCGCCACCGGGCGGACAAGCTCATCGAGGACTTTACCGGCGAAAGCGCCGACGGCTGGTCCAACGAGAAGATGATGGACTTTATCAAGGAGCACCACATCCAGTGCCCCAACTGCGGCAGCGAGAATTTCACCGACATCCGTCAGTTCAACCTGATGTTTAAGACCTTCCAGGGCGTTACCGAGGACCAGAAAAACGAGATCTATCTCCGCCCCGAAACCGCCCAGGGCATTTTTGTCAACTTCCCCAGCGTCCAGCGCACCACCCGGAAAAAGCTGCCCTTTGGCATTGCCCAGGTGGGCAAGAGTTTCCGCAACGAGATTACCCCCGGCAACTTCACCTTCCGTACCCGGGAGTTTGAGCAGATGGAGCTGGAGTTCTTCTGCAAGCCCGACACCGATCTGGAGTGGTTCCAGTATTGGAAGGACTTCTGCAAGGAGTGGCTCTTCTCCCTGGGTATGACTGAGGAGAACGTCCGCTTCCGGGACCACCGGCCCGAGGAGCTGGCCTTCTACTCCAAAGCTACCACGGACGTGGAGTATCTGTTCCCCTTTGGCTGGGGCGAGCTGTGGGGCATTGCCGACCGCACCGACTACGACTTAAAGCGCCACCAGGAGCACTCCGGCAAGGACCTGACCTACTTCGACCAGGAGGAAAACCGCCGGTACATCCCCTATGTCATCGAGCCCAGCTTGGGCGCGGACCGCATGGCTTTGGCCTTTTTGTGCGACGCCTACGACGAGGAAGTGGTGGGCCAGGACAAAAACGGCAAGGACGACGTGCGGGTGGTGCTGCGGCTGCACCCGGCCCTGGCGCCCTTTAAGGCCGCCGTGCTGCCCCTGTCCAAAAAGCTGGCGCCCAAGGCCCAGGAGATCCACGACCTGCTGTCCAAGGATTTCATGGTGGATTATGACGAGGCGGGCTCCATCGGCAAGCGCTACCGCCGTCAGGACGAGATCGGCACGCCTCTGTGCGTCACCGTGGACTTCGACACCGTGGGCGACGGGGAGAAGGAGGGGGACAACTGCGTCACCATCCGGGACCGGGATACCATGGAGCAGGTGCGCCTGCCCATTGAAAAGCTGAAGGAGTACATCCGGGAAAAGACAGCCTTTTAACGACAGCACAGCAGAGGAGAAAAGCGGGGAGCCCTCCCCGCTTTTTTTGTTTCTTTCCTGCCGGGCCGGAAAAAACATTGAATCGAAAAGGGAGTTGTGCTAAAATAAAGGAATATTGAGAACGGCCTATTTCCGTCCAGCAGGAGGAAACACCATGAAAAAGAAGCGCCGCTTCGCGGTTTTGCTGGCAGCCTTTGCCCTGGCTGCCGGGTTATTGTCAGTGCCGGTGCTGGCCACAGAGGGGGATACACCCTCTGTTTACACCGAGATGCCGGGAGAGAGCACCGGCGGTGAGACCTCTTCCGAAAGCCAGGTAACAGAGCCCACCTCTCCTCCCGAGCCGGTGGAAACTCCCCAGCCGGAGCCAACGGAGGAGCCCTCCTCCAGCACGCCGGAGCCAGCCTCCTCTGAGGAGCCTTGGGACGAGCCAAGCGAGGAGCCGACGGAGGAGCCGTCTTCCTCGGAGGAACCCTGGGAGGACCCCAGCTCCTCCTCGGAGGACCCTTGGGAGGATCCCAGCTCCTCTTCCGAGGACCCCTGGACAGAGCCAACGGAGGAGCCTTGGCAGCCCAGCAGCTCTCAGGAGGAGAACACGGCGGGAGGAACCACCAACCAGGCCCCTGAGGTTCAGGAGCCAGAGGCCATTGCCACGCCCCGCCCGGCGGTGGAGCGGCCCTCTGTCAGCCTGAACACAGGCGGCAGCTCCTCCCAGGACGAGGAGGAGGACTCCGGCCCCAACTATGTCACCTTTGCCCAGCTGAATGTCCGGGGCAACTCTATGGCCGCCACCCTGTTTTTGGGCGGCGTGGGGTGCATCGCTCTGGGCGTGCTGGGGCTTGTGACCATTTTGATTTTGTACCTTCGGGGCCGCCGCCGCTATGCCGGCACGGAGGGGATTCTGGAGGAGATTCAAGAGGCCGAGGCCCGGCAGCGCCCGGCAGAGCAGCCCCCCGTTCAGGAGCAGCTGCCTCCGCCTCCGCCGCCGGTTCAAAGCCCGCCGCCCGGGGCGATTATGCCCGAGGAGGCCTCCCTTTACACCGAGGAATTCTCTCTGCCTCCGGAGGAGGCTTATCCAGAGGAGGCATACCCCCAGGAGCCGGACTACGGCTACGAGGACCAGGAGTACCGGGAGGAGGACTACGGAGAGTCTTACAGCCAGTATCGGGACGAGTACGAGCCGGACGCCTACTACGACGAGGGGGACTACTACGGTCCCCAGGACGGGGAGTACGGCGGCTATGCCCAGGAGTACCCGGAGGAGCCGGCCTATCCCAAAGGCGGGGACTACGGCTATCAGGAGCCGCCGGCAGCGCCCTCCAGCGGCAGGCCCTCTCCCCAGCAGCAGGCCACCCGGCAGTTTGACACGGAGGAAATCCTGCGGGAAGCCCTGCGCTATACCGATGAGGACTATTGGGACGACAGCAGCCAGCAATAGACAGAAAAATCCCCTGAGCAGCGCGGCTCAGGGGATCTCTTTATGCGTTGAGTACATTCTCCGCGGATTCCGTTTCAAACTGCTTGTTGTACAGGTCGGCGTAATAGCCGCCCTGCTCCATCAGCTGCTGGTGGGTGCCCCGCTCCACAATCTTTCCTCCCCGAACCACCAAAATCATGTCCGCCTTGCGGATGGTGGACAGCCGGTGGGCAATGAGAAAGCTGGTGCGGCCGGTGAGCATGGTGGAGATGGCCTCTTGGATCAGGGCCTCGGTCTTGGTGTCGATGGAGGCGGTGGCCTCGTCCAGCACAAAGATCCGGGGATTGGCCAGCACCGCCCGGGCAAAGGAGATCAGCTGCTTCTCTCCGGTGGAGAGCTGACCGCCGCCCTCGCCCACGTCGCTGTCATAGCCGTGCTCCATGTGGGTGATGAAGTCGTGGGCGCCCGTCAGCTTGGCCGCGGCCACAATCTCCTCGTCGGTGGCGTCCAGGCGCCCATAGCGGATGTTCTCCTTTATCGAGCCGGAAAACAGGTGGGGCGTTTGCAGCACATAGCCGATGTTGGAGTGGAGCCACAGCTGGCTGCGCTCCCGATAATCCCTCCCGTCGATGAGAATCCGCCCGCCGGTGGGTTCGAAGAACCGGCAGCAGAGGTTCACCAGGGTGGACTTGCCCGCGCCGGTCTCTCCCACAATGGCCACCGTGGTGCCGGCCGGCACGTCCAGGTTGAAATGCTCCAGCACGTTTTCCGTGCCGTCCGGGTAGTGGAAGGTCACATCCTCAAAGGTGATATGGCCAATCAGCGGCTCCCAGTTCTCCCGTTTGGGGTCAAAGGAGGTGCCGTACCGCTGGATCACCTCTGGGGTGTCGGTGATGTCGGGCCGCAGCTCCAGCAGGGCGGAGACCCGTTCGATGTTGGCCTGGGTGGCGATAAAGTTGGAAATGGTCCGGGCCAGGGTTTGCACCGGGTCGGCGATGTTCAGGGCAAAGCTGGTGAACACGGTCAGCTCGCCAATGCCAATGGTTCCCCACAGCACCATGCTGCCGCCGCCGGTGATGACAAAGGCCACCGCCAGGGCGGTTAAAAAGCCGATGATGGGCACATACACCGCGTTTAAAAGCACGCCCCGCACGGTGGTTTCCCGCATGCGGGAGGTAACCTCCTGAAAGGCGGCGGTGTTCTTGTCCTCAATCACCAGGGTCTTGGAGGTTTTGGCCCCGGAAATGCCCTCGTTGTAGTGGCGGGTGATCTCGGCGTTGATGCGCCGGGCCTGCCGGTTAATCCGGAGGATCCGCTTTTGGAAATACAGGGTCAGCAGGGCGATGACAGGCACCACCGCGATCACCAGCAGGGCCAGCTGCCAGTTGACCGACAGCATGACCGCCATAGAGCCAATGACGTAGGCGGCGCTCCAGAAAATGTCCACCAGGCTCCAGGCAAACACCGAGCCAATGCGGTTGGTGTCGCTCATCACCCGGGCCATAATGGTCCCCACCGGGGTGGTGTTGTAATAGGAGAAGGACAGGGTTTGCAGATGGACAAAAAGCTTCTTTTTCAAATCCCGGCCCAGATACATCTCCACCCGCAGGGCCAGGCGGGCAAAGACAATGGTTCCCACCATTTGAAGCAGCACCACGGAAAGGTAAAGCAGGGCAAAGCCGGTGATCCCCTGGGAGGTGTGGGGCGTGACAAAGGTGTCCACCGCATAGCCGGAAAGCAGGGGATAGGCAATGTCGCAGGCGGCGCCGCACAGCATGAAAATGAGCACCACCGCCATCTGCTTGGAGTAGGGCTTTAAAAAGGGAAGCAGCTTTGCCCAGGTTTTTAGGGAGGCGAAGCGCCCCCGCTGGTTCTGTTGTTCAATCTGTTCTACATTCATAAAAAATACCTCTATGATCTGGCGTCAATCCTTCAAGCCCAGAGGGTCACTTGCTCACTTGCACATCCCCCTACTTGAAATCCAAAAATGTACAAATGAAGAAAAAAGCTAGGTTTTACCTGGGGTTTCGCATTTGTACCAATGTACAAGTGAAGCTTTTATTCCTGGGTTTTCACTTGTACATCCCCTCTTCACTTGTACATGTGTGCAAGTGCCGGAAGCCGCATAAACACTGGGTTTTTCGTTCACTTGTACATTTTCTTATCTCAAGCCGCGGAGTGCCTCCGCTGTCTCTTCGCGCCTTGGGGCGGCGAGCTGACGCTCGCGCTTGTACGGGGCGATAACGCACGTCCGCGCCGCTGGTTTTGTCGGGACCTTTCCGGCCTTGCGGAACGCAAGAGGGCGGCATGGCCAGTCCGGCCACGGACCGGCGGAGTGCCTCCGCTGTCTCTTCGCGCCTTGGGGCGGCGGCTTATGCCGCGCCTGATCGAGCCGATCCCTCACGTCCGCGCCGCTGGTTTTGTCGGGACCTTTCCGGCCTTGCGGAACGCAAGAAGCCGGCATGCCTGGGGTGCAACCCCCGCGCACGCGCTTTTACCTATCGCTCAGGCGCGGCCCTCAGCCGCCGCTCCGTGGCGCGACATGCCCGGGGTGCAACCCCCGCGGACGTGCTCTTTCCTCTCGATCAAGCGCGGCTTTCAGCCGCCGCTCCTTGGCGCGACATGCCCGGGGTGCAACCCCCGCGGACGTGCGTTGACCTCTCGATCA
>CAJMOH010000095.1 GCA_905215055.1 uncultured bacterium
GGGCAAGCCGCGCACGCCGCTTTATGGCGGCGGTCCCTGTCAGGGTTTGGCAACGCACCCCCGCGCTTTCCGCCTTCTGCGAATATTGTACCACACCTGCGGTGGGCAAGCCGCGCACGCCGCTTTATGGCGGCGGTCCCTGTCAGGGTTTGGCAACGAGCTGCCCGCGCTTCTGTCTCTCCGCGGATATTATACCACAGAGGGCTCTTTCTGGCACCCACAGGTCCCTTACAAATTCTTACGAATTTCCGTCGGAAACCACCTGCTGGTAAATCACCTTCAGTCCATCCAGAAGCAGGGTGTCGCTGCACTCCACCTTCCGGCGGCAATGGCGCACCACCAGGCCCGCCAGCCCGCCGGTGGCGATCACCCGGCAGGGGTAGCCAAGCTCCTCCTCCATTCTGTCACAAAGGCCATCCAGCATCGCCGCCGCGCCGTACAGCACGCCGGACTGAAGGCACTCCGCCGTGTCCCGGCCCACCACATGGGCGGGCGCCTCCAGACTGACCGAGGAAAGCAGGGCGGCCCGGTGAGTCAGCGCGTCCAGGGAAACACCCACGCCGGGGACAATGGCCCCGCCCACCATGACGCCGTCCCGATCCAGAACAGCCAGCGTGGTGGCCGTCCCCAGGTCCACCACAATACAGGGACAGGAATAAAAGGCCTTGGCGCCTGCGCATCCGGCGATCAAGTCGGGACCGGTGGTTTCCGGCTGGTCGATGGCGATGGGCAAAAGGTCCTTCACAGTCTCATAGCAAACCGTCAGCGGCTTTACTGAAAACAGCTTTTCCACCCCGTGAGAGATATACTCCGTCAGCTTTGGCACCACAGAGCTGATAATCGCCCCGTCAATATTGGCCCGGCGCACTCCGTACAGGTGAAGAATATCCCGCAGCTCGATGGCGTATTGGTCCTCCATGCGGGAGGCGTCCGTGGCCATGCGAGAGACAAACAGCAGCTTCTCCCCGTCAAAGACGCCCAAGGTGATGTTGGTATTTCCCACGTCCAAGGTCAGCAGCATAGTGAATCCCCTCTCCGCGCAGAAACGCAGTTTTTGTATAGTATAGCACAGTTTTCTCCCAAAGGAAAGAAAGTCTGGCGGGTTCTCTGTTAAGTTTTCTAAAAAACCGGCATCTTACTTGTTTTAAAAACCAGGTAGCCTAGACTAACACATTGACAATTCCTATGGGTTGTGCTAGTTTTTTATAGGAAACTAACTCGATTGCTGGGAGATTGTGGAAAAGCCCTGTTCTCCCTGGCGTTTTCCGCCGCCCTGCCGCGGCGACTTTTGAGAGAAAGAGGTGGCTTTATGACGCTGCAAGAGGGGATTCCCGGCGGGCAGTACGCCGTGGAAGGGCTGGACCTGCCTATGGGGCTGGAACGGCGCTTGGAGGCCCTGGGTCTGATTGAGGGCAGCACAGTGGCCGTACTGCGAAAAAAGCGCCACGGCGCCATGATTATCAAGGTGAGAGGCACACGGTTTGCTGTGGGCTGGGGAATTTCCCGCCACATCCGCGTGGCCTCTGTTTAAGGATCGCAAGGAGGGAATGAAGCATGGCGCATGAATTATCCATTGGGTTTGTGGGCAACCCCAACTGCGGCAAAACCACGCTGTTCAACGCCTATACCGGCGCCAACCTGAAGGTGGCCAACTGGCCCGGCGTCACAGTAGAAAAAAAGGAAGGGCTGTTTCAGTTTCACGACCACGAGTACAAGCTGGTGGATCTTCCCGGCACTTACAGTCTGACCTCTTACACCATGGAGGAGCAGGTGACGCGGCAGTACATTTTAAGCGACGACGTGGATGTGATTATCGACGTGGCGGACGCCTCCGCCCTGGAGCGCAACCTGTATCTGACCTTACAGCTGATTGAGCTGGGGAAACCGGTTATTCTGGCGCTGAACATGATGGACATCGTGCAAAAGCGCGGCATGGAGATTGACCTGCACCGCCTGCCGGAGATGCTGGGCATTCCGGTTATCCCCGTGTCCGCCCGGCGGAAAACAGGCCTGGACATTTTGATGCACGCGGCGGCCCACCACAAGGACCAGAAGGTCACAGAGGCCACCAGCCACCACCACACCGAGCAGACCCGTCACCGCCACGACCACCACGGGGAATATGTGATGGTTTACAGCGACGACATCGAGGACAAAATCGACCTGCTGATGGACGAGCTGAAAAGAAGGTATCCCCAGCTGTCCAACCTGCGGTGGCACGCCATTAAGCTGCTGGAAAACGACACAGAAATCACCCGGGACTATCCGGTGGATCTGCCCGATGTGCTGGATCGAAGCTATGAAAAAGAGATCATCAACCAGAAGTACGACTTTATCGACGAGGTCATTCAGGAGGTACTGGTAAACAAGTCCGCCAAGGAGGCTTTGACTGACAAGGCCGACCAGCTGTTGACCCACCGGATTTGGGGCCTGCCCATCTTCCTGTGCATTATGGCGCTGGTGTTCTTCCTCACCTTTACGGTGGGCGACTGGCTGAAGGGGTATTTTCAGCTGGGACTGGACGCCGTTTCCGGCGGAGTGGCTGCCGGACTGGAGGCCCTTCATGTGGCGCCGCTGCTCACCTCCCTGATTGTGGACGGCATCATTGCCGGTGTGGGCGGCATTCTGCTGTTTCTGCCCAACATCTTCATTTTGTTTTTGGCTTTGGCCTTTTTGGAGGACAGCGGCTATATGTCCCGGGTGGCCTATGTGATGGACAGCATTATGGGCAGGCTGGGGCTTTCCGGCCGGTCCTTCATCCCCATGATTCTGGGCTTTGGCTGCACCGTGCCGGCCATTATGGCCTCTCGCGCCCTGGAAAACAAGCGGGACCGGTACAAGACCATGCTGGTAACACCCTTTATGTCCTGCAGCGCCCGGCTGCCCATCTATGTGCTGTTCTCCGAGCTGTTCTTCCCCAACAACTCTCTGCTGGTGGCCTACTCCATGTACCTGCTGGGCATTGTGGTGGCCATCGCCTGCGCCTTTGTGATGCACCTGATCGACCGGAAGCAGCAGAGAGAAAACTCCCTGCTCATTGAGCTGCCGGAATACAAGGCTCCCAGCGCCCGCACCATTGCCATTTATGTGTGGGAAAAGGTAAAGGACTATCTCACCAAGGCGGGTACCACCATCTTCGTGGCCTCCATCATCATGTGGGTGCTGCTGAACTTTGGCCCCACCGGGTACTCCCAGGACATGGGAAACACCTTTGGCTCTATGATCGGCCGGTTTATCGTACCCTTCTTCTCCCCCATCGGTCTGGGCTTCTGGCAGATTGTGGTGGCGCTGATCGCCGGCATCTCCGCCAAGGAGGTGGTGGTTTCCAGCACAGCAGTGCTCTTTGGGGTGACCAGCATCACCTCCACCGAGGGCATGGCCTCTCTGATGGCTTCTCTGTCCGCCATTGGCTTTGGTCCATTGAACGCTTACTGCCTGATGACCTTCTCCCTGCTGTACGTTCCTTGCGCCGCCACGCTGGCCACTATCAAAAAGGAAACCGGCAGCTGGGCCTGGGTGGGCTTGACCGCGGTGTTCCAAATCGCGGTGGCCTGGATCATCACCTTCGCGGTGTACCACATCGGCCTGCTGCTTGTGTGAGGCGCTCTCCATGGGAACCATACTCACTGTCATTCTCTGCCTGCTGCTGGCAGCTGCCCTCTTTTTCGCTTTGAAGCACATTCGGAAAGGAAAGGGCTGCGGCGGGAGCTGCTCCGGCTGCCCAGGCTGCGGGCATTCCAAAGATGTTTACAAACTCCGCGATTGACGGGTTGTCCTCTCGTGCCTTATACTAGGGACAGGCAAGCTTTTGCCGTGGAAGGAGTTGTCTTTATGGAAAACCAACGCAGAAAGCCCACGGATTCCAATCCCATTACGGAATCCTATTTTGACCGGATTTTGGTGGAAACCCGCTACATTGACGCCGTAGTGCCGGACACCTCTGTGGAGCTGTTTGGCAGGAAATTTTCCACCCCGGTTATGACGGCCGCCCTGTCCCACATCAAGGGGAAGGACGGGGACGGCATGGTGCAAATGGCCCAGGGTGCCTCTGAGGCCGACGCCCTCACCTGGGTAGGTATGACCAGTCTGGAGCAGTACGGGGAAATCGCCAAAACCGGCGCGCCCCTGGTGCGAATCATCAAGCCTTACGCGGACAAAGCGGAGATATTCTCCCGCATAGAGCAGGCGGAGAAGCTGGGAGCCGTTGCCGTGGGCATGGACATCGATCACAGCTTTAACGGGCAGGGCCAGCCGGACAATGTGCTGGGAAACCCCATGCGTCCCCAGACCTTGGAGGAGATTGCCTCCTACTGCAAACGGACCAAGCTGCCCTTCCTGATCAAAGGGGTACTCAGCGCCCAGGACGCTCAAAAATGCCTGGACGCCGGCGTGGGCGGCATTCTGGTCTCCCACCACCACGGAATCATGGCCTCCGCTGTGCCGGCTCTGATGGTCCTCCCGGAGATTGTGAAAACCGTCAAGGGAAAAATTCCCGTCTTTGTGGACGGTTCCTTCGAAAACGGCATGGACGTGTTCAAAGCCCTGGCTCTGGGCGCCGACGCTGTATGTGTGGGCCGGGTGCTGATGCCACCCATTCAGCAGCAGGGCGCGGAGGGCTGCCGCCAAACGCTCCAGGACATCACCGGAGAGCTGGCCGCCGCGATGGCCCGCACCGGCTCTCGGGACACCAGGCACATCGACCCTTCCCTGCTCTGGGTCAACGGGAAGCGCCTCTAATTCATTCTGCCACAAAGAAAGCCGCCGGGCTCCTCACCTGGCGGCTTTTTTGTTGGGGTTCCCCCCCCCGTTTTATTTCAGCTGGATCAGACCCTCGCTGACCATCTCCTGGGCGGCCAGCAGCATGCCCAGCTGTCCGCTGTGATAGTTGAGCCCTCCCTGCATCCACGCGGCGTAAGGCTCCCGAAGGGGCGCGTCCGCAGAAAGCTCAATGGAGGAGCCAAGAGTAAAGGCCCCTGCCGCCATAATCACCTGACTGTCATAGCCGGGCATATCGCTGGGCTCGGGTACCACAAAGGAATCCACCGGCGCGCCCTTTTGCACGCCCTTGCAGAAGGCGATCAAATTTTCAGGCTTCTCCAGAAGCATCACCTGGATGATGTCGCCCCGTTTCTCCTCTACCGTGGGAGTGACGCCAAAGCCCAACTGCGAAAACAGCGCCGAGGCAAACACCGCGGTTTTCAGGGCTTCTCCCGCCACATGGGGGGCATGGAAGGCCCCCATAAACAGCTCTCGGTTATTGCCCAAAGTGCAGCCCAGCTCCCGGCCCGTGCCAGGGGTGGTCAGCCGGTAGGAGCACAGCTCCACCAGATCGCGGCGTCCGGCGATGTAGCCGCCGGTGGGGGCAATTCCGCCGCCTGGATTTTTGATAAGGGAGCCCGCAATGATGTCCGCTCCCACGGCCAGAGGCTCTTCCCGCTCCACAAACTCGCCGTAGCAGTTGTCCACCATGACGATGGCCTGGGGCGCCTTGCGCTTGGCGATTTCCACAATGGGCGCAATATCCTTTACCCGCAGAGAGGGGCGCAGGCTGTATCCCCGGGAGCGCTGGATGTAGATCATCTTGTACTCTGGGGTGATCCGCTGTTCCATCGCCTCCAGGTCGGGGGTGCCGTCGGGACGAAGGTCCAGCTCCTCATACTCAATGCCAAAGTCCTTTAAGGAACCTGGCTCCTCCCGGCCCGCCATGCCAATGACCCCTTGAATGGTATCGTAAGGGGTGCCGGTGACACAGAGCATCTTGTCACCGGGCCGCAGCATGCCAAACAACGCCACAGTGAGAGTGTGGGTGCCGCTGACAAAATTATGGCGCACCAGGGCGTCCTCCGCGCCAAAGGCATAGGCATAGACCTGGTCCAGAACATCCCGGCCCCGGTCGCCGTAGCCATAGCCGGTGCTGCCCACAAAGTGGCTCTCACTGACCCCGGCTTGAATAAACGCGGCCAGCATCTTTTGCTGATTGTAGCGCTGGGTGGCTTCAATCTCCTGAAACTGAGCCTGAGCCA
>CAJMOH010000096.1 GCA_905215055.1 uncultured bacterium
TTTCCGGCTTTGCCGCAGGCAAAAAGCCGGCATGCCCCGTGCGGGCACGCACCGGCGGCTTGCGCCGCGCTTGATTGAACCGATCCCTCACGTCCGCGGCGCTGGATTTGCGGGGACCTTTCCGGCTTTGCCGCAGGCAAAAAGCCGGCATGCCCCGTGCGGGCACGCACCGGCGGCTTGCGCCGCGCTTGATTGAACCGATCCCTCACGTCCGCGGCGCTGGATTTGCGGGGACCTTTCCGGCTTTGCCGCAGGCAAAAAGCCGGCATGCCCCGTGCGGGCACGCACCGGCGACTTGCGCCGCGCTTGATCGAACTGGTCCTTCACGTCCGCGCCGCTAGTTTTGCGGGGGCTTTTCCGGTTTTGCCGCAGGCAAAAAGCCGGCATGCCCCGTGCGGGCACGCACCGGCGGCTTGCGCCGCGCTTGTACAGGGCGATAGCGCGCGTTCGCGGCGCTGGATTTGCGGGGACAAACAAGAAAAGGCTGTTGCAGCATTGCAACAGCCTTTTGTTGGTGGTTATCCCTTTACCACGTCCCGGTTATCCTTGATGTAAATCACCCCGGACACCACCGTGAAGAAGGTGGCGATGAGGATGAGAATGTGGCCCGCGGCAGTCAGCCCCGGAAGGGCGGCGGGAAGAAAGCTCCCGATGTACTGCATCAGCAGAATGGCGATGATGGCCGCCATTTGGGAGACGGTTTTCAGCTTGCCCCAGCTGTTGGCGGCAATCACCCGGCCCTGCTCCACCGCCAGCAGCCGGATGGAGGTGATGGCAAACTCCCGGATCATAATCAGCAGCACGCACACCGTGGAGGCCAGGTCCAGCTTGACCAGGCAGATCAGGGCGCTCATCACCAGGATCTTGTCCGCCAGGGGGTCCATCAGCTTGCCAAAGTTGGTAATCAGGTTGTCCCGCCGGGCAATTTTGCCGTCCAGGTGGTCGGTGTAGGAGGCGGCACAGAACAGCAGCAGGGCAAAGAGATACCGGTGAGGCACAAAATCCGCCAGCAGGAAGAACACGAAAAAGGGTACCATCACAATCCGCAGGATGGTCAGCTTGTTGGGTAGATTCATATGCTTCCCTCCCTGTTTTATTCCACCAGCTCGCCGGCCAGGTCAGCGTCCATGCACTCGTTGATTTTCACCTTGACAAAGCTGCCCAGCCGGGGCCGCTTTCCCTCTGTGACGAAAAACACCTTGCCGTCAATGTCCGGGGCGTCCCGATAGCTGCGGCCAAACCAGCATTCGGCGTAGCGGTCAAAGCCCTCTACCAGCACCTCCAGGGTCTGGCCCAGCAGCTCCTCCCCCTGCTCCTCCATAATCCGCATTTGACCATCCATCAGGATCTCCGCCCGGCGCTGCTTTACCTCGTCCTCAATCTGATCGGGCAGCAGGGCGGCGGGAGTGTCCTCCTCCTGAGAGTAGGCAAAGCAGCCCATGCGCTCAAAGCGAACGTCCCGGGCAAACTCCGCAAGTTCGGTAAAGTCCTCCTCGGTCTCCCCGGGGAAGCCGGTGATAAAGGTGGTGCGCAGCACCACCCCCGGCACCTTCTCCCGGATGCGCCTCATCAGGGCGGTCAGGCTCTGCCGGTCCCCCCGGCGGTTCATGGCCTTTAAAATCTTGCCGGAGGCGTGCTGGAGAGGCAGGTCGATATAGGGGACAATTTTCTCCTCTCGGGCCATCACCTCCAGCAGCTCGTCGGTGATCGAGTCGGGATAGCAGTACAGCACCCGCAGCCAGCGCAGGCCCTCAATGCGGCACAGGCGCTCCATCAGCTTGGCCAAAGAGTATTCCCCGTACAGGTCAATGCCATAGCGGGAGGTGTCCTGAGCGATAAGGATCAGCTCCTTGGCGCCGTTTGCCGCCAAGGCCCGGCACTCCTCCTCAATGCTCTCCATGGTCCGGCTGCGGTAGCCTCCCCGGATGAGAGGGATGGCGCAGTAGGAGCACCGGTTGTCGCAGCCCTCGGCAATCTTTACATAGGCGAAATAGCTGGGGGTGGTCAGCACCCGCTGGCCGCACAGGGGCATTTTTCCCTTGTCCGGGAAGGACTCTACATACTGGTCCTCGTCCATCATCCGGGTGAGCAGCTGGGCAATGTCCCCGTTGGCGCCAATGCCAATGACCGCGTCCACCTCGGGCAGCTCCTTGTGCATCTCGGTCTGATACCGCTGGGACAGGCAGCCGGTGACCACCAGCTTTTTGATTTTTCCCTCTTTCTTCAGCTGGGCCAGCTCCAGGATCTCCTCAATGGACTCCCGCTTGGCGCTTTCGATAAAGCCGCAGGTGTTGACAATGGCGATGTCCGCCATGGCGGCGTCGTCCACCGGGACAAAGCCCCCGTCCCGCAGGGAGGCCATCAGCACCTCGCCGTCCACCTGGTTTTTGGCGCAGCCCAGGCTGACCATTCCAACCTTGTATGCCATTTGTATTCTCTCCTTATACTGTGAGTGATGTGACTGTTAAAATTCCCGCCGGCCCCGCACATACAGGGCAATGCGGCGGTACAGCTCTTGCTTGTATGGTTCCCGCTGGGCGGGGCAGAGGGTGCCCTCCATTCCGGCTGCTTGCTCCCATTCCGCCAGAGGCATCCACCGGGCGGCGTCGGTCTCCCCGGCCTGGAGGCGGATGTCCTCCGGTTCCCCCTCCCAGGTGAGGGCATAAATGTCAAAGTGGGTGCCCTCCCGGCAGTCCTCCTGAAGCAGAAGGGTCAGCTCCTCCGGGCGGGGGGCAAGGCCTGTTTCCTCCTCCAGCTCCCGCAGGATGGCCTGGCGGGAGGTCTCCCCGGCCTGCACCGCGCCGCCGGTGTTTTCCCACCAGCCGGGACAGACCGCCTTCTCCGGGGAGCGCCGGGTGAGCAGCACCTCGCCCCGGCTGTTTACGATCACCACGATCACCGCCAGATGGTATTCCCCCGGGGCAAGAGGCAGACCCCGCTGGTGGGTGCGGCCCAGAGGGGCGCGGTGCTCGTCGTATAAGTCCCAAAGTTCCATAACCGATTTCCTTCCAAAGAAATACCGCGAAGCGGCGGAAAAGCGTTTTCGTTTGCCCTTCGTTACACATCATTAAACCATAAAACGCAGAAAACCGCAAGCCTTCCGCCTGCGGTTCTCCTTTTTCATATAGATTAGACGGCCCGGCAGCCAAAATGTTACAGCTCCTGGGAAGATTTTTTCAGTCCTCCGCCAGACGGGCCTTGGCAGCCTCCACCGCCAGCCGGACGTAATCTCCCAGGGACTGCTCCAGCACCCCCACCACCGTTACCGAGCAGCGGTTGACGGGGATCAGGATTTTCTGGGCCGGGCTTTCGCTGACCGCCGCGGCCATGGCCGGGGTGATCTCCCCCCACAGGGCGTTGGCGGTGAGAATGCCCATTGGCCCGCAGATCACGTCGGCGTCCCGGGCGTTGACCACCACGGGGTTTTCCCCGGTGGCGGCGGCGTCGGCCCCGGCCTTCAGCATGGCGGCGGTGGCGGCGGAGTTGGCCCCCACCGCGATGATCTGAACCCCAAGCCCCGCGGCCTTGCACTGGCTCACCAGGGCAGCGCCCATGCGCCCTCCCTGGCCGTCGATGACTAAGAGCTTTTTCTGTTTCATAGCAGGCTCCTTTCCATATAAAGGCGGCGGCTTCTCACTCCCGGTAATCCGTCTCGGCGGTGCGGGTGATGGTCAGCTGGCCGTCCAGGAAATCCTGGGCGGTTTTTCCGTTTACCGTCAGCTCTTCTCCCTGGCAGCGGAAGGACAGCCGGTCCAGGCCCTGGGTGTAGGCGGCGAAAGTGGCGGCCATGGCCTGGAGCGTCCGCTCCCCCTTCTCCCCGGACAGGGAGGCCGCCTCCTGGGAAAATTCCAGAGTCAGGGAAAGGGTGTCCCCCAGGGTGTATGTAACGGTGCTGCCATCGCTGGATTCGGTGCCGCCGCTGTCCAAATTGGCGGAGAGCAGGGTGGTTCCCTGGGGCGCGCCGCCCAGGTACACCATCTGCCGGAGAATGTCCTCCGGGCTGTAAGGGGTGTTGTGGACGATGTACTCCGCAAAGCCCCCCTCCTCCGGCACGAACACAGACACGTCCCCGGTCTCAATGGGCGGGGACACGGCGGAGTCCCCGTCGTAGCCCTCTTGGGTGATAACGCCCTCAATGGGCTGGGTGGGGGTGTAGGGCGCGCCGAACCAGCCGTACTCCACCCCCAGAAAGGCCGCCGCGCAGACGGCCACCACTCCCAGGGCCAGGTAGGGCATGGCGGCGTCCATGGTCCGGCGGACCCGGCGGTAACGCTGGCGGGCGGCAAAGCCCGCCTGTCCCCGCTGGGAGAGAAATTCCTCCCACACGGGGAGAAGGGCGTCCTGGCCGGGGGACAGGGCCTCCAGGTTTGCCTTGGCCTGGGCCGGGGTGATGCCGGCCTTTTTCAAGGCGGCTTCATAAAGCCGCTGGCACCGGGCGGGAGAGGTACCCATCAGCCGGGCGGTTTCCTCCCAGGAGAAGCCGAGTCCCTCCCGGCAGAGCAGGGCCGTCCGCAGGGGGAGCCGCAGCTTCATGATCTCCCGCAGGGGATCTGTCAGGGAAAAGGGCAGGGAGAGCCTGGGGCCTTCCGCCAGAGGAGAGTCCTTTTTCTTTTTCAGGCGCTTGGGGCGGCGCAGGGAGGCGTCCAGGCAGTTTAAGTAGCCCACCCGCAGAAAGCCCTCTCTTCCCGAGCAGGCCAGCCTCCAGGGCTTAGGGCCGGAGGCCGTTTCGCACAGGGAGGACACCATCAGGCTCCAGGCATAGGCGGGCCGGCCTCCCTGCAAAAAGCACAGGGCAAACAGGCCGGCCCCATAGTGGTCGTACAGGTCTTTCAGCCGGTCAAGGTCCGGTGTGAAGGCAGCCAAGGGGCTTCACTCCTTTTCCGAGTTTTTTTCAGGGCTGTGCCGGAGCTTTCGGATCCGGCGCTTTTTCCATGTTTTCTTCAGGTCTTTCAAATCCGTGCCAATGCCGCTGGTCTCCAGCCACATGCTCACCTCGGCTCCCAGGAACATGATGTACATGCAGAAGAACAGCCAGAACATCAAAATAACCAGGGTGGCCAGACTGCCGTAAATGGAGAAGTTGGAGAAGTTTTCCACAAAGACCGAGAAGAAGGTGGAAAACAGCACCCAGCCCGCTGCGGTAAAGGCCGCTCCCGCCAGGTTGTGCAGGAACTTTGTCCGGCGGCGCGGCACCCCGCTGTACAGCAGGGTGAAAAAGAGAAGCAGCAGAACAAACCCCGTCAGGGCCTTGAAGTGAATGAGAATGGTGGCCAGCAGGGGAGAGTGGTCCAGCAGGAACCGGTAAATGGTGGTTCCGAACACCAGCAGGGCGGCGGCCACAATCAGCACGGCGGCAAAGAGAATCACATACACCACCGCCACAATCCGCAGGCGGACGTAGCCCCGGGTTTCCGGCACCTGATAGATCTGGTCCAGCCCCTTGATGACGGCCAGCATCCCCATGGAGGAGGACCACACCGCGGCGATCAGGGTGACGGGCAGCATCCCCGTGGATTGAATGGGGGTGGGCAGCAGGGCTTCCAGGTAGGAGGCCACGCTGTCTGGAAAGGCTTGCAGCGCCGCTTCAATCAGGGTGGGGCCGTCGGAAAAGTGGATTCTCTGCATCAGCGTCAGCAAAAAGGCCACAAAGGGCAGAAAGGAAATCAGCAGAAAAAAGGCGCCGTGGGCCGCTGTGGAGTCCAGCCGGTCCCGGGCGATTCGCTGGGCGAACCAGTCCCAGTGCTTTTTGAGAAGCTTCATCGAACCCCTCCTTCCCTGCCAGCAGGGTTTTCTCCGCGCAGGCTCCCAAAGGTCGCCGGGCTGTGCGGGGGCGGGAAAAAGCGTTCCCCGCGCTGCTGGCTTTTCCAGGATTTTCTCCTTCCCTGCCAGCAGGGTTTTCTCCGCGCAGGCTCCCAAGGGTCGCCGGGCT
>CAJMOH010000097.1 GCA_905215055.1 uncultured bacterium
TCAAGTATACTAGAGATAGAAAAAGAGAGCCTGCCGGTAAGACGGCTGGCCCAAGAAAATTTAGTACTTTTTGAAAAAGTAGTCGTTTTCCTTAGCCGGGGCGACTACTTTTTCGTGTCTTGAACGTATGCAATTACCAACGTGACAATGATTGCAAGAATCATCAACACAATGGAGAGCATCTCAAAATCACTCATAAGCTGCCCTCCTTTCCACAGATTCCGTCTTGCGGTTCTATGTACACAGAGGGTTCAGGCCCTCTGATTGAAGGCCAGCCGCCTACCGTTTTCTGGCAGACTCCCGCATGGTATTCCATGCAACACCATCATAACAGAAAATGCGGCGCTTTGCAACTGAAACGCGCAGGTTTCTGCCTCAGCGGCCGCTCCCGGGGCTATCGCCTGCGGCGCGTGCGCCCCGCTCGCTGGCTTTCTTCCCCCGGCTTACGCCGGTGCAGGCCGTAAGGCTCCGCCTTACCAACCGCAAGTTTTTTGAAAAAAACTTGACTAAAAACTTTACTCGCCTTCGGCGACCATGCTTTCCCCTTGCACCTCCACCAGCCGCACCTGCCGCACCTGCCCCGCCAGGTCCTCCTCGCTTTCCAGCAGCACATGGGTATAGTTTCGCGTATACCCCTCCCACACGCCTGGCGCCTTTTGCTGCTCGAACAGCACATCCTCCTCACGGCCCAGCTGCCCCCGCAAAAAGGCCTGCTGCCCTTCCTTCGCCGCCTGAATCATCAGCGCGCTGCGGCGCTCCTTCTCCCGGCGGGACACCTGCCCCTCCATCCCCCAGGCACGGGTCCCCGGTCGCTGGGAATAGGCGAACACATGGGCCTTTGCCAGTCCGATTTTTCGGACAAACGCAAGGCTCTCCCCAAACTCCTCCTCCGTCTCTCCGGCAAAGCCCACCATCACGTCGGTGGTGATGGCACAGTCCGGAAAAGCGGACCGCAAATTCTCCACAATCTCCTCGTACTCCTCCGGGGTGTAGTGGCGGTTCATCCGGCGCAGGGTGGCCCCGCACCCAGATTGCAGGCTGAGGTGAAACTGGGGGCACAGCTTCTCCTGCCGGGCCATGCGGCCGATCACCTCTGGGGTGAGCTGCTCCGGCTCCAGAGAGCCAAGGCGCACCCGCTCCACCCCCGGGGCCTGGCAGACGGCCTCCACCGCGTCGCACAGGTGCAGGCCCAGGTCCTTGCCGTAGGCGGGCAGGTTGATGCCCGTGAGCACCACCTCCTTATACCCGGCCCGGCCCAGGCGCGCGGCCTCCTCCGCCACGTCCGCCAGGGGCTTGGACCTGGCCCGCCCCCGGGCGTAGGGGATGATGCAGTAGGCGCAGAACCGGTCGCAACCGTCCTGAATTTTCAAAAAGGCCCGGGTGCGGCCGTGAAACTCCTCCACCCGCAAAGCCTCGAAAGGCTCTCCAGAGACGTGTGGAACCACGTCCACACAGCGCTTGCGGGAGGCCAGGAACTCCTGGACATGAGGGACCAAACTTTTCCGGTTGGTATTGCCCAGCACGATGTCCGCGCCGGTGAGGGCGGCGGCGTCGGGGAAGGCCTGGGGCATGCAGCCGGTGAGGACGGTGACGGCCTGGGGGTTTTCCCGGCGGGCGCGGCGAAGGGCCTGGCGGACCTTGTGGTCACTCTGGGCGGTGACGGTGCAGGAGTTGACCACCACCAGCCCGGCTGGCTCCCCGGGGAGGGCGGGGGCGAACCCGGCGGCGAGAAGGGCCTGGGTCATGGCCTGGGACTCATATTGATTGACCTTGCAGCCAAGGGTGATGATTTTGAAAGTCATAAGGTGTGTTCTCCTTTTCCCGCCAGTTCTTCTGCCCGACGGACTGTGGTCTGAGAAAATCCCAGTACATCCAGCAGCCGGATGGCGTTTTGCGTATGAGAGGGACCGGGACGCAGCTTGTAATCGAATACAATTCCCTCGCCGGTAAATTCCTCCTGAAAGTGGTAACAGTGAAAAATCCCGGACAAGCGTTGGGTCAGCTCCAGGTCGTGGGTGGCCGCCACACAAAAACAATCCCGCCGGTGAAGCTCTTCCAGCACCGCTTGCGAAGCAGCCAAACGTTCCACTGTATTGGTTCCCTTCAGGATTTCGTCAATAAACAACAGGCAGGAGCCTGTTCTGGCGGCGTCTGTCAAACGCTTGAGAGAGCGGACCTCCGCCATAAAATAACTTTCTCCCGTGGTTATGTCGTCCCGCACCGCCATAGAAGTGACCACCTGTCCCGGTCGGAAGCAATCCTCCTCCGCCGCGCAAGTAGCCAGGCTTTGTCCCAAAATAGCGTTTACCGCCAGGGCTTTGAGAAAGGTGGATTTTCCCGACGCGTTCGAACCGGTGAGCAGTACATCCTTTTCCAGCCTGCCGCTGTTTGGCACAGGATTGGCAAGGAGCGGATGAAACAGTCCTGCAAACTCACAGGCGGAATCCTCCCGGTAAGTGGGACGGCACCACGCGGGCAGGCTGACGCGAAGGGACAGGGTAGCAATGGCGGCATCCATCAAACCCACGGTCTCGAAAAGGACTCGCAGCTCCTGGGGATGGGCCTTAATCAGCCGTAACGCTTTACGGTACAGGCGCAGATCCCGAAGGGTGAGAATGTGGAAATACTCTCCCATCAGTTCCAAATCGGAAGAGCCTCTCGGTCCCAAAACTGCCAGTCTGCCCCTAAGTCCCCGGAAGCATTCCATCCCCTGGGTCAGCCTTTTGCGCAGAGGAGAAAACGTGCAGGCCTTCGCCAAGGCTTGAGCGGTCCACAGCAGGGCAGAAAAGGAACGCATTTCTTCCAAATCTCCCTGCACCCTGCTTTTCCCCAGATAGTAAAGCGCCAAATTCCACCCCAAAGAAAGGAGGATCACACAGCCGCCCACCCACAGATTCCAGAGCAGCAGCAAAGCTCCTCCCAAGGGCAGAAGGGCAAACAAGGGATAAAGCCCTCCCAAAAACAAGGGGACTTCTACCGGACAAAACAGAAAGTCCGGCAGCCCATAGTGGCTGCGCCGCTTTCCCAGCCGAGCCAACAGCAGCCCCAAGGCTTCCCGCTCCTTCTGGTTTTTTTCCAGGTGATCCAAAAACTCTTCCCAGCAGGGAAGCAGCTTCAGCCGGTGAAGCTGCCAATAGAGAACCTGCTCTCCCACAGCGCTCTGACAACCGTTCACCCGCCGAAACACCTGGTCCATGTCCAAATCCTCCCAAGTGAGGGAGTCCACTGGCAGTTCTCCGTCCAAATCAGCGAAAGCGGGGATTTTCTCCAGGAGATATTCCTCAGCCGGGCGCTTGCCAAATTGCTCCAGCACTCGTTGGCGCAGCCGCTTTTTATGTGTGATCTCTCCTGCCGCCAGACCTGCCAGTCCTGCCGCTCCCAAGAGAACGAGAAATATCCACAGCATCCAGATTTCCCCCATCATTCTCCCCCTTCAGGCATCCTGCTACTCTCCCTCCAATTCCCCGCTCAGGGTTGCCCACTCCTCCAACAGCCGCTCCCCTTCCTGCCGGGCCTGGTTCAACTCCTCGCTCAGCTCCGTCACCCGCTGATAGTCCGTCGCGGCCGCCTGCAGCTGCTCCTCCAGCGCCCGCTGACGCTCCTCGTTCTCCTCAATCGCACCCTCCAGCCGCCGCAAGGCCCCACGCTTCTTCCGCAGCTCGCTCTCCCGGGCTTTCCGCTCCTTATAGCTCAGTGCCCCCGCTGTCTCTTCGCGGCGGAGTGCCTCCGCTGTCTCTTCGCGGTCCGTGACCGGACTGGACGATTCGCGCCCTGGAGCGGCGGCTAAGGGCCGCGCTTGATCGAGAGGCAAACGCACGTCCGCGGCCTGTTCCTTTTCTTTTTCTTCCAGATAGGCGTCGTAGTTCCCCAGATAGGTCCGGGTGCCCTGGGGGGTGAGGAGCACCACCTTGTCCGCCAGCTTGTTGATCAGATACCGGTCGTGGCTGACCACCAGCAGCGTCCCGTCATAGCCGGAGAGGGCCTCCTCCAGCGCCTCCCGGGAGGTGATGTCCAGGTGGTTGGTGGGCTCGTCCAGCAGCAGCAGGTTTGCCTTAGAGAGCATCAGCTTTAGCAGCAGCACCCTGGCCCGCTCCCCGCCGGAGAGGGTGCCCACCCCCTTAAACACGTCCTCCCCGGTGAACAGGAACACCGCCAGGGCGTTGCGCACCTGGGTCTGGGTCATCTGGGGATGCTCGTCCCAAATCTCGTCCATCACCGTTTTCCCGTCGTGGAGGCTTTGCTGGCTCTGCTCGTAATAGCCCAGCTCCACCCCGGTTCCCAGCCGGACCAGCCCTTCGCTGGGCGCCAGCTGCCCCAGCAGCAGCCGCAGCAGGGTGGTTTTCCCGCAGCCGTTGGGGCCGATGAGAAACACCCGCTCGCCCCGCTTGATGTCCAGGCTGGCGTGCTGGAACAGCGGCTCTCCCCCAAAGGAGAGGGCCAGCTCCTGGGCCAGCAGCACGTCGTCCCCGCTGCGCCTGCTGGCGTGAAACTGAAACCGGATGGCCGCCGGGTCCTCCTGGGGCTTTTCCAGGGTGGCGGAGAGCCGGTCGATCTGCTTCTGCTTCGATGCAATGGTGACGTAGTTGCGGGCCTGGTTCCAGCGCCGCTGCTGCTCGATGATGCCCTCAATCCGGTGGATTTCCCGCTGGGTTTTCTCATACTCCCGCTCCATCGCCAGGCGGTGCTCGGCCCGCAGCTCCAGGGAGCGGCTGTAATTTCCCTTGTAATAGGTGATGGTTTTGTGGTCCATCTCCAGGGTAATTTCCGTCACCTTGTCCAAAAAGTACCGGTCATGGGACACCACCAGATACGCCCCGTTGTAGGATTTGAGAAAGTCCTCCAGCCACTCCACGGCCTGGATGTCCAGGTGGTTCGTCGGCTCGTCCAGCAGCAGGAGGCTGGCCCCAGAAAGGAGCATTTTCGCCAGCTGGAGCTTGGCCTTCTGTCCCCCAGAGAGGACCCCCACGGGCAAAAACAGCTGCTCCTGGGTAAAGCCCAGGCCCAGCAGGGCGCTTCTGGCCCGGGAGCGGAAGGTCAGGCCCCCGGCGTCCTGAAAGCGCTCGGTCAGCTCGGCCTGGCGCAGAACCAGCCGGTCCAGGTCCTGGGGCTGCTGGGCCAGCAGGGCGGTGACGTCCTCCAGCTCCCGCTCCACGCGCAGGAGGGGCGCGAACACCGAGAGGACCTCGTCAAAGGCAGGCCTTTGCAGGTCCCGGCAGACGTGCTGCTCCATATAGCCCAGCACGGCGTCCCTGGAGAGGGTGACCGAGCCGGAATCGGGGGCATACTCTCCGGTGAGGACCTTAAAGAGAGAGGTTTTGCCAGAGCCGTTCACGCCCACCAGCCCAGCCCGCTGGCCCTTTTGAAGCTCGAAGGAAACGTGTTCCAAAATAGATTCCTCGCCAAAGCTGAGGGAGATGTTGTTGACAGTGAGAATCGCCATAGAGAGAAACCTCCACGTACATTTGCTCAAATGTATAGTATAGCAGAAAACAAAAAAAGGAGCAACCGCGAAGCGGCGTAAAGTTTTTTGGTGAAGCTTTTTTTCAAAAAAGCTTCGGTCTTAAAGGCAACGCAAAGCGTTGCACCAGAGAAACCAGCGAACGGGGCGCACGCGCCGCAGGCGATAGCCCCGGGAGCGGACGGCAAGGCAGAAACCAGCGCATTCTGGTTGCAAAGCGCCGCATTTTCTGTTATGATGGATTTGCATGGAATACCATGCGGGAGCCTGCCAGAAAACGGTAGGCGGCTGGTCTTCAATCAGAGGGCGCTGCTCCCCGGTGGGGAGCGTTCAGCGCCGACCGAGCCGGCAGGCGAGACCCTGAACCCTCTGTGTACATAGAACCGCAAGACGGAATCTGTGGAAAGGAGGGCA
>CAJMOH010000098.1 GCA_905215055.1 uncultured bacterium
CTCTCGAGCGCTTGATTATTTTACCACACTCGATTTCGTTTGTCAAGCACTTTTTCAGGTTTTTTTCGGCCTTTTTCGTTCACCGTTCAGGTTTCGATTTTTAGCCTTTTCTTCCCCGCTTTTTTCGTACCCTCTCTCGAGCGCTCAGATATGATACCATATCAATCCGCAAATGTCAACGCTTTTTTCCAATTTTTTTCATTTTTCTTTTCCTCCCCTTTATCTTGGGGATATTTTCCGCGTCAGCACTAGATCTTCTCTTGTTCTTCTCCTGCTCCGGGCAGAATTTGCCGGGGATAGCCCTTATTTCTTTTTGGGAATGGTAGTGGCATAAACCCCGCGCTTCACTCTTATAGATACAGCAAGGAGGGATCTTTGTGGATTTCAAAAAATGCGCCCTGGCCCTGTGGAAGCTTCTGGTGGTATTCCTGGTCAATTTGATGGTCTATTTTATGCTGGCGGCTGACGGTCTTTCTTCTCTGTAAAAGGTTTCCCGCCAAGGTCCGGTTTTAAGCCGCTCTTGCTTTTTTCCTGGCGGGGAGTATACTGAAGGTATCCAAATACGCGAAACGGAGGGCAGCTCCCATGAGGCTTGAAACACGGAAAAAGGACGCCTTTGCGGTTATCGGCAGGGAGGGATCCACCTCAGACGGACCGGGCTTTATTCAGAAGCTGTGGGCAGACGCCAACGCCCATTTCAGCGAGGTGCGGGCTCTGGCGAAAAGGGATGAGGCCGGTCGGCCCGTTGGCTTCTGGGGAGCCATGTCCGACTGTTCCCGCTCTTTCAAGCCCTGGGAGGACAATTTCAGCAAGGGGCTGTACCTGGCCGGTGTGGAATGTGAGGACGGCGCCCAGGCCCCCCAGGGGTGGACCAAGTGGACCATCCCCGGCTATGAGTATCTCTGCGTCCAGTCGGAGGGGGAATCCACCTTTTCTCAGGTGCTGGAGTTCATGAAGTCCCAGGGAATTCCCCTGGCGGGGGCTGTTCAGGATTTTACCTGTCCCGCAACGGGAACAAATTACATGCTCTTTCCCATTCGCCTTCTCTGATCCCTTCCCCTTCCTCCAGCGGCGGACATGCCCGCGGCGGCTCCTCTTCCCAAGAGGAACGGATCAAACTAAAAAAACCGGCCCAGGCTTGCAGCCATCGGCCGGTTTTCTCTTTGACAGGCGTCCTCCAGAGGTTGGAGCCTTTTTCTCAACGGGAAAGCTTAATCCCGGTCCGCTGCCATGCCGCCGGCCCGTTGAATCGCGTGCTTGCGAATGACAAGGAAGCACACAATTTCGATGAGCGTGGTGACAACCCAGGTGACGGGATAGGACAAGAACAGCATAGTAAAGGTTCTGTCCAGAGGGAAAATGGTGTAAATCCACACCACCCGCAGCACGCACACGCCGAAGATGGACACCACCATAGGCGTCAGGGACGAGCCAAGGCCCCGCATGGCGCCTACAAAGATGTTCATAATGCCGCAGGTGAAGTAAGGCACGCACACCAAAAGCATCCGCTCCAGGCCGTAGGCGATCACTTCTGGATCGGAGGAATAGATGCTCAGCAGGGGACGGCCCAGCAGATAGGCCCCCACGCCCAGCACAATGCCCACGCCTGTCACCAGGATCAGGTTATACCACACCACCTTGGCAATGCGGTGGAACTTCTTGGCGCCGTAGTTCTGCCCTGTAAAGCTGAGGGTGGACTGGGTAAAGGCGTCCATAGCCGTCCAGACAAAGCCCTCAATGTTGCCGCCGGCGGTGGAGCCTGCCATGGCAATGGAGCCGAAGGAGTTGATAGAGGACTGAATCAGTACGTTGGAGATGGAGAAGGTGGCGCTTTGAATCCCCGCGGGAATGCCGATCTTGGTCATCTGCCACAGCTTGTCCCTGTGGATGGTCAGCTTTTTCAGATCCACCCGGTACACGCCCTCGCTTTTCATCAGGCACAGCAGCACCAGCACAGCGGACACGCATTGGGAGATCACTGTGGGAATGGCCACGCCCTCCACGCCCATGTGGAACACAATGACAAAGAACAGGTTCAAAATCACATTGATAACGCCCGCGATAAACAGAAAGTACAGGGGCCGCTGGGTATCTCCCACCGCCCGCAGAATTGCCGAGCCAAAGTTGTACAGCATCATCACCGGCATGCCCGCGAAGTAAATCCGCATGTACAGCACAGCCTGGTCCACCACGTCCTCGGGAGTACCCATCAGCTCCAGCAGGGGACGGGACAGGGCAATGCCTACAAAGATCAGGATGACGCCGCAGATCAGGCTGACCAGCACCGCGGTGTGAACCGTCTCGTGAAGGTCCTTGCTCTGGCCCGCGCCGTAATACCGGGCCACCAGCACGTTGACGCCGATGGAAAGGCCGATAAACAGGTTGACAATCAGCTGGATCAGGGCGCTGGTGGAGCCCACCGCGGCCAGGGCCTGGGGTCCCACAAACTGACCCACCACAATGATGTCCGCCGCGTTGAACAGCAGCTGCAGAATGCCCGAAATAGCCAAAGGAACAGCAAACCGGACGATCTTTCCCACAAGGGGACCGTTGGTCATGTCAATCTCAAAGGAGCTTCGGCGCGCGCCTGGATGGAACGGTAATTTCACTGCTCTTAACCCTCCAATTTTTTCCTCGAGAGATTCCCCGGCGCCCCTTCCCGCAGGCCGCCGGGGAATTCTCCATCAATTTCGCATTTTCTAATTATATTACGGCCTGCTCTCATTTGCAAGACGCCGCTTTTTTCCCAGATGCCGCCGCACAAGGAAATAGCACACCCCGTCGAAAAAGGCCGCCAGGCCCCAGGTGATGGGGTAGGACATGTACAGCACCTCCAGGGTGGGCCACTGGGCAAACACGGTAAACAGCCAAATAACCCGGAACCCGCACACAAAGCCAATGGTGATGGCCATGGGGATGAAGGAATAGCCCATGCCCCGCAGAACACCCACCATAACGCCCATCATGCCGCCAAAGCACTCCAATATGCAGACCACCGACATCCGCCTAAGTCCAAAGGCGATGACGTCCGCCTCGGAGGAATAAATCCCCAGCAGCTGGGAGCCCAGCAGATAGGACCCAATGCCCAGCGCCAGGCCCACCCCTGTCACCAGAAGCAGGCACAGGGGCAAAATCCGGTTGACGCGCTTCAGCTTGCCCGCGCCCATGTTCTGGCCGGTAAAGCTGAGGGCCGCCTGAGAAAAGGCGTCCATGGCCGTGGAGACAAAGCCCTCGATGTTGGAGGCGGCGGTATTGCCCGCCATGGCCACAGCCCCAAAGGAGTTGATAGAGGACTGAATCAGCACGTTGGAAATGGAGAAAGAGCAGCCCTGAATGCCGGCGGGTAGGCCGATCTTCACCATGCCCATCAGCTTGTCCCTTTTGATGCGCAGCTGGCGCAGATCCACCTGATAAGCCGTGTGAGACCGCACCAGGCACAGCAGCACCAGCCCGGCAGACACGCACTGGGAGATCACCGTGGGAATGGCCACGCCCTCCACGCCCATGTGGAGCACGATGACAAAGAACAGGTTCAAAAGCACGTTGACCACCCCGGCCAGGAACAGAAAGTACAGGGGCCGCTGGGTGTCTCCCACCGCCCGGAGAATGGCCGCGCCAAAGTTATAGAGCATGCTGGCGGGCATGCCGATGAAGTAGATCCGCATGTACAGGCAGGCCTGGTCCAGCACCTCCTGGGGGGTACCCATCAGCTCCAGCATGGGAGCCGCCAAGACCATGCCGATCACCATGACGATGGCTCCAAAGATCAGGCTGGCCAGCACAGAGGTGTGAACGGTTTCCCGCAGGGCCTTGGTGTCGCTGGCGCCGTAATACTGGGCCACCAGCACGTTGGTGCCTACGGAAAGACCGATGAACAGGTTGACGATCAGGTTGATCAGGGCGCTGGTGGAGCCCACCGCGGCCAGGGCCTGAGAGCCCACAAACTGCCCCACCACAATGATGTCCGCCGCGTTAAACAGCAGCTGCAAAATGCCGGAAATGGCCAGTGGAATGGCAAAGCGGACAATCTTGCCCAGCAGGGGGCCGTTGACCATGTCGATCTCATAGGAGCCCCGGCCGCTTTTCAAGCGTGTTGACAAACGGGTTAACAAATTCAAAACAGATTTTACACTCCCTTAACAGAGCGGCGGCAGGAAAGCAGCCCGCAGGCCCCGCTCCAAAAAATTCTTCACGGAAGGCCCTTGGGCCTTTCTCTTTATAAGGAGAGCCTTAGTAGCCCAGCTCTTCCCCCACCAGCACCACCCGGATTCTGTCCGTCCGCTGATAGCCGGTTACCACATATTGGCAGCACATGCGCTTTTCCGAGGCGCAGCCCTCTGTCATGCTGTTCACGGTCTCCCCGCCCTGGCAGGAGGCGCACCGGCCCAGCCGGGAGCAGGGGGTGCGGGTTTCCAGCCGGACGCCGTTGGCCGGAGCCGCCATACATTTCACCCGGGCAATGGCGGCCTCCAGATTGGGCACCAGCTTGTTGATCCCCGCCACCACAATCACCCGCTTGGGGCCGTAAATCAGCGCGGCCACCCGGTTGCCGTTGCCGTCCACGTTGTACAGCTGTCCCTCCTCGGTGATGGCGTTGGCGCTCATCAGGAACACATCCGCGGAAAAGGTGCGGCGGTACACCTCCTCCGGGTCCATAATTTCCCGATCCAAAAACTGGTAGTCCCCGCTTTTCAGCAGGTCCCGCACACCGGACTCCGCCAGCGTCATGGAGCCGCCGCAGGTCACCACATCCCCGGGCTGAAGCATATCCTTCACCGCTTTTACCGCCTCCTGGCAGGTGGGTACATACACCGCCGGGATTCTGTTTTTCGCCAGGGCCTTCAGGGTGCGCTCCACCTGGGCCTGCCGCACAAACATCGCGTTTTGATCCAACTTCCCTCATCCTTTCCCGGCGGGGACACGCCCGGCATTCCCATACCCCAGGGTCTGCCGCCCTGCCGCCATTGGTTTTATCACGCAACTATTCTACCGCCATAAAGCGCTAAAATCAAGGGCCTGGAAAAAAGAAAAAGCAGGCCCCCGCTCATCCGCGGGAGCCTGCGCTCTCTCTGAAATTTTTCAAGCCTTAAAATTCACAAACAGCTGGGTCACTCGCTCCCGCTGCTGGGTGTTGGCTTCGCTGGTGCTGCTGTCGGTGTAGATCAGCAAATACTTGCCGCTGGCGCTGAGAGTGGCCGGCACGTCCTTATCCAGCAGGTGGAAGGACCCGGCGTCCCGAACGCTGTCCAAAACAGACTGGCCCTGCTCGTTCAGGTTTTCCAAGTCGTACTGGTAAACCTCCACCTGCACGGTGCTGCCGCCCAGCAGGAACCGGTAGCGGTAGCCCCCCACAGCTCCAATGGTCTCATAGGCCATCTCGGTGGGGTCGCCGGTGACGGCGCTGTTGGCCTCCAGAAAATCGCACAGCCCGGTCAGAGAATCCTCAAATTCCGTATCGGCCACCTCTTGAGGTTCGGCTGTTTCCTGGCTGCCGCTTTCCACGCCGGAGGCCGTGGAAGAGGTTTCCAGAGACAGGGTGGGCAGCTGCTCGACAGTACTGCCGCAGGCGGTAAGGGTCAGCGCCAGGGCCAGCGCTCCAAGGGCCGCCGTCAATTTTTTCATCATGGGAAATTCCCTCCAAAAACTCTGTGGGTAATAAAAAAAGAAAAGCCCGGGCCACCTGGGACCCGGCGCTCTCTGGTGACCCGGACGAGAATCGAACTCGTGTTACCGCCGTGAAAGGGCGGTGT
>CAJMOH010000099.1 GCA_905215055.1 uncultured bacterium
TGACGCCGTCGTTGTTAGGACCGTAGTCCGTGTCGTTGTAGTCGGTGACGCCGTCGTTGTTAGGACCGTAGTCCGTGTCGTTGTAGTCGGTGACACCGTCGTTGTTGGGGCCGTAGTCCGTGTCGTTGTAGTCGCTGGCTCCCACCGGCGCTTCTGACGCTTTGGGCGAGGGGGACACAGCAGCTCCGCCGTCCTCCACCATTACGGCGGAGCCCAAGGACAGCCCCTCCAGGGCGTCCTGCGCGCTGCGGCTCATGTCCTCTAAAAAGTCCTCCCGGGGCTCCTGGGAGTCATCGTCCAGCTCCAGCACCACCCGGCGGGGCTGGCCCTCCACTTCCTCTACAAAGTAACCGGCCGCGTGGATTTCCTCCACCAGCTCCTGGACCACCACTTCGCAGTCCTTGCCGATGTAGTCGGGGTAGGCTTCCACAATCTCCCGGCCGTCCTGGTTATCCCCTTTCAGGGCCACCACCTTGGCGGACTGGTTGTAGTGGATTGCGATTTCCGGGTTCACCCGCAGGGTGAGCACACCGGCCGTGACGCTGCCGTCTTGGGGCTGGGCGCCGCAGCCGGTGAGAAGGGCCGCCGCTAAAACAGCCAGGGAAGACGCCGCCGCTAAAATCTTTCTTCTTTTCATGGTAGATTCTCCTCTCGTTTGTGTGGCTTTGTTTTGCCTTACATCCGTAGAATACGGGGGCGGAGAGGGAAAAACGGGGTAGCGGAACAAAAAAAGGAAAAAGTTCCAGGCATGGAAAAGGCCCCCGCGGCAAGCGGGAGCCTTGGTTTAGTCATCGTAGCCGGAATCTCCCCCATAGTTGGAGTTCCCGCCGTAGTTGGAGCCGCCGTCATAGCCGGAATCCCCGCTGGGGACTTGGGGCTGTGTCTGGGCAGGCGGGGCGTAGTCGGTGACGCCGTCGCTGCCGGGGCCGTAGTCCGTGTCCTGATAAGTGGCTTGGGGCGCCGGTGTGGCGGTAGGCGCCGGTGTGGGCGTTGGGGAAGCCGTGGGAGCCGGTGTCGCAGTGGGCGCGGGAGTGGGCGCTGGCGTGGGGGTGGGTGTGACTGTTGGCGTGGCCTGGGCCATGGTCTCCACCTCCTCCTGGGAGTAGTGTACCACCTGCACTTCCACGGCCACCCGGCCCTCCAGGTGGTGGGTCACCTCGTCCCGCAGTTCCATGCCATACTCTTGGAAAAGGCTTTCCTCCGGTGTGTCGATGGAGAATTTCACCGTGCCGCCGTCCTCCAAAAAGCCCATATCAATGGCGCGGTCCACCAGTTCGTCCGCCACGGTCAGGCGGTCCTTGCCGGTGTAGTCATACCCCTCCAGCAGCAGGACGCCATCCCGGTTGGTGCCGGTGAGCTCCACCACGTCCCCGGCGTGGTTCAAATCCATCTGCACCTGGGGGTTGATGGTGAGGTAGATGGAGGAGTACACATCCACCGCCTGGTGGTACAGGGGTAAAATGACGGCGAATACCAAAGCGGCGGCTATCGCTGCCAGCCCCGCCGCCCCGCCGCCAATCCAGGGCAGAAGCTTCAGCCTGGGGGCGGGCTCCTCCAGCAGTACCGGGTCCAAGACGGTTTGGCCCACCTCATAGCGGAGGTTGGCCGCCTTCACAAACCGCCCCTCTTGGTCCAGCAGGACCGCGTAACTTCTGCGGCATTCCATCACCAGATAGCTCACTGGGCTTCGCCTCCTTCCATCACCTGGGCCAAATGCCCCCGGATGATTTCATACCCGTTGGTGTAAATCAGCAGCAAGGCCACCAGGTATTTCCGGTGGCGCTCCAAGGTTTTCCGCTCCACGCCGCTGCCGTCGGAGAGCTTCGCCAGGGGCAGCTTCTTCCCCTGCACCAGCTCCTCCAGCAGCCAGCTGTTCTCCCGGGCATAGGCCAAAGCTTTCCGGCAGGCCAGCAGCGTGCGCTGCTGCTTGGGGCAGTTGTCCGCCACATCGGACAGACTGACGCCAAAGCTTTCCATCTGCCGGGAAAGCTCCTCAATCTCCTGCCGGGTGGCCTGCCTGTGGGCGGATTCCTCGGGGTGGTCCCGCTCTTCGGGCAGGGTCTCCCCCAAAGGGGCGCTCTCCTCCCCGGCGGCGGGCGCGTCTAAAGATACCGTCTGCCGGTGGCGCCGCTCCTTGCGGGCGTAGTCAATCAGGCGGCTGCGGATGAGCATGGAGGCATACTTTAAAAAAGAGCCCCTGTGCTTGGCGTAGCCGCCAATGGCCTCGTGAAAGGCAATCATGGCGATGCTCAGCTCATCGTCCCGCCCTTCCTCGGGAGGGCGTTTCAAAAATTTCGCCGTCTCCGCCCGGATGAAGGGGAGGTAGTCGCCAATGAGCTGATCTGCCGCCTGCACGCTTTCCTTGGCCGCGTACACTTGTTCTAAAATCCCATGTTCCTCATTCATAATACCAGACCTTCCTACTGGTAGAATACGGGGCAGGTTTGAAAAAAGCGGGGTCAAAACCGGCTTTTTTCAAATAAAAAACCCGCATTCCCAATCGCCACCAGTGTACCGGATTTTTCCCAAAAGGGAAACAAGGCCTCTGTTAGAATCAAGTTAGGATTGTGTTAAATACGCGGTTGCCCTGGGAAGGGGCTGGGAAAGCCGGTTTTTCCCGGAAAAGTCTTTTGCCTGGGGCAATGTCTTTCCCATTCCAGACGGGAGTAGGCAGAGAAAAAAGGCAGGACTTTACACATGTTTTTCTTCCATTTCACCTGGCCCCCCCTGAACCCGCGGGAACTTTCCTGTATACTGTACATGGATAGTCCAGCTGTGCGGGGGCAGCGCAGTTGGGTAACGCGGCTTCCGCCCAGGGGCTTCCCACCGGCGGCTATGAAAACGGCCAGGCGGCGCTGAACCTGACCCAGATCGCCCGGTACAGCGCGGGCCAGTACAACGTGGACGGCGGCGTGATGGTCTACGACGTCACCGACCCGGCTGCCATCACCTTCGTCAACTACGTGAACACCCGCGACTTCGGTACCACTGTGGAAGGTTCTGAACAGTACGAGGACGGGGAGCTGGATAAGTGGGTCACCGGCGGCGATGTGGCTCCAGAGGGCCTGCTTTTCCTAGACGCCGCCTCCAGCCCCAACGGGGAACCCCTGCTGCTGGCCGCCTGTGAGGTCTCCGGCACCGTGGCGGTGTACCAGCTGGGCAGCGAGGACCTGACTGTCCTGCCCTTTACCGATGTGGACAGCGATGACTGGTTCCTGGCGGCGGTGCAGTATGTCTACGAAAACGACAGGATGGCCGGCACCAGCTCCACCACCTTCCAGCCGGAGGTGAACCTGACCCGCGCCATGGCAGCCCAGGTGCTCTACAACCTGGAGGGCCAGCCCGCTATCACCGGCGACACCACCTTCACCGACGCGGCTGACGCGGGGGATTGGGCTGTGAAGGCCATCACCTGGGCCGAGCAGACCGGCGTGGTTGCCGGTATCGGCGACGGGCTGTTTGACCCCACCGCCAACGTGACCCGGGAGGAGTTCGCCCAGATGATGTACAACTACGCCAGCTACAAAGAGTACGACCTGACCCTGGAAGGGGACCTCAGCCAGTTTGGGGACGCTTTCGCCATCAGCGGTTGGGCCGAAACCGCCATGAGCTGGGCCAACGGCGGCTTGATCAACGGCCACGAGGCTACCGGCCTGATTGATCCTGCTGGCACTACTACCCGTGGTCAGGCGGCCAGTATCATCACGAATTTCGATTTGAACGTTGCGAAGTAAGAGACGCTAAGTGAATATTTATGCGGAGGCCGGGAGCAATCCCGGCCTTTTGCTTACCCAAAAAAGGGCAGGGCCACCTCAAAAATTGCAGAGCAGTAAACAAAGAAAAGGGGTTCGCCGCGTGAGCTTTGAGACAGCATGCAAAATTATACTGTGAACAAACTGTAAACTTCGATTTCTCTATGGACATAGGTTGGAACATAGGTGTAGAATTTTGAAAAATCACTTGGGAGGAAACGCCACGAAAATTAAAAATATACTTACACGAAATGGTTGGAGGGAGGCAGATTTTTTCTTCTGCCCAATGAGATTTTCACTCTGGGGTTTTCCCCAGGGGAGATGACAGCGTACGCCTACTTAATTTTCTGCGAGGACAGGAAAACACACCAATGTTGGCCCAGTATCGGACGCATTAGCCAGTACACCGGGATGAGCGCCAACACGGTTGCTAAGCACATAAGGCAGCTAGAAGAAAAGCGCCTCATCGATGTGGAACCAACAAAGGTGAAAACTAAAACTGGCGAGGTGCGAAACGGCACTCTGCGATTTTCCATCCGACCTATCCAAGAAGCAGTTAATTACAAGCTGGAACGGGACTTGGTGTCACTGCCAGAGTAAAAGCACACCAGAAAACGACTGTGAAACCAAACTCGGCCCTGTGAGCGCCTGTGTGCGGTTTTGAGGGCCGGGTAGGGGAACGACACCAGCGAAGCCCCAGACCGGCCCTGTTGAGCCAGCGTGACCCGTTTGTTACCAGCAGTTGCCACAGGCAACTGCCGAGAGAAGCCGAACAACTCCAAGTTGAGTAAAACCCAGCCCCTCCCCCTTTAGGGGGAGGGGTAACCTCGTTCTGGAGAGAAAACCAAAACTCGGCCCTGTGCAGCCTTGTGTGCGGTTTTGGGGGCCGAGTAGGGAAACGACACCAGCAAGACGAGTTACCGGCCCTGTTGGAGCCGGGTGGGGCAGTTGTGGACGAATCCAGTGCAAGCGGAAAACGCAAGATGAGAGAAAGCTGTATAGTCTCCGTTCAGAGAGAGGGGAATCAAGGGAAACTGAGGATAGGCAGAAAAGAAAAAACAGGCCCAGCTGGGCCTGCAAGGGCAGCGAGTTGAGGCACAAGACATCCTCGATAGAGAACGGATTTTTTCTTCACTCAGAGGACGGGTTTGGAGAGGACTGAGGGCAGCGTACATTGCCCAAACATTAAGCAGTGGAAAGAGGGTGTGAAAAATAAGCAGGTGAAAGGGTAGGCGCCTAAGAGCGGCGCCTACCCGGGCTCACAGTGGCCGGCAGAGCCGGCCACTCCGGGAATTTTGCAAGGCGTCAATTTTCCGATTTTTAGGGGTCGGTTTTGGGGCCTTGGCGTCAAACTGGGTGTCGTGAATTCCAGATTTTCTCAGTGTAGTGCCATTCTCTACGGTGTCAGGATAGGGGTTGTGGCAGTTTCCTGCTTTCAGCAGGGCAAGCAGAGCGCCCGGTTGTCCGCCTGGCACGAAGCACGGGGCTAAGCCCCGAACCCCCTCGAAATCCTCTTCTTTTTCTCTGCATTAAGAGAGTCACCCCCCATCAAAAACTGCGCCGCTAAACAAAGAAAAGGAAAACTCCCCGCCCAGCGGTGGAACTAAATCCACCCCCGGGCGGGGATTTCTAGTCGGTTCAAGATGCGGGT
>CAJMOH010000100.1 GCA_905215055.1 uncultured bacterium
TACTGACCCCTCTGGGGTCTGAGCAAACCACTAGTTTACTAGTGGTTTTGATTCGGCTTTCTGCTGGCAGGGGGCTACAATCCGTTCATCACCGTTGTCGAAGTCAAAGCGTTGGACCTCTCTGCGACTGCTGCCCTGCTGCTCCGCCACGGCGGAGTCCTTCCTGTTTTGACTCTCCGCGGCCCGGACGCCAAGTACCACCGCCCGGTGCGGCGCACCGCTCTCTTTTAGAACTTGGCAGCAGTATCGCTGTTTCCGGGTGGGTGGCCAGCCCTTCTGGACAATCAAGCTCCACATGCTGGTGGGGTTTCCTCGGTAAAGGGGTTTGTGGAAAGCGCAGGCAATGCCCTCCAACTCCAGTTGACGAAACACGTTTCGAACGTGATAGATGGTTTCCGGAGCGTCCGCTGTGGTCAGGTGGTGGATGACCTCCAGTGGGATGTGTGCACGCCGGCACAGCTCTAAGCAGACCTCGCTGTCCTTGCCGCCGGAGTAGGCCAATAGCAGTGGTTTCTGGTAATAGGCGGCGCTCAGTTCCGCAGCCAGATGAATGCGCCGGATTGCTTGGGCTTCTAAATCCATTTCACGTCATCCCCATGCCTGGTTCCTGGCTCTCGCTTAAAAATTCCTCTGGGTCAATATTCCACAGGTCGCAGCCAAGTTCCACCGCCTCCTGACCCGTGGGAATGTACTCCTGGGTCACAGTCCCGTTTTTATAGGTGCGATTCCCGCAGTTATATCCAATATCCTCATCGGCCCAAACATGATGGATCGTGATGGAGGGGAACATCTGTGACAGCTTTTCCAGAATCTGTTTCGGCGCGTTCCAAGCTGTCAGAAAGGAAAGCCGGCCATCCAAGACTTCCGCACCGCTGGCATTCCACTTGGTGCCCCAATTTTGAATGCGCCACTCATACCAGGTTGGACATCCGTATTTCTGAATGTTTTGATACGCTTGTTTCCCCAAGTCCCATTCCTCCCGGTCAATCTCCGGGTGGGCGGCGAGGTAGGCTGGTTCCATCTCGGTGTGTAAACCGGTATCCGCCACAAACTCCATATATTTCTTGAAGCCCGCAGCGGTGCGCGAACCAGACTCTATCTCCAGTTCCGAGGGCATGGGGATCAGCTTGTCAAAATCCATGGGGCCATTTTCCCCCTGGATGGTAGAGAAAAGACGGCTGATCTGGTCTTGGTCGCCGTCAAAGGAAAGAATGTTCTTGACGTAATTTGGCATGGAAAACCTCCCTTGTGATTTATTGAAATGAAAAGAGCGCGAAGCCGAACTTCGCGCTCTGGAATCGAGGATAACAAAAAAGCGCAGAGAGCTTTTCAGCTTTCTGCGCTTTTGGTGGGTGGGTCTGGAGGACTGTCCAGTTCCCTCTCGATTCTGTTTTAGAAATGAGACTTTTTGCGGGAAAAGTATTGGCGGACTTCCTGCTCGGGAATCCAAATCCCGGCAGCTTCTATCTTTTCCATGACGGCGGCCACAACCTTTCCGGTGTCCCTTGGGAGGGGTTCATGGCCGGCCTTTAACCAACAGCGGCGGTATCCTTCATAGAGCCACTGGCTGATGGTTTCCCGCTGCCGCTGTTTTAGGTGGCGAAACTGCTTGTCCGTGCGGAGCAGCCTGCCGTTCACCATTTCATGATTTTTCTGGCTGATGGGGATTTCCCTCCTTTGCCTGGGTTTCCGCCAGCATCAGCTGCTCGATGTAGAGCACATCGGGCTGTGTGGGGGTGAAGCGTACCCCACGGTGCAGCAGATTGATAATTTTGTGAGCGACCTTTTCCAGTTCCGCAATCACTTTTGGGTCAGCAATCCGCACGGCTTGCCCGCCCTTGATGTATTGCCCGTCTATGTATTTGGCGATCGTGGGGAACATATCCTGAAACAGCAGCACGGATTCCTTATCAAAAATCTTCACGATTTGAATGGCATCGGCAGCCTTGTGCCGCTCTTTCTTTTTCTGGATAATCCCCCTGTATTTTGCCACCTTAGAGCTGCAGGGAACCATCCAGAAGAGCTTGGTTTTCTCATCGTAAAGGGCAAAGTAGTGGGGACGCTTTGTCTCCTGGTAATTTATTTTCAAGGAAGGGTCGTTCACTTTTTCAAAAAACGCATTGGAAATGAAGTATAGATTTCCGGATAAAATGTCCATAGGAGTACCACCTCATATGAAGGGAGCCTCTTGCCACAACAGCAAGAGGCTCAAACTTTTCCACGGCCTATTTGTGATTCGCATAGCCGGGAGCGAACAACGTTTTCACGGCCTATTTCTATTCCGCATGACCGGGAGCGGACCACTTTAAGGTAGTTGCCTACCTGACACTATTATTATACGAAGAAACTGTGGGTATGTCAACCTCTGAGAGTTCACTTTCTCCCAGGCAATTCAACCACCCTCCGGTTTCCATCCTTGAATGTAATTTCCAGCTTCTCCGCCGACTCCACCCGTACCGTCTCCACTACCTTGCGCACCAGGAGGTCGTCAAAGGTGAGGCCGTTTTCCTTGAAATTCTCCAGCAGGGCGGCGATCTCCGCCATCCGGGCTTCGTCCACCGCCTGGGTCTTTTGCACCGCCTGGACACCCTCCAGCTGGGCTTGGAGCTGCTCCAACTCCCGCTTGATCCGGGTGAACTGGAAGTCGTACTTGCCGTCATCGTTCTCAGCAAGGGCTTTGGCTAGGAGGGCTTTTCTCTCCTTCTGCAGTTCATTGATCTTGGTGCGGATGGCGTACTCGCTGTCCGCCGTCTCCGGGGTTAGCACCGAGCGGATACTCTGCATGGTAACTTCCACGGCTTCGTCCTTGTGGATGTATTGTTGAGAGATGGCCTCCATCACGGCGGCTTGAAGAATGGTTTCCTCGATGGTAGGCGAGTCGGGGCAGTTGGCTTTGCCGTCCAGCCGGGTGCCGCAGCGCCACATGATTTGCTTTTCGCCCTTGCGGTACCAGGTCACCCGCCGGTACAGCGCCCCGCACTGGCCGCACACCACCAGGGTGGACAGGGCGTATTTGCCGCTGTACCGGCCAAAGGGAGTTTTGGCTTTTTCGGAAGTGGGACGCTTGGCACTCCGCTTTGCCAGTTCTTCTTGGATGCGATTGAATGTCTCTGGTTCCAGGATACGGGGCAGCACACCCTCCACATAATACTTGGGCAGGTCGCCGTCGTTCTGCACCGTCCGGTCGGAGAACAGGCTGGGGCGGTAAGTCTTTTGGAGGAGGGCGTCCCCTTTGTACTTCTCATTGGTGAGCAGGGAACGCAGGGTGGCGGTGCTCCAAGTCTCTTTCCCCTTTGGGCTGAGAATGTGCCGCTGGGCCAGCTTGTCCGCAATGGTGTGGAGGCTGTCCCCGTCCAGAAACCACTGAGCGATCTGACGGATGACAGCAGCCTTTTCCTCGTCAATCAGCACGGGGCCGTCCTTCTCCCGGCGGAACCCGTACAGGTTGGGGCCGATTTGGATGGTGCCGTTCTCGTAGGCTTTCCGCAGCCCCCGGCGGACGTTGCCGCTGATGGATTCTGACTCGGATTGGGAGAATGCCGAGTGGAAGGCCAGGATCAGCTCCGAGTTCATGGTTCGGGTGTCCACAGCCTCCTTCTCGAACATTACGCCGATGCCCCGCTCCCGCAGGGCGCGGATGGTGCGGAGGACGTCCACGGAATTTCTACCAAACCGGGAGACGGATTTACATAATATCAGGTCGATCCGCCCCTCGCGGCAGGCCCGGAGCATCCGCTTGAAGTCCTCCCGGTGTTTCATGCTGGTGCCGGTGATCCCCTCATCGGCATAGATACCGGCGAATTTCCACTCTGTCTTGCTGTTGATTTTCTCGGTGTAGTAGGCAAGCTGGTTTTTATAGCTGTTGATCTGTTCTTCCGAGTCAGTGCTCACCCGGCAGTAGGCTGCCACCCGCAGCTTCTGGTGGGAGGATTTTCCTGGTTCAATGGACTTGGGGGTGGCGGGGATGATGGTGACCTTTCTCGGCTCTCGTGGGACAGCGGACTTCACGGGGCGTCACCTTCCCCGATGAACACGCCGTTTTGCAGCTTCAAGAGGATCTCCCCTTTCCGTGTGAGGTGTATTTCAGAAACTGTCCGCTGGAACAGTTCTCTATCAAAAGCTGACAGCGGCCCTGCGTGAAGTAGAGTCGCTGTCAACCGTTCTGTAATGTGTCGGGCGCTGCTGATCGCTTCATAGTTTTTCGCCGCACATTGCAGGGCTAAATTCACCAGCTCGTCCTCGGAGTAAACGCCGCTGTCCAGCTTGCGGAAAATTTCGTTGGTGAGCCGCCTGGCCTCCATGGAGGTGACCGGGATTTCTTCTTCCTTTTCCGTCAGCAGGGGCTTGGCCACCAAGCGCTGTTGGAGCAGGAACACTCTATGTTTAAATTCCTCATCTGGCAGAGGAAGAAAGTAGTCACAGGCTGGGCATTTCCAGGTGACAGGGTGCTCCATGCGGGAGTCCATCCGCCGCACCATGATGCCGCCGCAGTGGTGGCAGTGGGCCAGGCCCTTGAACAGCTTGATGTCCTCGTCCGCAATCTGCCGGTTGGTGTTGGCACTGTCTTTCTTCTGGTGGGCCATCTGAAAGTCCTTTTCCTTTATAATAGGAGGATACTCCCCGTTTCCTATGTAATTGGCGTTGTCCAATAAGCGTTTCACCCTGGCTTTGTCCCATTTCCAATAGCCCGGGAGGTACTCCACCAGCTTGGCGGTGAGGTGGGCGGCGATCTTGCTGAGGGGTTCGCCGCTGAGGTAAGCCGTGAACACGGCCCGGACAGTCTGGCTCTCCTGGGGGTGCACCGCCAGGACGCCGTTTTGATACTGGTAGCCGAAGGGAATGGTTCGATTTCTCACTGGGGTATCACCTCCTTGAGTTCTAGCCCACACTTTAATTTGAAGAGTAATTCTGTATTGCTGACGGGCACGATTTTTTCTACCAGCTGGTCGAATAGGTCCATGTCGAATTCCCAGGGAATTTCCGGGAGGGCAGCCAGTGTGTCCTGTAATTCTCTCAGCTTGTCCAGGGCTTCCAATGCCTTGCTGCCGTGGATGGCCTGGGTGCGCTGGTCGCTCAGCTTCTTCCGTTTGGACGCCAGGGCATCGCTCTGTTCCCGGAAGTCGGCATCCTCGATGAATCCCTTATTGTGGAGCCGCTGGAGGGTGTGGGCTTTCTCATTCAAATCCGCCAGGGCGGTGTTCAGTTCATAGAGCTTGGCGTTGCCCTGCTCCTGCCGGGCGGCAATTTCTTCCAGAAGGGAGAGAGTGGGAGAAAAAAGTTCCCCATGATAAAGATATAGTTTTCCAACGAGATTGACAA
>CAJMOH010000101.1 GCA_905215055.1 uncultured bacterium
GCTCCTTGAGCCGGGCCTGCTGCTCGTTGATTTTGGCCTTGACCTTTTCGATCTCAGCCTGGATTTTTTGGCTTTTGCTTGCCGCCATAGATACCTCCAATCATGGTAAACGCCCGTAGGCGTAGAAATGGGACTGCCAGTAATTTGTGTTCAAATTCGCGTAGCTGATGGGGTAGAGTAGGAAAGCGCCGCCTTGCCGCATTTCTGCGGTAGGTCTGCGCAGACCCCTCCCAGAACCGTGCTTGCACCTCTCAATGCACACGGCTCGCCATCTTTGCTCCATTACAAAAATAACTTTTAGAACCCATGATGTATTTTCTGGTGGCAGTCATGGCAGACCGCCAGTGTTTTGCGCCGCTTTGCTATCATCACTTGCTCCCAAGGTTCCTTTCCCTTCAGGTTTTTCACCTTGTTCACATGATGGACTTCCAGTTTTACGTCTGTTCTGCTGCATAATTCGCACACTCTGGCCTTTAGACGGTCATCTATTGTAGTGCGTCCTTTGGCTACAATCGTAATAACCTTCGGTTCAATGTCCTCACACTTTTTACCATCAATCTCGTTAAACTTCGTGAGTCGGCGGACTTTCTTTCCGGCTTTTGTTTCGTAGGGGATACCCCAACGCTTTTCACCAATGCGGTACTTGTCATAAATCTTGGACAGTTTACAGCGGTGCTTGCCGGACAGTGTTTTCAGACAGCTATATTCCATGAGATAGCTGAAATAGTTCAGGCTTCGGTAGTTGCTGGCGAGGTGATAGTAGTTGCAAATTCCCCGCAGTTCTGCGTCAAATACCGTCACAATCTCTAAATCTGTGTGGCGCAATAAGGAAAGTCTGCTGGTTGGTTCCAGCTTTCCGTTATCGGCTCTCTGCTTTACAATGCCTTTTGAAAGCAGAAACTTTTCAATCTTGTCTTGAAGCGGGATAAGCAGTTCCACGGTGTTATTCATCGTGCGCTGTTTGCATTTCTTCCACGGCTTTACCTGCTGGTCACGGCGTACCCGCACATCATAACCGAGAAATCTCGCAGGTGTGTTACTATGGGTAATCAGCGTTTTTTCCTGGCTTAACTCCATTTTCAGAGTATTCTGGATGAACTCCGTGAGCTTCGCTTTTATCCATTCGCAATCCTGCTTGCTCCCGTTGACGGCAATCAGAAAATCATCCGCATAGCGAACATATTTAAGCTTTTTATCATCACACAACTTTGCTGGCGTTTTATACAATTCGCTGGTTAGCTTTTTGTACTCCGCAATCAGCAAGTCACGTTCCGGGCCAGCTTCACGCCGGTCTATCTTTCTCCTTAAATTTGCCCGCTTTCGTTCAATCGCATGGTATGCCGGAGTGGTTCTGTACGGCGTTCTAACGTCAAACTCCTTTTTCAATTCCTCGATGTAGCTGTCCAGCTCATTCAGATAGATGTTCGCAAGGATTGGCGAAATAATGCCGCCCTGCGGACAGCCGCTGTAAGTACCGTAGTATTTCCAGTCCTCCATGTAGCCCGATTTTAAGAACAGCCGTATGAGTTTCAGAAATCTGGCGTCTTTGATTTTCCTGCCGATAACAGCAATCAGTACCGTATGGTCGATGTTGTCAAAGCAGCCTTTTATATCGCCCTCAACGAACCAGCCCGCACCGATAAACTCGTGTTTGAGCTGGGACAGTGCTGTGTGACAGCTTCTGCCGGGGCGAAATCCGTGAGAGTAATTCGAGAAAACCGGTTCATAGACCGCCTCCAAAATCATTCGCATGACTTCCTGTACCAGCTTGTCCGTAAATGTTGGCAGGCCTAACGGGCGCATTTTTCCATTCGATTTTTGGATATAGCTGCGCCGTACAGGTTTCGGGCGGTATGTCTCCGTTCTCAATGCTTCAATAATACGCTCCACATACTCCTCGCTGAATCCATCCGCCGTATCTTCATCCACGCCTTTTGTTCCAGCCCCTTCATTGGAGTAGAGGTGCTGGTAAGAAATAGAATAAATATCAGGGCGGAGCAGATAGCGATAAAGCCTTGTGAATACTTCATCATGGTGTTTCTTTGAGTTTTCTTGTAACTTAGTTAAAATCTCTATTGTTGGTTTCAATGAGGTTTTCCTCCCTAATCAATTTTCGATTTTAATACGCTCAGACTGCTTCCCTTCGCCATGTGAGCGGCTTTCCCGCATCCGGTTTACGGCTTTCCCTGTCAATTCAGGGTTCTCAGACTACTATGGAAGCTCCGTTGCCATGCCAGATTTTCAGTGTCTGCCACATAGCCCTTATGGGCGCTCTGGTTTAGGCAATCTCCAGTTAACGGAAGTAGTAGGTAAGTGTGAATTGTCGGATATGCTTTCGTTCCGTTGACACCGGTTCTCCGGCGCGCCGTGCATTTCTTTGATAACCTACCGGAAGGCGACCCTTTCCGGTATTCTGATAACAGGTCAGAAGGCTCGCCTTTCTGAACTTGTTTGCACCATAGGTTTCAGGCAAATTTCCTACGCCCACACTGAACAGGGGCTGGGAACTCACAAGATTCAAACCAAGATTTATCCTCATATTCACTTATCCTCGCAGTTCAGTCGCACCCGATTGCCTTTAGGTGACTTACCGCTTTCCTGACGTGCTATTGTCCCGTGCCAGCTTTCGCCTTTCGGTTAGTCAGGTGGATTCCCGCGTTATCTTACGGGGTAGTACCTTCAAGCTGCCCTCCTTTCGTCTACTTCTACTTCCGTCCTATCTGGACGCACATCGCCACAATGGATCATCATCCCGTCCCCCACATAGATGCCACAATGGGAAACGCCGGTTGTATCATAGGTGCCCTCGAAAAAGACCAGATCGCCGGGGCGGGGTGCGCCGGTGGGGGTGCAGATGTTGTAAAGCCCCTGGGCCCCCAGGCGGCCCACATCCCAGCCGGAGTGATTGATCACCCAGGACACGAAGCCGGAGCAGTCAAAGGAAGTGGCCGGGGAACTGCCGCCCCACACATAGGGATAGCCCAGGTATTTTTCCGCCTCGCCCAAAATGGCCGCAAAGGTTTCATCGTCCAGATATTCCTCCGGCACATCGTAGTCGGCGGGCGGTTTCGTGTATTTGTCCACATACCCGGACTCCGGGAACAGGTCGGGCCGGTTGCCCAGGCAGGACATATAGAGGGCATACCGGGCCAGCTCCTCCTCGCCCATAAGCTCCAGGGGAAGGTGGGAAAGGGTTTTGTTTTCCAGCGTCACATAGCAGATATACCAGGAATAGGGATCGCCCTCGCTGTCGTACCGGGTTTCCCGCACCACACGCTCCGTCAGAATATACTGGCGGTCAAAAAGCATTTGCAAAGTGCCCTGCACCTGGGCAAGCGTCCATTCCCCCTCGTGGAGCACAGAGAGGATGGAGATGAGCACATAGGGATCGTGCTCAATGGTGTCCAGGTCAAAGTGGTACTCGTCATAATCGTGGGTGCTTTCGTAGGTGTCCAGGTAGTTTTGCAGCTCCGCCTCCATATCTGCATAGGCGGCCTCGGCCCCCAAAATATCCTCGTCCTTTGAGGGGTAAGTGGTAGCGCCCACGGCACCCGCGCCGGAGTTACCCAGCATCACCAGGGAGGACGAACAGGACTGCATGATAAAGAGCAGGAGCAGACAGGCCAGGGCCAGGAGCACCCCCACGGGATGCCGCTTGATAAAGCCTACCGCCTGGGCCCCGGCCTTTTCCGTGGCGGCGGCGGTCTTTTTCGCCGCCTTTGCCGCCCCAGCCCTGGCGGTCTGCCGCGCCTGCTTGCGGTATTGCCGTTTCTGCCAAAACTGTTTCCAGGCATTTTGCCTCAGCTCCGGGTTCTCCTGGGCGGCCACGCGGAAATGATGATCCGCCGTAGCCTTGATATATTTGGACTCCGCCCGCTGGACAGCCTTTGCCGGGTGTTCCCGGATTTTCTTCTTAACGAACCGGGAGCCATGCCGCAGGGCGGTTTCACCCGCCAGCTCGGAGCGGTGGGCCCCCTCGGTGCCCACGTTCTCCTGCTCCACCTCAAAGAGCTTTCCATGCACAAAGCCGTGGACGGCGCCGCCGGCGGCCCGGCCCACCCGCCTCACCGGGCCGGGCTTTTTGGGCGGCTTTTGTTTGGACAGCTTATCCTTTGCCTGTTCCAGCTTCTCCCCGCGCTTTTCCATGCGGAGCTTTGACGAGGCGGCCTGTTCCTGGTTGCTTTTCTGCCGGAACTTTGACTTCTGGACATTTTGTCCAGAGGTAGCCTCCGTCCTGGCCCCGTCAGGGGAGCCCTCCGGCGCGTCCTGCCGGGGAGCCGCCTCCGGGCTGGGTTTATTCGGTTTTCGCTTCATTCTTCAAATCCTCCGGGCGGGTGGTGAGCAGGTTATATATCTCCCCCTTGGGGAAACGGTCAACAAAGGGGATGGTCACATCCCCATAGAACAGCAGGCCCTCGCCGGAATTAGAGTGGGTGATGTAGGAAAGCTGGTGCTCGGAAATGCCGAGCTGCTTTGCCAAAATCGCCCGGTCACTTTGGGCCTGGGCCAGCAGGATCATAAAATCGGTGTTGTCCAGAATGGCCTCGATCTCCCGGCTGGCCAATAAGTCTTTGACGTTCTGCGTTAAAGCCGAGGGGACGCAGCCCTTTTTGCGAAGCATCTTCCACACGGCTACAAAGTAGCTGGCGGTGAGGGCGTCCCGGAGCAAAATATGAAACTCGTCAAAGTAGCACCAGGTAGAAATACCGCTGTGGAAATTCACGTTGACCGCCGAAGTTACAAAATCATTGGTGATGTGCATGGCGATCTTCCGCAGGTTTTCTCCCAGCCCTTTCAGCACGATACACACCACGCGGGCGGTCAAGTCCACGTTTGTCAAATGGTTGAACAGGTTGAGGGAGCCGGTGCAGTAGAGCTCCAGGGCGGTCGCTACCCGCCGGGCCTCCGGCTCCGGCTGTTTCAGAAGTTCCTCGTACAAGTCCTGGAGCAAGGGCGGCTTGCCGTCCCCGATCCCCAGGGCCATATCCCGGTAGATGAGCCGTACACAGCGGTCGATCACCGTCTTTTCGATAGGCTGCAAACCATCCTTACCGCCCACCACCAGCTCGCACAGGGACAACAAAAAATCCGCTTTCATGGAAAGCGGGCT
>CAJMOH010000102.1 GCA_905215055.1 uncultured bacterium
AGCAAAAAACCTGCTCTGGCTTAATTGCCGGAGCAGGTTTTTCTACAGGCTGAAGGCTCCCTGCTGGGAGCCTTCCTTTTTTGCGGTTTATCCCGCCACGTTCAAGTCGAAGTTCCTCATGATGCTGGCGGCCTGCGCCCGGGAGGTGTCCCCCGTGGGATCGATCAGCAGGGTGTCCGCGTGGCCGTTAATCAGCCCGTTGGCGTTGGCCCACTCCATAGCGGTCTCGGCCCAGGAGCTGATGCTGCCCGCGTCGGAGAAGCCGCTGAGGTCGGCGGAGCCGGTCAGGTCATACTTTTTGTACTCGGCGTAATTGTACAGCATCTGGGCAAACTCCTGCCGGGAGATGGTGGCGTTGGGACGGAAATTGCCCTCGTCGTCGCCCACGGCCACACCGGTCAGCCGCGCCCAGTAGATGGCGTTTGTGTACCACTCGTTGACCTCTACATCCCCATAGGGGTAACCCAGGTTCTCATCGGAGATGTCGGGCTGTCCCTCCAGGTTGTAGAACAGCTGCACCGCCTCGGCGCGGGACAGGCTTTTTTCCGGCGCGAAGGTCTCGGGAGTGGTGTCCATGCCTGCCATAATATTGTTCTGGTAGACATACTGCACAGCCTGGGTGTACCACTCATCGCCCACGTCGGCAAAGGGGTTGTCCCACACAAAGGTGACGGCGATGGTCACTGTGCCGTCAGGCTGGGTGTAAGTATACTCGTTGTCGTTCTCCCCTTCCGCTACGGTGACGGCCTCGCCGTCCTCATCGGTGACGGTGACAGTGCCCACCTTATAGCCCTCCGCGGGGGCAGCGGTGATGGTGACAGTACCGCCCTGGGCAGGGGCGTTGGGGCTGACCGTTACCGTGCCGTTTGCAGTGTCCTCCACCACATAGCCCACGCTGGGCAGGCCGGCCGTGTCACCCAGGGCCGCCTCCAGGCGCTGGAGATGGCCGCGGTTTTCCTCGGTATCCGTCAGGGTGCTGCCGGACAGGTCCACCGTGGCGGCTTCCGCGTCAAAGTCATCCGCCTCGGCCACCTGCACCAGTCCAGCCACAGAGGTCAGCGCCAGGCCCTTGGCGGTGAGGGAAGTCAGGTTTGGCACAGAAGCGGCACTGGTGCTGCTGTTCCACAGGAAGTTCAGGTTGGTGACACCCGTGTTGGAAATATCCAGGGTCTCCAGGCTTTGGGCCACGGTGGTGGAGGTTTGAGAGCTGCCCGTGGTCAGCAGCAGGCCGCCCAGGTCCGTAAGCTCCTCGTTGCCGCTGAGATCCAGGCTGGTCAGGGACAGGTTCACCAGGCCGCCAAAGAAGGTGGCGTCAATGCCGGTGTCACTGAGATCCAGGGTTTTCAGGCCGGTCAGCTCCGCCAGCAGGCCTCTGTACTGGTCGGTATTCTGAGTGGGAACGGTCTTCCCCGCCAGGCTCAGCTGGGTGATGCCCTCGTAATAGTCCTTCAGGGCTTCAATGCGGTCGGAGGCATCCTCCACGCCGCTGATGGAAGTCACACGTCCTTTACCACGGAGTAGGAGCCCACGCCGGACCACAGAATCTCCCAGGTCATGGCGTCCGCCTCCTGAGCCGCTTCAAACTCCTCTTGGCGGTTCTCGGCGGTTGTCAGGTCCTCCCCGGTTACACTGGTTACAGTCGTGGAGCTTTCCGTATCGCTTTCCGCCGCGCTGGCCGCCAAGGGCAACATAGATACCATCAGCGCAGCAGACAGCAGCAGAGCCAACATTCGTTTTTTCACGCTTTTATCCTCCTTTGGGTTTCTGGGGGACATGCCCCCGTTTATGGTGTATTTATTAGCATATCACAAAAATCTGCCATGACAATGAACATTGTGTGAATGATCCGTGACGGCGGGGCTGGAAAAAGTTGGAAGCCTCCTTGCCCGGCAGAGCCGCCGCTTCCTCACGGCAGCTCTCCTGTTCAGCGGGAGGCGTCCTCTCGGCCCTTTTGGGGTTTCCAGCGGGAGAAAATCCCCGCGTCCTCTGTGCCTCGAAACAGCAGCACCAGCACATAGCCGGCAAACACCGCCAGCAGGGGGTAATACTGCAAGCCATAGCGGGCTGTGGGTACAAAGAGAAAGATGCTGAGAAAATACAGCCCAAAGGCCGCGGTAAACCACCGGAGTCTTTTGGAGAACAGCCCCCGCACGGCTCCCAGCAGGCCCAGATACAGGGTAACCTCCTTGACCAAGGTGGTGATGGTGACAAGATAGACCACATAGTCCACCCGGCGCATGAAGATGATGTCAAACTTTTCGAAGATCATCCAGTGCAGCGTCTCCAGAGGACGGGTAAACAGCAGCTGGAACAGCAGGGCCACATTGCCCAGCATACTGCCGGGATCCTCCAGGCCCAGGGCCTCCGGGTCCCGGGCCAGACCCGCGTAAAGGGGATTTGTCTGAGTGGCCAGCAGCACAAAATCCCCCAGGCTGACCACGTTGCGAATCCACCAGGGCAGCCCCACCACCAGCACCCCCGCGGCAAAGCAGCCCACAGGTGTCAGCAGCCGTTTCCAAGGGAAGCGGGTCTGCCGGGGGTCGTTCTTCCAGGAGCGCCAGCACTGAAGCAGCAGAGGAATGTACAGCACGGGCAGGGTCATCAACAGCAGGGGCCGCACAAAGATGGTGACGCAGAACAGCGCCCCGGAAAGCAGGTGCAGCCACCACCGGCCCCGCTCCACCGCCACCAGGAACACGGCGAAAAACAGCATCATGGTGAAGCAGAAAAAGGTCTCTGTCAGCAGGCGCTTGGCGTAGAGGGCGTAAATCCCATTGGCGGCCAGCAGCATGGCGGCCAAAATGCCCACGCTGTACTTTTTCGTCAGGCGCCAGCCCAGAAAAAAGGTGAGAAACACCGTGCCCGCCGAAAGGAAGGCCTGGACAAACTTGATGGCGTCAATGCCCGCCACATCCGTGCCAAACACCGCCATGCACAGGGTGAGAAAGATGGGGTACCCGGGAGACACATAGGCGTCCGGCCCATCGCCCCAATAGCTGTACACGCCCTCGGTCAGCAGACGCTGGGCCATGGCGATATAGTGGCTCTCGTCGGGGCTGTAATTCTCCTCGAACCGGCCCTGATGAAGAATGTACACCACCGCGTAGGCAAAGGCAATGGCGCACACCGCGATTACGCCCAGCGCCTTGCAGAGCTTTAAGACCGCGGCCCGGTCCAGTTTTCCTTGTTTCATGGCGTATCCTCCTTGGCGCTTGCTCTTCCCCGGCTATTTCCTGGGAATGCTGATGAGAAACAGACCCAGCACAATCACCGCCAGGCCCAGGATTTTGGTGGGGGTGATCTGCTCTCCCAAAAAGCGGGCGGACCCCAAAAACACCAGAATGTTCACCACGCCCACGGAAAGGGGCATGGCAAAGGTCAGCTGGGTGCGGCTGACAATCACCAGCCACAGCAAAAAGCTGCACAGATAGCAGAATATTCCCAGCAGCATCTTCCAGGAAAGGCTGACGGAAAAGCCTGTCCTTCCCAGCTCCAGGGCGGCGTCCCGGCCCCCCAGCTTAAACAGCACCAGCCCTCCCGCGGAGAGCAGGGCGTAAACCGCAAATAACACCACCAACAGCATACTATTTGTTTTCTCCTTCTGCCGCAGCATGCTCTTCCTCCTCGCTGCCCTGATATTCGTTGTGCTCGATGGACAAAAGCTGAACCAGCCGCTTGATCCGGGCCTCCTGCCGGGAGACAATCACCGTCAGGGAGAAGCAGATGCCCAGCAGCGCGATGATGGCCAGGAAAAAGATCATGTTGGAGGGGGTTTCTATTCCCACCAGGGCCGTCACCCCAAAGGCGATTTTGGGGAACAGGGCCGTGACCACCAGGCACAGGGAGATCAGCAGCCAGATGAGGGAATACTTTAGCTGCAGCACCCGGCGGTTCACCGCGTGGATGACAATGACAATGGCGGCCACCGCCAGCACAATCAGCTCGATCCGCAGAACCCAGCTCATGTCTTTTTCCTCCCTTTTTGCAGGCTGGCGCAGACAATGGCCACGCTGACCTTAATCATGTAATAGATGGACTTCCAGGAGCGGATGGAGGACTGGCCCCCCTCCCGCTCGAACATGTTCACCTGCACCTCCTGGATGCGGTGACGCATTTTCTTGATCTGCACAATGGACTCCGGCTCTGGGTAATCGGCGGGGTAATAGTCCGCCAGGTCCCGGATAACCGCCCGGTTGGCCGCCCGGAACCCAGAGGTGGGGTCTGTCACCCGTGTGCCGGTAAACAGGCGGATCAGCCAGGAGAGATATTGGATTCCCACCCGGCGCAGAGGCGTGGACTGAAAGTCGCTGGACTTGTCCACAAACCGGGACCCCACACAGAAGTCGCAGCGGCCCTGGGCCACCGGCTCCAGCAGCTGGGGCAGGCTGTTCAAATCGTGCTGGCCGTCCCCGTCAAACTGAACGGCGATGTCGTAGCCCTTTTTCCAGGCGTAGAGGTAGCCGGTCTGCACCGCGCCCCCAATGCCCAGATTTTGCAGCAGGCGGATGTGATGGATGCCGTTTTCCAGGCAAACCTGCTCTGTACTGTCTGTGGAGCCGTCGTTAATTACCACATAATCCAGCTGGCAGGGGCAGGCTTTCCGATACTCCCGCACCCGCTGAATCACCCGGAGAATATTGGCCTCCTCGTTGTAGGCTGGGATAATCAACAGCACCCGCAGCCTGTTCCCTTCCCTCATGGGAAAATCTCCTTTGCCATAAACTTCCCGAAGCGCCGCCCTGGGCTTTGCTCACAAGTGATAAAAGTATAGCACATCTTTCTCCCGCCCGCAAGCGGCCTTTCTTTCCGGCGCGGCAAAAACAACAAAAAAAGGGAGG
>CAJMOH010000103.1 GCA_905215055.1 uncultured bacterium
AGGGTCATGCGGCGGGCCATAATCAGGCCGATGTCGCCGCTGCCCAGAATGACCACCTCTCTGCCCGGCAGATAGCCTTCCAGGTTGACAAGGCGCTGGGCGGTGCCGGCGGAGAAGATTCCCGCGGGCCGGGCGCCGGGGATGTTCAGCGCCCCCCGGGGACGCTCCCGGCAGCCCATGGCCAAAATGACCGCCCCGGCCTCCACGACTTGCAGGCCCCGCTCCCGGCTGACGCAGGTGACAAACAGGCTGTCTCCCTGGCGCTGCAGGTCCACCACCGTGGTGGACAGCCAGTGGGGGATTTGCAGCTGTTCCGCCTTTTCAATAAACCGGGCGGCGTATTCCGGGCCGGTCAGCTCCTCCTTAAAGGTGTGCAGGCCAAAGCCGTTGTGGATGCACTGGTTGAGAATGCCTCCCAGCTCCGGCTCCCGCTCTAAAATGAGTACGTCCGACCCGCCGTTTTCCCTGGCGGAAATGGCGGCCGCCAGGCCCGCGGGTCCGCCGCCGATAATCACAATGTCATGCTTCATGGCTCAGTCCTCCCCTCGCGTCTGTTGCAATACGATATGGGACTGCTTCCCGCTTTTGCGGATGTCCGTCAGGTCCAGCCCCAGCTCCTTCGCCAGCAGGTCCATCACCCGGGGAGAGCAGAAGCCCGCCTGGCAGCGGCCCATGCCCGCCCGGGTGCGGCGCTTGACTCCGTCCAGGGTCTTGGCGCCCAAAATGCCGTGAATGGCGTCCAAAATCTCCCCCATGGACACCTCCTCGCACCGGCAGATGATCTGCCCGTAGGCGGGGTGTTTCTCAATCAGCGCGGCCCGCTCCTGCTGGGGCAGGTCCTTTACATGGGGGACGCCCCGGCGGATGGGATCAAAGTCCGGGTTTTCCTCCAGGTTCAGCTTGGCGGCGATCAGCCCCGCCAAATATTCCCCGATAGCCGGGGCGCTGGTAAGTCCCGGGGACTCGATGCCCGCCGCGTCGAAAAAGCCCGGGGCGCTCTCCCCCAGAACAAAGTCGTCCCCGTCCTCGTGGGCGCGCAGCCCGGCAAAGGAGGTGATTACCTGGCGGGTGGGGATATTTTTCACCCCCAGGGCGGATTTTTCCAGCACCTCCTGAAGCCCCGGGGCGGTGGTGGCGGTGTCCTCCAGGCTGTCAATGTCCTTGGCGGTGGGGCCCAGGAGCAGGTTGCCGTGGACCGTGGGGGAAACCAGCACGCCCTTTCCGTACTTCCCCGGCAGCTGGAACACCGTGTGGGACACATGGCTTCCGGCGGTGTGGTCCAGCAGGCAGTACTCGCCCCGGCGGGGGGTGATGCGCAGCTTGCTTTCGCAGACCCAGTTGTGAACCTCCCCGGAAAAGACCCCGGCGGCGTTGACCACCGTCCGGGCGGAAAGGTCCCCCCGGCTGGTGTGGACAATCCAGCCCCGCTCTGCCGGCTCCAGGCCGGTGATCTCTGTGTCAAAGGAGAAATCCACCCCGTTTTTGGCGGCGGATTCCGCCAGGCCCAGGGTCAGCTCGAAGGGGCACACAATGCCCGAGGTGCGGGCCAGCAGCGCGCCGGCCACCTCATCCGAAAGGTTTGGCTCCAAGGCACGGGCCTGGTCCCCGGTGAGCAGCTCCATGTCCGTCACGCCGTTTTTCACGCCCCGGCCGTACAGCTCCTGCAGCTTGGGCAGATCCTCTGTGGAGAAGCACACCACAAAGGCCCCTACCCGTTTAAAGGGGATATCCAGCTCCTCTGAGAGCTGGTCCATCATCTGGTTGCCCCGCACGTTCATCCTGGCCTTCCAGGTGCCGGGCTCCGCGTCAAACCCGGCGTGGACAATGGCAGAGTTTGCCTTGCTGGTGCCCTCGCACACGTCCAACGCCCGCTCTGCCACCAGAAAGCGGCCCTTCCGGCGGGAAAGCTCTCTGGCCACGGCGGCGCCGGTGACGCCGGCGCCAACCACAATCACGTCATACTGTTCCATTCCTGCAACGCCCCAATTTCCTGAAAATTTGCCCCGCCCGGCGGGGCCTTTGGCTGATGGGTTTACCCGGTACTTAGAATAGCACAAACCGCCCTGTCCCGCAAGGAAAGAAATCGAGAAAAAACGGCCTTTTCCCTTGACAGGCACTGGAAAATCGGGGAAAATAGAGGTACAGAATGTACAGACAAATTTCCCCCTGGGAATTTGCCGGAGAAAGGACAGGAGTTGTATGGAATATGTAATTGGCATCGACCTGGGAACCAGCGGCACAAAGACGGTGCTTTTCAACCGGGAGGGCCAGGTGGTGGCCAGCGCTACGGTGGAATATCCCATGTATCAGGAGCGCAACGGCTGGGCCGAGCAGGAGCCTTTGGACTGGTGGAACGCCGCCTGCCAGACCCTTGGGGCGGTTCTTGAGAAAAGCGGCGTGGACGCCGGGGACATCAAGGGCGTGGGCATTTCCGGCCAGATGCACGGCCTGGTGATGCTGGACAAGGAGGGCAAGGTGCTGCGGCGGTCCATCATTTGGTGTGACCAGCGCACCGCCGCCCAGTGCGAGGAGATCACCCAGCGGGTGGGCAAGGAGCGGCTGATTGAGATCACCGCCAACCCGGCCCTGACGGGCTTTACCGCCTCGAAGATTTTGTGGGTCCGCGAGCATCAGCCGGAGCTGTACGCCCAGTGCGCCCACATCCTGCTGCCCAAGGACTATGTGCGCTACATGCTCACCGGGGAGTTTGCCACCGAGGTCTCCGACGCTTCCGGCATGCAGCTGCTGGATGTGCCTCACCGCTGCTGGAGCCAGGAAGTGCTGGAAAAGCTGGACATCGATCCCGCTTTGCTTGCCAAGGTGTACGAGTCCCCGGAGGTCACCGGCGTGGTGACCCAGCGGGCGGCGGCCCTTACCGGGCTGAAGGCCGGCACTCCCGTGGTGGGCGGCGCCGGGGACAACGCTGCTGCTGCCGTGGGAACAGGCGTGGTCCGGGACGGCAAGGCCTTTACCACCATTGGCACCTCTGGGGTGGTGTTTGCCCACACGGACAAGATCTCCATCGATCCCCAGGGCCGGGTACACACCTTCTGCTGCGCCGTGCCGGGGGCCTGGCATGTGATGGGCGTGACCCAGGGCGCGGGGCTGTCCCTGAAGTGGTTCCGGGACAACTTCTGCCAGGCGGAGAAGGACACCGCCGCGGGCATGGGGGTGGACCCCTACTATCTGATGGACAAGGAGGCCGAGCGCTCTCCCATTGGCTGCAACCGGCTGCTGTACCTGCCCTATCTGATGGGCGAGCGCACCCCTCACCTGGACCCGGACTGCCGGGGCGTGTTCTTCGGCCTGTCCGCCATGCACACCAAGTGGGACATGCTTCGGGCCGTGATGGAGGGCGTCACCTATTCCCAGCGGGACAGCGTGGAGATCCTGCGGGGCATGGGCGTAGAGCTGTCTGAGATGCTGGCCTGCGGCGGCGGTGGAACCTCTCCCCTGTGGCGGCAGATGTTGGCGGACACCTACAACTGCCCGGTAAAAACGGTGAAGTCCAAGGAAGGCCCGGCCCTGGGCGTGGCGATTCTGGCCGGTGTGGGCGCAGGGCTGTACCCCTCTGTTCAGGAGGCCTGCGACGCCATGATTCAGCTGAACCCGGCCCAGGAGCCGATCCCGGAAAACGTCCCTCGCTACGAGGAGTTCTATCAGGTGTACCGGTCTCTTTACCCCGCCATGAAGGACCGCTTCAAGGCCCTGGCCCAGCTCTCCTAGGCGGAGTGCCTCCGCTGTCTTTTCGCGCCCTGGAGCGGCGGCTTGCGCCGCGCTTGTACAGGGCGATAGCGCGCGTCCGCGGCGCTAGTTTTGCTGGG
>CAJMOH010000104.1 GCA_905215055.1 uncultured bacterium
TCTCTCAATACGAGAAAAAGGCCACCAAAAGGTGACCTTTTTCGACAGGCTGAGACCGCTTCTTTACGAAGCGGTCTCTCTTTTTATCCATTTGCCTGCATGGTGGTGGAAAAGTACTCCTCGATAAAGTGGGCGGCAACGGCGCCGTCGCTGGCAGCGGTAATCACCTGGCGGAGCGGCTTTTTCCGCAGGTCGCCCACGGCAAACACCCCGGGAAGATTGGTTTTGGTGGTCTCCCCAGCCAGAACGTACCCGGCCTCGTCCAAATCCACTTGGCCCCGGTACAGCTCGGTATTGGGGATATGTCCAATGGCCACAAAGACGCCCTCGCAGGACAGGTCCCAGTCCTGGCCGGTTTTCTTGTTGTGAACACGCAGGCCGGTGATGGTGTCGCCGTGAAGCAACTCCTTTACCTGGCTGTCCCAGACAAACTCCACATTTTCGGCCTTTTGGAGCGGGTCCAGATAGACCTTAGAGGCCCGCAGCTGGTCCCGGCGGTGGATCAGATACACCTTTTCGCACAGCCGGGAAAGATACAGTACATCAGAAACGGCGGTGTTGCCGCCTCCCACCACGGCCACGGTTTTGTTCCGGTAGAACATGCCGTCGCAGGTGGCGCAGTAGGAGACGCCCCTGCCCCGCAGCTCCTGTTCCCCGGGCAAGCCCAGCTCGCGGGGATGGGCGCCGCTGGCCAGGATGACGGTGGGGGCCTGAAACACCCCCTCTGTGGTGTGGACGGTTTTGATCTCGTCGGCAAGCTCCGCCTGGGTGACCTCGGCCAGCAGGGTTTTGGCCCCAAAGCGCTCGGCGCCTTCCTTCATCTGCATGGCCAGCTCAAAGCCGTTCACGCCCTGGGGAAAACCGGGGTAGTTATCGATGACGTCAGTGGTGCCCATCTGCCCGCCAGGGGTCAGCTTTTCCAAAATCGCCACGGACAGGTTGGCCCGGGCGGCGTAGAGAGCGGCGGTATAGCCTCCCGGCCCGCCGCCGATCACAATCACGTCATAAATTTGAGACATGGGAAATCAGCTCGCTTTTTACTTAATCATAGCCTCCAGACGGGCCTTGGGCTGCACGCCCACCAGGGTCTGGGTGGGCTGGCCGTTTACAAACAGCATGGCGGTGGGGATGCTCATCACCCGGAACTGGGCGGCCAGGTCGGGCTCCTCGTCAATGTTGATCTTGCCCACCTTCACCTTGCCCTGGTTTTCCTGGGCAAATTCATCCACAATGGGGGAGAACATCTTGCAGGGGCCGCACCAGCTGGCCCAGAAATCCACCAGCACGGGGATGTCGGAGTTGAGAACCTCCTGCTGGAAATTGTTTTTTGTAATGGTTAAAACTGCCATAGCAATCATCCTTTCTCAGTTGGTCTGTTCAGGTATATTCCTTCCTGTGCCTTTATGATACCCCAGAGAAGGGCGATTTCGCTGTTGCATTTGCCACAGTTTAAAAATTATTTTTTCCTGTCACTTCAGACCGGCAAAGGCCAAAAAATCCTCAAAGCCGCCGTGGGGAACTCCACTTAGGGACTGGCCCTCTCCATGCTCCAGGCAGTCGGTAATCAGGTACGCGGAAAGGCCCTTTCGCAAGGCGGCCAGGTCCTCCACCGCGTCGTTGCCCACCATCAGGCACTCCTCCGGGCGCTTGCCGGTGTTGCGGAGAATCTCGGCGTAATACTCTGGGTTGGGCTTGCAGGTGGTGTAGGCTTCATAGGCGGTAACGTGGGAAAAGTCCTCCAGGGAAAGGCCCACCCAGGAAAGCCGGGTGGCCACTCCCGCCAGAGGGAAGATGGGGTTGGTGGCCAGAATTAGGTCATAGCCCTGGGCTTTCAGGCCGTCCACGGCTTTCCGGGCCAGGGGATTTTCCCCGCAGGCGGTCTTGGCCCCGTGAAACTCGTTGACGTAAAAGCCGTCGAAGGCGGGGCGCAACACCTGCTCGTCCCCGCCGGTGTCCTGGCAGAAAGTGTCCCAAAAGCGGCGGTCGTTGGTGATGGAGCCGTCGTTTTTCACCATAGCCTTGGTACCCTTCCACACAGAGGCGATCAGCGGTTCCGGGGCAAAGCCATAGGGCGCGGCTTTCTTGGCCAGCAGGCCGAAGTAGGCCTTGGTAAAGGTTTCGGTGTTCATGGGAAGCAGGGTGCCGTCCAAATCGAACAGCACCGTGGTGATCTGTGGGTCCAGCATGGGTCTCCCTCCTTTTCTAAAAATACGGAGCCGCTCATTGGTAAACGAGGACGAGGATGAAAGCCGCGGCCCCCAGCAAAGCAAACAGCGCCCCGCCGAATTTCGTGGACTTCACATAGAGGTCCGAAGGCCCCTGCCGCCCTGGGGCGCCTGCGGTGAAGATCTTCCGCCCCCGCGGGACGCAGAAGGGCGGCTTGTCTTGCGGGGTCACTCGCCGGCCACGCACTTCGTGGCCACCACATCCACCCCGGTGCCGCAGACGTTGGGGATGACCACGTCTCCAATGTGTACCGGGGCGTTCACCTTGGCGGTCCGGATGGCCGCCATGCAGTCAAAAATTTTTTCCTTGGGAATGTCTCCCTTGGTCCGCACGCTGACCAGAGGGGCGCTGCCCCCCTCCACCTTCACCGTGGAGGTGACGGTGCGCTCTGGGGCGGTGACCTCCTTTCTGCCGTAGATCTCGCCCCGCTTGCAGGTGTTGCCCGTCACCTGGACTACCGCCCCCTTCTCGTCGGTTTCCACCTTCAGGGGACAGCCCAGGGGGCAGCTGATACAGGTAAGCTGGATGATTGCCATGGTTACTGCGCCTCCTCTTCTTCCGCCGTCACAATGATCTCCCGCTCTTGGCCGGTGAACCACTCCTTCAAAAAGACCACCTGCTCCATCTCGCCGGGGGCCATAACAGGCCGTTTCCGGGAGTACAGCAGCCGTCCGTCCGCCAGAACCTTCACCACGCCTCCCCGGATATTCCGGCTCACCCGGAACCGGACCACCAGCTTGTCCTCCATGCGCTGGGGGCAGAGACTGACCGGCACGGTGTACCGGGCGGCGCCCTGGGGCTTGAGAGGGATTTCCCGGCCCTGGGCGGCGTTCCTTCCCTGAACGTAGGCCGCGGCGTGCTTTCCCGCCTGCTGGGCCTCCTCGGAGACGTAGTCCACCAGGTCGTGGACGTGAAGCACATTGCCGCAGGCGAACACCCCGGGGATGCTGGTCTCCAGGCTCTCGTTGACGGCGGGACCGTTTGTCACCGGGGAAAGCTCCACTCCCACGGCCTTGGAGAGCTCGTTTTCCGGAATCAGCCCCACGGACAGCAGCAGGGTGTCGCAGGGGATGTGCTCCTCGGTGCCGGGAATGGGCTTCGATCTCTCGTCCACCTGGGCGATGGTCACCCCGGTGACCCGCTCCTTGCCCTGGATGTCGATGACGGTGTGGCTCAGCTTCAGGGGGATGCCGTAGTCATCCAGGCACTGGACGATGTTCCGCTTCAGGCCGCCGGAATAGGGCATCAGCTCCGCCACGCACTTGACCTTGGCGCCCTCCAGGGTCATGCGGCGGGCCATAATCAGGCCGATGTCGCCGCTGCCCAGAATGACCA
>CAJMOH010000105.1 GCA_905215055.1 uncultured bacterium
AGGCCGAAGCATGTCAGCCCCACCACGGCCATGCGGAAGCCGTGGTAGCACCATGAGCGCTGGGGAGATCGCCGTGTACGCCTACCTAATTTTTTGCGAGGACCGGGAGACGCACCTGTGTTACCCTAGCTTTCGGAAAATTGGGGAACACATTAGATGACGACGATGACAATTGATACCGGTTGGATTTTTACAACGACTTTTCTAGGGCAGCTTTCCGAAACTGCCTGTGCCGCGCGGTATCCTGCATGGGGAGGAGCGGAAAAACAAAAATCCGTTGTGAACAGCGCTGCACAACGGATTTTCTGTTTTTGTTTCCTTTCCCGGCAGTTTTTTCTCTGGCCCTTGAAACCCCAAGCTTCCTTGGAAAGTGGACGAAAGCGTTATGGGATTCTGGCGGATGCCTCTTCCAGATCCGCAAGATCCCCCAAATCCCGCAGGTTCAGATGGGAGGCGTCCACGCCCTCTCCAGGGCGCTGGGCCTGCTGGCCCAGGGTGGCGGGATAGCGCCCCTCCAGCTGGCCCCGGGCGCTTTGGGCCCGGAGCAGGCAGACTTCCTCCAGGGTCTCCACCGCCAGACGGTGATCCTCATAGGAGCAGAAGGCGGTGGGGTCGGCCTGGACGTAGGGGGCAATGAGCTCCGCGGCTTCCCAGAGGACAAGGGACAGTTCCCCGCTCTCCACGTACTCTGTGAGGAACCAATCAAACAACTCTTGGTATCGCAGATAGTGAGCGTCCACCTGCATCAGCTGGTGGTAGAGGGGCCGCTTTGTCATGTGCTCTCCCGGGGCGGGGGTGAGGATGGGGTAGTTCACCAGCACATTGGGATCCGTAATGGGGTCGGTCATGCCCAAAGCGTAGGTGCCGAAGGCCAGGTTGTAGTCCCAGGGCAGCATGGAGAGCATCCCTTTCTCCTCATAGAGCAGGTAGTTGTGGCCGGTGTGTCCCAGGTAGCTGTCCCAGTTCATGACGAACACCTGGCCCACAAAGTACCGTAGCACCTGCTCCACGTCTACCACTGTTTCCAAATCCTCTCCGCTGTTTAGGACTTTCAGGGACTCCACCAGCCGCTGGCGGTCCGCCCCGGATGGGTCCAACTTGGCATTTCCAAAGATGCCTGGGTAGTCCATTGGATCATCGGTGGTGTAGCGCAGATGGACATCGGCGTTTTCCTCTGTTAGGGAGCGGTAGTCCGGCTTGTAGAGCTGGCCGTGGTCCGCCCCGAAATTCCGCCGGGCGAAGGACTCCTCCGGCTCTTCAACGGCAAGAAACAGGCCCCAGGGCTGGCCGTTCACCGTCACCCACACAAAGCTCCGCAGGGGTGTGGCCACGCCGAGAAACTCCATGATGTCAAAGGCCAGCCAGGTTTTCAAATAGCTGTTGTCCTGGAAGGAGGAGTCCAAGGACAGCTTGTCCAGTCCATGGTAGCTGCCGTCCGTGTAGTGATCGAATTCCAATTTTAAGCTGTAACGGGAAAGACCGTATTCCTCCGTCAGCCGCAGGGAGTTGTTTCCCTTGGCCCGCAGCCCCACCTGGCGGAAGGTTTCCCCATCGATCTCCACCGTGGCGGGGATGTACTCCTCCTCCGGGGCGCTTTCCAGAAAGGCGTTCCAGTCCTCCACCTGGATGTTTAGGGTGTGAACCCGGCTAGCGTCAAACAACCGGGACACATAGCCTGGGTTCTCCCCTGCTGGGAGGACCGCACCGGCCCGGCCTGCCAGACCCAGCAAAAGGACCAGAGCCGCCGCCAAAAAGGCCGCCCCCAGGGCAATTTTTTCCATGTGTCTGCTGCAAACCATACCTCACCCCATGTAGTCCCCGTTGTAGGAAACCAGCGTCACCTGGCTGACACCCTCCATGCGTTCCAACTCGTTGACAAACCCGGTGTCCTCTTCTTTCAGGCGCACCTCATAGTTCAGCTCAATCAGGCCGCTTTCCACCGCCTTGCTTTTCAGGCTCAGCCGCTTTACCTGGGAGGCCACAAAGGCCCGGGCCAGCTGTTCCGCCTGCTCTCCCTGGCAGTGGAGAAGAAGGATGTAGGGCGTTTCCGGCCCCTTGCGCTTGGAGAAGGCCAGCAGCACCACCCCAATAAACAGGCTGCCGCCCACCGCCAGCACCAGCAGCCCCGCCGCCAGCACAATGCCCACGGCGATGGCCCAGAACAGAAAGGCGATGTCCATGGGCTCCTTCACGGCGGTGCGGAACCGCACAATGCTCAAAGCGCCCACCATGCCCAGGGAGAGCACGATGTTGCTGACCACCGTTAAAATCAGCAATGTGGTGATGAGAGACAGGGCCACCAGCGTCACCCCAAAGCTGGGGGAGTACATCACCCCGGCATAGCACTGCTTGTAAATGGCGAAGATAAACAGTCCCAGCAAAAAGGAGAGGAGTAGGGCGATGGCCATGTCCAGCAGGGGCACGCTGTCCATGTTCTCCAAAAAGCTGGATTTGAAAATGTCCCGAAACGTCATGGGGCAACCTCCTCAATCATAGCGGCGGCACAGGGCGTACTTGGAGCAGGCCGTCCCCTGCCGGTTGGGGACCTGCACCGCCAGCTTGACAATCTCCGGCAAAAAGGCGTCGTATTTCACTTCCACCACGGCCAAGCCTCCCAGGGCAGGCAGCAGCTTTTGGGGGATGAGGAACCGCTCCGGCGCGCCTGCCCGGATGTCCCCGTCCAAGGTGACCCGCACATTCCCCGGGGCGTAGAGGAAGGCCTCCCGGGTATAGCGCACCACCGTTTTGGGGGCCAGCCCCCGGCGCAGCTTGGCGTAAAACTCCCGGGCCAGGGGCTCCTCTTTTTCCAGCAGGAAGGCGAAATCCCCCCGCAGCAGCCGCTCCCCCTCCTCCCGGGAGAGCCTGCACGCCCCCTTGCCGCACAAGCCCTTCACCTTGTATTTCTTCTCCAGCTTGAAAAAGGCAGGCTCCTTCCCGTAGTACCGCAGGCGGAACTTCTCCCGGCGGTTCACCCCATCCAGCTTTTGCCGCAGGGCGGTGTCGTAGGGGTCGTCGTAGTAGAGGCTCACAACCTGGTAGAAGCCCTCCGGCCCGGCGTGGGGGTCCCGGGGAAAGAGCTTTTCCAGCCGCCGGGAAAGCACCAGGGCTTCCCGTAAGTTCACCTGGTGCTTTTCCTCGTGGCGCAGCCGTGGCTCAGTCGTCGTAGCCGGAATCGCCATAGCCGCTGTTTCCTCCATAGTTGGAGCTCCCGCCGTAGTTGGAGCCGCCGTCATAGCCGGAGTCCCCGGCAGGGGCCTGGGGCTGGGTGGGAGGCGTGTAGTCTGTCACGCCGTCGCTGCCGTAGCCGTAGTCTGTGTCCACCACCGGCAGGGGTGTGGGCTGGACGGGCGCCGGTGTGGGTGTGGCCGGGGCAGGAGTGGGCGCGTAGTCAGTGACACCGTCATTGTTGGGGCCATAGTCCGTGTCGTCGTAGTCGGTGACGCCGTCATTGTTGGGGCCGTAGTCCGTGTCGTTGTAGTC
>CAJMOH010000106.1 GCA_905215055.1 uncultured bacterium
TTTCCCCATACATCCAGCACATGGAAGGAAGCGTATCCACGGGGCATGGCAAGGTCGATCAGCACCAAATCCGAAAGGCGCAGCACCTTTTGTTTACCCTTCCAGTCATCATTCTTAAAAATGGGAGATAGGATCAGGCAAGTCCTGTCACCGGAGAATTTTCCGCGCATCCCGTGTTTTCCGGGCAGGCGGCTTAAATTATCTTTGCCCCACAGTTTCTTTTTGAATAGTCCGTTTTCCTCCAGTTCCAGATACCAATAGTAGCCCATGAGAGAAAGACCCGCCGGATTGATGGTGCTGCTTTCCAAAAAGGCATAAAACTGTCCATTCTGTTCCAGTATGGAGCCAATCATAGGATAGTTGTAGTGAAAGTCTGCCTGGGCAAAATTGCCGCCAGCTCGCTCTACCGCCGCCAAATGGGTCTGTCGGGTTCCTGCTTTGCTGTATACGCAAGAGCCGCTTTCTGCCCAGTGTGCAGTCATGGTTTCAAAGTCTACCGTCAGGCTGGTAAAACTGTTGGTCGCATCAGCGGAGTTGTCCACTCGGCACACAATAGGGAAAACGCCCTGGCTTCCGGTGACTGCCACCGGCTTGGGAATACCCTGGGCACACCAGTTATCCATGGGGATCGGAATCCACTCTCCATCCATCTGCGGCATCCACCAAAGGGATTTACTGGCCGGGCAAACCAACAGTATTCCTCTGTCGCATGAGAGCAAGACAGGATCTTCCCAAACATCTTGCTGCTCTTTCGGCTCCGGGCTGGGAATCCACCTGGAAACTTCGCCTTTGACCCACAAAACGCCGCTGCACTTTTGCACGAGATGATAGGTCCAAAACACAATTTCATCCTCGCTGCGGGCTACCATACCTTTGCATCCAGTCGGGCTGTATTTGAAGGAAGTTCCCGTCAGTTCAAATTCCTCGAACTCCCAGTTCTTTATCACTTTTAGTTTCGCTTTCATGCTTTCACCTCACAGCAAGTCTACCTTGATACCGCACCGTTCCAGAACGGGCAGCACCTGTTCCGGCTTGGAGGACATGAGGGTAATATGTTTGAGATTGGGGAACTGGCGCAGTTCCGCCTCCGTAATGGTATTAAGATCAAAGGCTCCATCCTCGCCATCCCAGAACGGACAGAGCTGGGTATAAATCTCGCTGCCGCCATCCATCTCGATTTCTGTGACCTCCGGGGCCAACCGCTCCGGGACAGGGTATTTCTCCAGCCACTTCCGAATCTCTGGGATGGGTTCATACCCTTCCGCGTCAATGTCGATCTTGCGTCGGCTATACTCTCTGGCAAACTCATGGGCATCCAGTTTAGGAGCCAGTAAGCCTTTCTCGTACATCAGGACTTCCATGACCGCCAGCTTGAAGTTGAAGCTGGTAAAGGTGAGCACTGGTTCAGTCGGCTTGGATAACTTGTATTTCTGCGCTTTCGCTGCCTTTTGCTCTGGCTCTTTCCAGCTGATCTGCACCATGGCGGAGAGGGCCTCCAGCTTTGCTTTCTGCGCTGACTGCTCCTCTGAAACAGGACCCGGCAAGCGGGTATAAACGGTAAAGCCGCCTAATTTGAGGGTATGGGCAAATCCGGCGAAATCCTTCCAACTGGCCTCCCGGTAGTCCTTGGACCCGATCCAAACCGTTCCGTCAAATGTCTGCCGAACCGCATACTCTCCCTGTGCCGCTACCCGGACACCAAGGGTTTTGATGGTCTGCTCATCTTCATCTAACCAGCCCTGGAGTCCAAGCTCGTCCCACAAAGCAAGTGCCTGGGTATAGGGACTCTCTCGGCCTGTAATGGGGCTTTTCCGTGTTCCATTTTGCAGGACAATGCGGGCAGGCCCCAATTTTTCCGCCAGCTGCGACAGGGTAAACGGCGGCGTAAATACCGCCCCCAGGATGGTCAGGCTGTCTTTTTTGAGAATGATTTTTTGCTCTGTGGCCTTGGGCGGTAGGAAGATGGGCAAATTCGGGTACACTTCTTTGTACTCTCGCCATTCCAGCTTTTTGGGCTTGTTTGCCGTCCGCAGGAAGCCCCAGAAGTCGATGGGATAACGAAATACCGGCCCAACCCTATCCCGCCGGGTGACGATGACCACCGTGCCATCGGTGAGTATTCCAATGTGCTGCATGTTCTCCCCGCCGAACATTCCCGGACGGATACGCAGCACTTCACGGGTGTTCCTATTGATGAGCTGGGCAAAGTCATCGGAGAGGATCTCGCCGTTTCCCTGCACCAGCAGCCAGTCCCCGGTAAACCAGCGAAGTTTCAGCCCCTCGCCCATTCCAGGCAGGGGGGCAATTCGGCACCGCCCGGTGTCCATGTCCAGTTCCAGCAGGCATTCTTCCATCCGCCCCTTGCCACTGACTGCGTGGATCATGGTAATGCGGCCTGTGCCGGGAACGGGAACGGCCTTGGAGAGATGGTCGTATCCATCCAGTGAGAAGGTGTGTTTTGTTACCTTGCCGTTTTCCCAGCGGTAAATCTGCCCCTTGTACCACTCGTTGGAAAAGTAGACCCGGCCCAGACCGTCTGTCGTAATGCCGCAATGGTATTTGGTGCTCCATCCATCTTCCGGCAGAGTCCAGTTTTTCACATCCTGACAGGTGCCCCGGTCTGTGAGTTCAATCCGTGTGGCGTTGGTGGGATCGCCCACCCAGAGGGAATGGTCAGCCCAGCACAGGGTCTGGGGCGGACCGTCATATCCAATGGGGGACGGCTCGAACCAGTTGAGGGTAGCCGGATTCTTGCTCAGTAATGCCCGGCCAATCGTCCCGCTGCCAGCGGCCCTCGATGCAGCATATAGTTCATGTTCCGGGGAATAGGTAAGGCACCCAAGGTGCGGCAAACTGTGGGCGCGGGTCACCTGGGGCGGACGCTGGCGCAGATCGGCCACACAGCCGTTTTTCCATTCTTCTGCATCCTGGTTTTTCCATTCGCCCGCCGCAAAATCACCCGCCAGGGAGTTGAAGAAATAATCGTACTCATCCTGAAGTATGTATTCCTCGCAGGGCATTAGCTTTCCAGGGTCCTGCTCCTTGGCATGGTCGCCCCATTTTCGTCCTTGCTGTTTCATCAGGTGACAATATTGCCCCTGCTTTTTGCAGTAGCGTTCCCATTCGCTGCGTTCTTCCTCTGGGATCAAGGCAAACAGATACTCGTCCTCATCGTCCAGGTTATACAGTGCCCAGCCGAAGGCAGACAGCTCCTGCCCCAACGCCGCCGCCCCTTTTTCATGGGATAGTTTCATATATTGAACGCCAACGGCATCAAAGCGTTCATCCAGCAGCGCCGGGACCTG
>CAJMOH010000107.1 GCA_905215055.1 uncultured bacterium
ACGCTGGAAGAGATACCCACAGAGAAGGGCAGCCTTTCCTACACGGTCCGGGAGGACATCCAGCTGTATGAGAAGATGGGCCGCATGAACCGCCACATCACCCGGGACATGACCCCGGAAGATGACAAATCCCTGGCCTTTACCTCTGCGCCCTTGCCCAAAGACCTGGAGATCACCGGCGTGCCCATTCTGGATCTGTGGGTCACCTCCACCCACACTGACGGCAACTTCATCGCCGCCCTGGAGTGGGTCACCCCCGAAGGGGAGAGCCACTTCATCACTGAGGGCATGATCCGAGGCTCCCACGCCAAGACCCACCGCAACGCCATCTACGACTCCCTGGGCCTGCCCTACCATCGGGGCTACCGGGAGGACAAAGTGGAGCTTTCCGCCACCGAGCCTATGAAGCTCTCCTTCCACCTGGAGGCCACCTCCTGGGTGGTCCCCGCCGGCAGCCGGCTGCGTTTGAGCATTTCCTGCGGCGGTTCCGGGTTCCAGCAGCCCGAGGGCTTCCCGGAAGAGATGCCCACAATCCAGGTCTGGACTGGGGAGGGTTGCCTTTCCGCCCTGACTTTGCCGGTGATCAAACCCACCGCCACGGTGTTTGCCGGGGAAGGGAAGAACCTTCACGTGTTCCGCCGGGCGGTGTATGTGGAGCAGGACGGCCGCTTTACCCAGTACCCCTGTGTTCAGGCATATCCCCAGGGGGATGGGGTCATGGTTTACCAGACCCAGGACTTCACCGTCCGGGTGGAAACCAACGGCTTGGAAGCCACCGCCACGGTGGAAAACGATCCCTTTGCCTTTACCGGGAAAGCTTCCCTGCCGGACCGCTATGCCTTCGGTGACCAGAGCGGAGAGATCCCCCTCTTCCCTGTGTTCCGCCTGCGGGATGCTGATGTGAAGAACCTCTATGTGGCCACGGTGCCGGTGGGCAAGGGTGCCAAAGGCGAGCCCAACATCCAGCTGCGCAACACCTTCGACCTGTTTGTGGACCTGCTCTACCCCCAAGGGGAGCGGAAAAATCTGCCCTGCCTGGTGAACATCCACGGCTTTGGCGGGAACCACCACCAGTTTGAGGCGGACGTGGACGCCTTCCTGGAGCGGGGCTATGTAGTGGCCTCCATTGATTACCGGCTGTGCCCGCCCAACCGCTGGCCCACTTCCGGGGACGACAGCCGGGCCTGCATCCGGTACCTGAAAGCCCACAGCCAAGAGCTGGGCCTGGATCCCCAGCGGTTTGGGCTGATTGGCGGCTCCATGGGCGGCCACCTCACTGCCATGCTGGCCGCCTGCAACGGCGACCCCGCTGAGGAGGGTGCCATTGGTGGCTGCCTGGAGCAGGACTGCTCAGTAAAAGCGGCAGCGGCCTACTTCTCCTTCACGGATTTCTTCCACTTTGGGGAGGACTCCGCCTGGGTGTGGCCTGCCCAGCCCAATAAGGTGAACCAGTCTGACGGCCCCTTCGCCCCCTTGGGCAGTATGCTGGGCCATGTGGGCCTGGGCCGGGGCATGGCGGACGTGAAAGCCCATCTGTGGGATCAGGATCCCCAGTATCAAGATCTGATCCGCGCCGCCTGGGAGGCCAGCCCCATCTCCCACGTGACGGAGCACAGCGCACCCCTCTGCCTGGTTCACGGCATCTTCGACTATGGCGTCCAGGTGCCCATGGGCCAGAGTGTGCGGATGTTCAAGGCCTACACGGAGAAGGGCGTGAAGTCCCTGCTGTTGTGCAACAACAACGGGCCTTTCGGCGAGGATTCGGAGGTGAAGCAGGCCGTGGTAGAGTTTTTATCAAACCGAGTGTGACACTCTTTACTATTTTGTCAATTGATCGATCAATGTTTTTCGCTCGGAGAATGCTGCCACTTGTCAAAAGTTTGATTGGATGCTGTACAACTATGAAGTTGCCAATGAGTACGATGATAAAAAGTCTGGATAGCAGGCAATGTGGATTAGCAGCGGCTATAAATCGCAGTGAAGACGGTAAGATCATTTGAACAGTTGTGTGAAGGCTGGGAACAATCTCAGTGTGACAAATACGCCAAGATCATCACCAAAAGCAATTTTGACCCCAATGTGACCATTGTGGCTCAAGTGTATCCCATGGGTGACCTCAGAGTGCTGGGCCATCCGTATGTCGCAAGTCGCAGGGGGAGGAAAAGCTGCTGTGCTACACCAAGGTAAAACACATCGGTGAGGACTGCTAGTCTGGCGAGTCGATAATGGTATGCCCTAGGGTGATCATGGGGAATAACTGCGTTATCGGCACGAGAACCATAGTGACCAGGGATATTCCGACTAACAGCTTCGGTGCGGGGGCTTAGGGGGTAATTCCGGAAAACACCGAAGTAGACAGCACGCGGAACCACACGGTGATTTTGGCAGACAACCAGATTATCGAAGAATAAAAGAGGGGAGATGTAGTCACCGAAGTATGAAAGGTGTTGTGAGATGCAGAAAAAATTTCCGGCAGCGCAGGGGAGGATGAGACTATTGACATATCGGTACATGCCAACTGGGGACTATGACATGTCCACTTTGGTATGCATAAGTTAATTTGGTGATGACGATTTGGCGCAGGAGCGGGACATTTCTGCTATGGCTTGGGTAAATGGTCATTACTTATCGATGGCCATGACGATGGTACTCTGGAGTTCAGTGGCGTCACTATCCGTGCTCGTGTGGAGAGTATCCTAATACGGTTTGACCAGAACATGGCTGAGAATTGAATATTCATCGAAAGGCCGGGAGAAATCCCGGCCCTTTTGTATATAGAAAACCACTCACTAGGCGAGTGATCCCAGAAAAAGGCTAATGCCGATGATAAAGACAAAAAACTCCTTTTGTTGTAGAACAGGCTTGCGGTCTGGCAACTGTAAGAGACAACAAAAGGAGGACATCAAAAATGATCGACGATAAACAAAGTCTAGCACACACCACATGGAATTGCAAATGCCAAAGGCAACTGTCGAGAGAAACCCTCGGATACGAAGCATCCGTCTTTTCCTGCGTAAAAGCACCAGGCTTCTCTTTGCTGGGAAAACCAGGCAACCCAAAATGGGGAAAAACTAACAATCTTCCCATCGGCAGGAGGCGTACGGCAGACGGACAAAAGAAAAGCAGAAAAAGAAAAAGCAGGCCCAGCCGGGCCTGCATAAGGCAGCATACAGAAGCACGGGACGGCCTCGATAGAAAAGAGATTTTTTCTCCACTCAGTGGGCTGATTGGAGAGGACTGAGGTCAGCTGGCATAATCCAAACATTGAGCGGGAGAGAGGGGGTGTGAAAAAAGTGCAGGTGA
>CAJMOH010000108.1 GCA_905215055.1 uncultured bacterium
TACTGACCCCTCTGGGGTCTGAGCAAACCACTAGTTTACTAGTGGTTTTGATTTTTTTACAGGGTGACCCCTGTTTTGTGAAAGGCGATTTCCCGCAGGCTCTCCCCCTTGCAGGGAGATTCCCCGCTGGCGGTTTGCCTGATGAATTGGTACAGGGCCTCGGCGCTGCCGGAGGCGGCGTCAAAGTCGATCCACTGGTGTTTCCGCTGTGCCAGGGGGCTGTTGGAGGCGATCTTCACCGTGGGGACAAAGGTGGAGAAGGGCGTCCCCCGGCCGGTGGTGAACAGCACCAGCTGGCACCCGGCGGCGCCCAGGGCCGTGGAGGAGATCAGGTCGTTGCCGGGGCCCTCCAGCACGGAAAGGCCCGGTTTTCTCAGCCGCCCCCCATAAGGCAGCACGTCCACAATGGGGGAGCTGCCGCCCTTTTTCACGCAGCCCAGGGATTTTTCCTCCAGGGTGGTGATGCCTCCGGCTTTGTTGCCGGGGCTGGGGTTTTCGTAGACAGGGAAGCCGTTGTCCGTGTAGTAGCGGCGAAAGCGGAGGATCATGTCCCGGTAGGCTTCAAATACCTCCTGGCTTTCGCACCGGTCCATCAGCAGCTGCTCCGCGCCGAACATCTCCGGCACCTCGGTGAGCAGGGCGCTGCCTCCCGCCGCCACCACCCGGTCCGCCACGGCCCCCACCAGGGGATTGGCGGTCAGGCCGGAGTAGCCGTCGGAGCCGCCGCACTTCAGGCCCACCCGCAGCTGGGACAGGGGCACCCTCTCCCGGCGCAGGGTCTTGGCCCGCTCCGCGAAGCCTCGGAGCAGCTCCATGCCCGCTGCCAGCTCGTTTTCCACGTCCTGGCAGTTGAGAAAGGCCAGATTGTCCCGGTGGAAGGGCTCCAGTTCCCGCCGGATGCCCGCCAGGGAGTTGTTCTCGCAGCCCAGCCCCACAAACAGCACAAAGGAGGCGTTGGGGTTCAAGGCCACCCCGCACAGCAGCCGCCGGATGTTGTCCCCGTCCTCCCCCAGCTGAGAGCAGCCAAACTGATGGGGCAGGGCGAAGATTCCGTCCAGGCTGCCCCCCACCAGGGACTGGGCCTCCCGCTCCAGCCGCTGGCAGATGGGGTTGACGCAGCCCACCGTGGGGAGGATGTAGATCTCGTTGCGGATGCCCGCCTCTCCCCAGGGGCGGCGGTATCCCAGGAACCAGTCCTCCTGCCGGGGCAGGGAACAGGGCCGAGGGTGATAGTGATACTCCGCGGCTTCGTCCAGGTGGGATTTCAGGTTGTGGGTGTGGACCCATTCCCCCGGGGCGATGTCCTGGGTGGCCCGGCCAATGGTCTCCCCGTATTTGATGACAAGCTCTCCCCGGCGGATGGGCGCCTGGGCTACTTTGTGCCCGGCGGGAACCGGACCGCCCTCTCCCAGCTGGACGGCCACGTTGTCCCGAGGGTCGATGACGCGCAGGCTCACAGCAGGCTGCCTCCTCTCTCCAGAGTGGCAATGCAGCCCGCGACCTGGCGGAGCAGCCCCGGGTATTGGGTCAGGTCTTCGCCCCAGATGGACGGGTCCCCCAGGAAGGACTCCACCGTACCGCCCTCCTGGAAGTGGGCCAGGTACCGCGGCTCGTCCACCAGGGGAATTTCCCTGCCGGGCAGACGGGCAACCGTGCCTTGTTCCCGGGTTTCGGCCCGGCGGTACAGCTCCACCAGATAGGCCAGGCCCTTGGTGAGATGGGAGGGGATGCGTCCCCAGCGCCGGTAATAGTCCTGGAAGGAGGGCAGCACCCTGGCCCGCCATTTGGACACGCTGTTGAGCAGGATGGAGGTGAGCTGGTGGTTGAGATAGGGGTTCTCAAACCGGTCCAGCACGCTGGCGGCGAAGCTCTGGGTGGCCGCCACGTCCTGGGAGACAAAGGGGACGATCTCCCGGTTTAGGGTACTGAGGAGAAAGGCCCGCAGCCTGGGGTTTTTCACACAGCCGTAAACGGTGTCCTGGCCTTCCCACAGGCCGGCGGCCACCAGGTTGGTGTGGCTGCCGTTTAAGACCCGCACCTTCCGCCGCTTGTAATAGGAGATGTTCGGGGCCAAAATCACCTGGATCTGGTGGGTCCCCTCTGGGAGCAGCCGGGCGATGTCTCCCTTGTTCTCAATGACCCACAGGCCGAAAGGCTCTCCCACAGCCATCAGGCTGTCCTCCCGGCCGATGAGCTGGGTCAGGTGGGCGCGGGTTTCCTCGTCCCGGGGATAGCCGGACACAATCCGGTCCACCAGGGTGCTGCAATACTGGTTCTCCCGGCTGTTCCACTGGCGGAAGGCTTCCGGCAGGCCCCACAGGGCGATGTACTGGTCCACGCAGGACTTCAGGGCGGCGCCGTTGTCGTCGATCAGCTCCACGGGCAGCAGGTACACGCCCCCAAGCCCCGCCTGAAACCGGCGGTACAGAAATTTTGTCAGCTTCGCCGGGAAGGTGATTCCGGCGAAGTCCTCAATGGAGTCCTCCGGGTGAAAGCAGATCCCCGCCTCGGTGGTGTTGGAGACAATCAGCTTCAGCTCCGGGTCCAGCGCCAGGGCAGCGTAGGCCTCCGGCTCCACAAAGGGGTCGATGACACGTTTCAGAACCCCCACCTCTCGGACGGTCTCCACCGGCGTCCCCTCCTGGGAGCCGCGGAGAATCACATGATAGCGGTTGTTCTGGCGGCGGAAGGCCTCCAGATCTTCCCCGGGGATAGCCGTCACCGCCGTCACCTCAAAGGCGTGTCCCTCCTGGCTGCATTGGTCGAAATAGACGTCGGCAAAGGTGCGCAGAAAGTTCCCTTGCCCAAATTGCAGTACATGTACCATAGCGTTCCTCCCGAATGAATTGGCTCTTGGCCGTTTTGCACAGGACCATGATAGCACGGGGAGAGCTGATTTTCCAGGGGGGAGATGGGAGAAAAATCCCCTGCTTTTTGGACGTTTTCCTTTCCCCGCGGACTTCCCCCGGGGATGACGGAAGGACTCCGCCGCTTTACAGAGCGGATACTGGAAAAAGAGGAGCAGCCTGTTCCTCCAGGTCCGCCATCCCCGGCCGGTTTTCAAGGCTCTCAAAAAAGAAAAACGGCCGGACCCAGCGCCCAGCCGTTTTATACCCTTGCTTTTCAGTTGTCAGCAGAACACATACTTTTTCAGCCGGTCAAAGGCCTCCTGCACCCGGGACAGGGGCAGGGCCAGGTTCATGCGGATGTGGCAGGGTCCGTGGAAGG
>CAJMOH010000109.1 GCA_905215055.1 uncultured bacterium
GTCTGTCTGTCTGTCTGTCTGTCTGTCTGTCTGTCTGTCTGTCTGTCTGTCTGTCTAATTATGGGGGATAAATCCCGTTTGTCAAGACTTATTTTGCAAATCTCCATCTCTTTTTTACCTGCATTTCTGCGGCAAACTCCGCCGCAGTTTGGGGCGGTGGTTCTATGGCCGCATTTTTATTATACAGGGATACAGGGAAAAAAGAGGGAATACCATCACCCGTTTTGACCCCTAAAATGGGTGACCCCTGGAACAGCTTTCAGGAGACATTTTGCCTATAAAAGCATATATTGTTTCAGGTCTTTTCGGTTCTGCACATTCAGCTTCCGCATGGCCTCGGAAATGTGGGTTTTGACCGTATTTACCGATATTTTCAGGTGTTCCGCGATCTCCTGGGTCGTCCAGTCGCGGGCCGCAAGCATGGCAATTGCAAACTCCGTAGTCGTCAGATCGTCGGCCACATCGTGGCCTGTTCTGGGGTTGTGAACTCTACGCCACCCGGAAGAGAAACGATAGGTGATGTCAATAATCCTTTTGAAATCTTCCGGCCATTTTGGTTTGATAACCGCTTCCAGCATGGCCCCTAAAAGCCCGTGGTGTTCCCCAAAGCCCTCGATCAAGTCGTCGGGGCGGGCAATCTCCCAGGCGGCGAGCAGATGGGCCTCGGCCCGGTCTGTTTGTTTCATGCTCATGTAGTCCATGACCGCGATCAGATGTAAATAGATGGCGGAGATAGGATAAGCCGACGCGCCCATAGCAAGGGTGGCCTCCACAACTCCGGCGCTGTGGTCGTACTCCTGTTTTAAGTAGAGGTAGTGGGCCTGCACATACAGGGCAAAGGCTCTAAGTCCCGGCGGCAGTAATGGCAGGAAGCTCCCGGCCTCCGGCAATTCCTCCGGCAGCGGCAGGTGCAGCAGCACCGTCCCCGTAAACGAGATAAACGCCGCAGCCGCCCGAAACTCCGGCACCTGTTCCCCCGCGTTTGCAAGGGAGACATTCAATTCCCCCAGGGCAAACTCGGCCCGCTGAATCCGTTTCAGGGAGAGGTTTGCATAGGCATAGAGCAGGCAGGCGGACAGCCGCGCCCCCATGTCGGGGCTTGTGAGGTAGGCTTCCGCCTCTTTCGCCGCTTTCTCCGGGTGGCCTGTGAAGTAGTGATATTCCGCCGTGGCTATGTCCCGCCGTGGGCCGGGAGCCATGGCCTCCACCGTATCCCGGCACTTTCCCGGTGCAAAGGCCGTATTCATCAGGGGCATAAGGTTTGCCTGGTCTATCAGCGCGCCGGAAGCGGTCTTTGCCGGGGCAGACTTCCCTTGCCTGCGCGTCTGGCGGGGGTCAGCGGGCTTCTCCACGTCGGCGGGAATGGCCCAGGCTTTCCCCACCCGCTGTGCGCCGGGTATACGCCCCTCGGCGCAGTATTGGTTTATTCTCCGTTCCGACACGCCCCATTTTTCCGCCATTTCTTGGGTAGATCGATAATTCGCCATATCCACACCTCTTGCTCAAGGGTTTGGCTTTGCCCTTTTTAGTATAACTCCACGTCAGGTCCAGCCGCAACCTCTTTCCCTTGGATTTTTCTTCCAAGCAGTTGACTGCGCCCACCTCGCCGAGTATAATAGAAGCAGAAAGGGCGCTGTTGCAAACTTGTGACGGTTAGCCCCAACTGGTTAACATTTTTGGACAAATGCTAGCCGCTGGTTGCCGCCAGCGGCTAGCACACTTTTGGGGCAAACACTATGGCCAGCGCCAAAACGACGGCCAAGCATATTGCAAAGCGCAGAGCTTTCGCCCCGCGGCTGTTTCCCATAAGTATCACCCCCTCTCTATTTAGTAGAGGTAGGGAGTGGCTAACCGCCTGTCTGCAACAGACGCCCGCCGGGTTTCCCCGGCATTTTTTATTATAGGAACCGTGTCGTTTCCTGTCAATTTCTTTAGGAGATTTTATGGAATTTCTGGCTTTCCGGCCTGTTTTAACTCGCAAAATCTTCTCGCAGCACCAACCCAGCACCGCCCGTTTTGTAACTTGCGGCAAGAACCGTCCAACACCGGCCCTTCCCTGTCCCCTGGTGCGTTTTCCCACATCCACTCCAAAACCGCGTGCCGAGGGTTCAAGTCCTTCTGCCCCTGCCAGGTTTACTTGCCAAAAATGATGCAGGTGCGAAAAAAGCCCGGAATTCCGGGCTTTTTTCGCGTTTTCAGGGCCAAAAAAGGCCCGTCACGGCGTGACGTTTTTGAATGATGTGGAAAACCCCTGAAGGGATTCGAACCAACGTAAAAGCATCACATAACCGAAAAAACACCAGGCCAAGGCCGGAATCGAAAGGAAATTTCGACTCCGGCCTTTTTCTTTTCCCCACAATAAAATTTTTTCATAGGGCGATCTGAAAAAAATCAGGTCGCCCTTTTTTATTCCCCAGAAAGGAGTTGTTTCCCATGCCCCTCTTCACCACCAAACCCACCGACCAGTTCTTCGAGCGCTTCATGAAGCACCAGCCAAATTTCAAGCCGGACGCTCCAGAGGCCGACCGCATTCAGACCGAACTGGACGCAGAAAAAGAAAGGAAGGAAACACACGCCATGATTTACCGAGATGAACGCCACCAGCACACATTTGAGAAGGAGGCCGCCATGCGGCCTGATACTGTCAGCCGGGCACTGCTGGCTGCCCTGTACCTGCTCACAGCGGACAGGAACCTGTGGAACCACGTGCGGGACCACATTAGCCTGCGCCGGGTGTATGTGGAGGATATGCGGCCTAAGAACCTCACGGGGACCAGCTACGTCTACTTTGCCGCCGCTAAGGACATTCTGAGCGGCACTCGAAACATCCAGCTCATGGAGATTGCGGACCCGGCGCTGCTCTCCATGAAGTCCTACATGATTCTCTGCACCGCCTTGGCCATCCGGGCCTACGGTGTGGAGCGGGCCAGCCGGATTCAATTTGAAGCAAGATGGGAGTGATATATTTGTTGTACCACAAGGACTTTGTAGAACGTATGAGAAATCAATATCCCCCCGGCACCAGAGTAGAAGTGATTTCCCTTTGCAACGAGGAAGAACACTTGAAGCCCGGCATGAAAGGCACGGTGGTGGGTGTGGATGACCAGCCCGCCCTCCTGGTGAACTGGGACAATGGCAGCAGCCTATCCCTCTTAA
>CAJMOH010000110.1 GCA_905215055.1 uncultured bacterium
GGTGCGCCCCTTTGGAGCATTTTTCCGCACTCCACCAAAATGGTTCCCTTCGGGTTTTGTCAATAAGGATAGAGAAAAAAGTAAATTATTTTTATGAGGTTACAACATCGGATTGAATAAGGCGCAGTACCTTGTCGGTAAAGGTTTCCCGGCTGGTCTGGCTGAAATGGAAATAAATATCAAAGGTCGTACCGCCAACGGTCTTTACCATATCGGGTGGCGGTACGTCCGGGGCGGGTGAAGCGTTGCCGCCCGCCATCACGGGCAGGGGGATGGCCTTGCCCTCTCTGCTGGTGCTGTCGCTCCCCTCCGGGGCGGGGATGGTGCTGGTGATCGTCATGCTGGGGTCGTAGGTCATAGGCTCTCCTTTCATCATTCATCAAAGTTAATCCACGTGAGCGCCATTTTGCCGCCCACGTTGGAGTGGGGGAAGGGGAATGTATTAGTCCCCCTTTGAGGACTGTCCACAAGCCCCCTGATTGCAAGGCTTTTCAGCCTCTAAATGTCCACGCCTGCGGCGTTCCCGTTCGCTGGCAGCTTTCTTTCTCCGGCGCACATTGGCGGCGCACTCGTCACAGTATTTGCCCCGATTGGAGCGCGGCACGAACATCGCCCCGCACTCGGCACAGGGCCGCGCCTGTCCTCGGTGGAGCAAGGCGGCACACAACCCCTTGTCTGTTGGCAGGACGGCGGCGCGGAACCATTTACAGACCAGGGAATAGGTGATACTCTGGACGCAGACACAAGGCTCCCAGCCGTCATCAAGAGCAAGACAGTTGCCGCCGTCATAATTGCAGCAGTCATGCACCAGCCGCCGGACGGCTCGGTACTGCTGGTAGGTCAGTCGGGGAATGCCGTTCACCGCTCCACCTCCCGGCGTTTCTGCTGGGTCTGCTCCTGCTGGTGTATGGCAGCATCGGCGTTCCGCTTCACCTGTTGAAGCCGCCGCAAATCGTCTTGGATAGGCTTGTACTGCTCATACTCGGCTGTGTACTCCTGGTGAAGCCTCGCCTGTTCCTGTTCCCACGCATGAACGGGGATTTTACCAGCAGGGGAACGGTGCTTGTCCAGCTTCCGGCGGGCCATGTGGAACGTCCTCAACTCGTTCTCATGCTCCCTCTCGAATTTTTCCCGCTTGCCCTTCCACTTGATACCCTGCAACTCGTCATAGACGGGCTTGGTGTCTCGGTAGAGGTCAACAAGGCGAAGCAGTTCCTTCAATTCGTTCAGACGGTCACGCTTCGCTTTCATGGATGTGTTGATGGCCTCCGTTCGTTCACTCTGGGCGGCGATATGGGTCTCTAAATCTTCCAGCGTAGCGATGCCCCTCTCGGTCAGAAAATTGATGGCCTCGGCAAAACCTTTAAGATTTCCAATCCTGGCGTTGCGGCTCCATGCTCCGGCGTTCCGGCCCTCATAGTAGTCGGTCAGCAGGGCGGCAAGGGTCGGGGCCTGGGGCTTGCTCAATTCTTCTTTTATGGCCTTAATCCAATCCGTCAGGCCGGCGATTTTCTTCCGAATATCCCGCAGAATGTTGTTGGCCTTTTTTATCCAGCGGTTCAGATCGCCCTTGTCGGTGGGGATGCCCTTGGCCTCCATCTGGCGGACGGCCACGCCCTCATGGACGGTGGGCAGCAGGTCAAGGCCCTGACGCTCATAGGAGCGGTGGTCGATGCGGCAGGTCAGCCCCTTTTCCTCAAACTTGGCGTTCACCATAGCGGCCCACGCCTCCCGCCAATGTTCCAGTGTTTCCGGGCTTCCCCAGTCGGTAGTGGGAACAGCGTCAAAGAGGGGCTTGCCGTCCTCTCCCATAATGCGGTTCCCGTCCTCGTCCAGACGGTAGCGGCGGCGCTGCTTGCACCCCCATTTGCCGTCTGGCTCAATGGGCCGGATGGGGCAGAGAACATGAAAGTGCGGGTTAGGAATACCGCCGTCCTCCTTGTCCGGCTGGTGGATGGCAAAGTCGGCAATCATGCCCCGGCCCACAAGCTGCTCCGAAACAAATTGCCTTGCAAGAGCGATGTTTTCCTCCAATGAAAACTCGTTCTGCAAGGCAATGTCAAAGCTATATGCAAGCTGGGCTTTCTTGCCGCGCTCGGCCTTCTCCACGGCGTTCCAGAGGGTGGCGCGGTCTTGGTACTGGTTGGGGGCCTGGGGCGGCAGGAGAATGTCTGTGCAGACCACGCCGCCCTTGTGGGTGTAGTCGCTGACCTCGCCATAGTATTCGCTATACAATTTCTCCCCGGCTCGGTAGGCGGCGGACGTGACAACAGACTGTCCCGCGCTCCGTTTGACCTGGGTAACGTGGAGATGGAACAGGGCCAATTATCCGCTTTCCTGCTGGTCAGTGGCTTGGCTCACCAGGGCGGCAACTTCCGGCAGGGAAAAGACCTTTTCCATCAAAAGAAAAAAGGCCCTTTCGCTCATGCCGCGCACCTCCGGGGCGATACTCTCCACCGCTCCGCCACGGGTGATAAGTCGGTGGTTTCGCTTCTTCCTTTCGCCTTGGGTGTAGTAGCGGATGCGGTTCTCATACCGCTGGCCTCTGTGCTGGTACTGCTCCAACTTAGCGGTGGCCTCAGCATACTCTTTCTCTAATTCTTCGCGTGACTTGTCCATCGTGTTTGACCTCCTTCTTGGCAAAACAAAAGACCGTCTACCTGCTGTGTCGGGTAAACGGTCAAGGGTAACGGTATTCGGTTTTAGCCTCGCTGGAAAGGTGCAGACGCAGAGCGGATGTACCTTTCCAGCGAGGGCGCAGGGATAGCCGCAAAGCGGCGCAAGGGGCGCAGCCCCTTGTACGGAGCGGAGCGACGCAAACGGCCCGGACTTTCGGAAGTCCGGGCCGTAGCCTCGCAGAGCGCACGATACATGGTCGCAGACCATGTATAGAAGTGCGCCCTTTGTTCCAAAGGGATTTTATAAGTCCATCATTGATGGGAGAATTTTGTTGAACATATGGCGCAC
>CAJMOH010000111.1 GCA_905215055.1 uncultured bacterium
ACCCTCGGCACGCGGTTTTGGAGACCGCTGCTCTACCAACTGAGCTATACCCCTGTGTCAAATTTTGCTTGATCATTCTATCATTTTCACAATCTGTTGTCAATGGCTTTTTGAAAAAATTTTTAGACCCTCCTGCTTTGACAAGGAGCGTATAATACAATAAGAGAAGAAATTACAAAATGAGGTGTTTTGTGTGGTGGAAAGATGGAATCTTGTAAAGCGGTATACCCTCCTTTTGTTGGGGCTTGCCATTATGGCGGTTGGAGTCGGCTTGTCCATCAAGGCGGATTTGGGTACTTCCCCCATTTCCAGCGTTCCTTACGCGGTCAGTTGCTTTGCGCCTGTCACAGTGGGCCAGGCTACCATTGTTATGCATTGTGCTTTTATCGCGGCGCAAATTTTGATTCTGCGAAAAAAGTATTCGCTCATTCAGCTTATGCAGCTGCCCGTGGCCTTTCTGTTCGGATTTTTAACGGACCTTGGTGTGTGGGCCGTGCAGGGAATCCCTTGCGGCGCCTATTGGCAAAGATGGCTGGTGTGTTTGGCGGGAATTTTTCTTGTGGCTGTGGGCGTCAGCCTAGAGGTGAAAGCCAACGTTGTGGTGCTGGCGGGGGAAGGGGTGGTCCTGGCTGTGTGCAAGGTGGCTCCCGTGAAATTCGGTTCCATGAAGGTGGCCTTTGACGTGACGCTGGTGGCCATTGCTTGCGGACTCTCTCTGGCGTTTACCGGCCGGGTGCAGGGCGTGCGGGAGGGTACGCTGGCGGCGGCTGTCCTGGTGGGGCTTACGGCAAAACAGCTGGGAAGGGTCTGGGATCGCTGGAACCTGGCAGAAGGCGCGAAAAAATGATAAAATTAGCACTCTAAATAGTTGAGTGCTAAAATTCACGAAACATTCACAAAGTTAACATAACTTCTTCATAAACGGCTCCTACAATAAGAACCAGAAAAGGAAAGAAAGGCGAGCAAGATGCAGCAAGCATAGAACAGGCCTTCGGGCCGGTAAAGAAATAGAAAACAAGCGAACGTTTCGAAATAGCAGAAATTTGTTTATGGAGGTTATGACTTATGAGTATGTTAGATATGATGCCCTTTGAACGCAGGAACCATTTGAGCTACAATCCCTTCCGAGATCTGGAAAAGTGGGAAAAGTCCTTCTTTGGCGATTGGAACACCGGCTTTAATACCGACATCAAGGACAAGGGTGACCACTACGAGATGGAGGCTGACCTGCCCGGCGTGAAGAAGGAGGACATTGCCGTGGACATTGACGGCGATTGCTTGACCATCTCCGCCCACCGCAGCGCCGAAACCGAGGAAAAGGACGACAACTCCAATTACCTCCGCCGGGAACGCAGCTATGGCTCTTACAGCCGCAGCTTTGACATTTCCAATGTGAAGAGCGAGGGGATTACCGGCAGCTATGACAACGGTGTGCTGAAGCTGACTCTGCCTAAGAAAAACTCCGCTACGGGTTCCACATCCCGGAGACTGGACATTCAATAACGCATCGGTAAAGGGGCGGTCTCAACAGACTGCCTGTGGATAAAAAGGGACGCTGGCGAAAGCTGGCGCCCCTTTTTCGTTCCATTGACAAATTCTATCTGGAATTGTATAATCATGAGTACAGCATTCCCCAGCTTTCGGGCTGTGCGGGAAGAGGAGGCCGTTTTATGCAGGGTCAGTTTACCAGAAGGGCGTTGTCCCTTTTGCTTTGTTTGCTTTTGTCGGTTGTGTGGATGGGCGGCGTTTCCGCCCAGGCCCAGGAGGCTTCTCCGGAGGACTCTATGGCCGGCATCAACTGGAAGGAAACAGACGATGAGGGCGTGCTGCCTCCGCCGGTGGAGGTCCCCATTTTGATGTACCACAATCTGGTGGCGGAGGAAAACGATCCCTCCATTTCCACAGATACTCTGTGGGTGGGGCAGTTCCGGCGGCAGATGGAGCTTTTGAGGGAGAACGGCTTTACCGCCATTTCCTTTGAGGATCTGATTGCCTTCGCGGAGGAGGGAGAGTCCCTGCCGGAAAAGCCGGTGCTGCTCACCTTTGACGACGGCTACCGCAGCGCCTACGAGCTGGCGTTTCCCATTTTGCGGGAATTTGAGATGAAGGCGACCATGTTTCCCATTGGCGTTTCCGTGGGAAAGGATACCTATAAAAGCACGGGCTATGCCATGATCCCCCACTTCTCCTGGGAAGAGGCCAAGGAGATGGTGGACTCCGGCCTGGTGAGCATTCAAAGCCACACCTATGACATGCACCAGTGGGAGCCTTTCGAGCTTGCCAGCCTGGGGGTGTGCCTGCGGCCCAATCTGCTGCGCCAGGATTGGGAGACAGAGGAGGAGTATGCCAAGGCTCTCCACTCCGATCTGAACCGTTCACGCAAGGGGATTGAAGAGGGGACAGGGGAGAGTGTGACGGTGCTGTCCTATCCCGGCGGCTGCTACGACCAGCTCAGCGAGGAGCTGCTGGCCTCCTATGGGATCAAATGCACGCTGACCATCCAGCCGGGAAAGGCGGAAATCCGTCCCGGCGAGCCGGAAAGCCTCTACGGGCTGAACCGGTTCTATGTGACCCCCTCCACCACCGAGGAGGAGTTCCTGAGCTGGGTGCTGTAAAAAAAGATTTTTTTCGTCAAAAAAACCCTTGACAAGCGACCTGGGGTATTGTATAATAGCAACCGTCGCTCGGAGATGCTTCGGGCAAAGGGAAAGAAGCCAAAAGGATTCTCTTCTGGTTTCTCCTGAAATGGCCCGGTAGTTCAGTTGGTTAGAACGCTAGCCTGTCACGCTAGAGGTCGA
>CAJMOH010000112.1 GCA_905215055.1 uncultured bacterium
AGTTTTATTACCTTGCACGCAGCCTTTTCAGCTGCGAACGTGTCGCACGCGTCCCATACTCATCACAGTAGAACACGGCCCGGTTGGGCAGTTTCCCGCCGTTCTCGTCCGCCACGGAGAGGATCTCCCGGTACAGCTGCTGGATAATCAGCGACACCATGAAGAATTTGCTGGGATCTTCCTCGGGCATCACCAGGAACAGGGCGGAGGGCTCTTTGCAGAATGTCTCCGCGTCCACAGCGGTGTCGAAGCACAGCAGCTGCTCCATCTCGGAGTCCAGGAACCGGTTGAGCCGGGAAAGGGCCGTGGACATGACCGAAGCCATGGATTGGTCGGCGGTGGAGATAGCGGCCCCGGCAAACCACCGTGCCTTATGTGTGGGCGGGAGGAGAGCCATCAGGTCTTGAAATTGGTTGCGGCCCTTTTCTCCGGGGACAGGAGCCATGAGCTCCTGGATGATCTTGAACACGGACACGATGTGCCGTTCCCCGGGAGGGCAAAACTCCGCCACCAGCAAAATGGAGGCGGTGAGGATGCCTTCGGCGGCGTCGAAGAAGTATTGGTTTTGCCCGAAGTCCGCCTTTTCTAGCCCCGAGGTGATGATGGTCTTGGCGGTGATCTTGGCGTACCGCTCGGCCTTGGCCTTGTACAACAGCGTATTTGGATTCTTCTTGAACAGATCCATGTACTTGTTCACCAGGTGCAAAAGGTTGAAGCCATCCGATTTGGTGGGGTTCCGCAGGTCAATGACGGCCACCCGGAACCCATAGCAGTTTTTGGCAATGCTGCCGTAATTCCGCAGCAGGTCGCCCTTCGTATCGCTGGTGAGAAAAGACATCTTGCTTGCCAGGGCGTACTCCAGGCAGGGGTACAGCCAGTAGGCGGTCTTGCCCACGCCGGCGGCGCCAATCATCAGGGCGTGGACGTCCCCGGTGTCCACTAGGGCGGTGGTTTCGTCAGCGGACTTGGGGAGGGTATGGGACTTCCGCAGCAGCTTCACCACCAGGACATTCCACACAGCCCGGAGGCTGTTGCCCAGGCGATGGCGCTTCGTCAAGCATCCCACCACGATGCCCTGCTCGGTGGGAAGGTGCTTCCCTTTCCTCCACAGCTCCGGCTCAAAGGGAACGTGGACGTAGGTTTTCTTGATTTCCCCCTTGGTTGCCCACCGGGCGGTGCCGTGCTGGCCATGGCCCACAGTTTTGGCCTTGATATTGAGGCTGTACATCCCCGACAGCCCGGCGATCAACCCCAGGGTGGCGAACATGGCTGTTCCAGCGATCACTAACTTCACAATTGGCTGCACTCACGTCAGCTCCTTTCGAATTTTTCACAAATCTTCACGCAGAAAGAAAAAAGGCCGCGAATCTTCCAACCCTGTGAAAAACTTCAAGCCCAATTTCTTCTCTCTAGCTTGTTTTCTAGCTTACCGGTAATCTCTCAGTAACTCTCTTAGACTTTTTCTTTTCTGCTTACTGTTAACCTGAACTAGTTCCCCTTCCCCTGTCACGGTGACAGGGGCCCGGTGTCACGAAATAGGCAAGGTACCCCCTTGTGAGTAAAATCGAATTTTGCCCAGCGGAAAGGTTCCTCTGAAAAATCACATAGACATAGTTAACCCCTGGTTTTCTCCTTGGCGAAAGGAGAGCAGCTCATCGTTCCAATCCTTGAGCGTGGGGAACTCTGCGGACACGGTGACGTTCCACTCCCGCAGCAGTTCGCCGACGATCCTGCGGGCTGCGTTGTGGCCAGCCTCATCGTTGTCCAGGCACAGGGTGATTTCCTCCAGCTGGGGCTGTGTTTCCAGCAGACGGTGGATAGGGGCCGCGCTCACCCCGCACAGGGCCACATAGGTGTGCTCCTGCCACCCTTCCGGGTGCAGGGAAATGTAGGAAAGAAGGTCGATGGGGGCCTCAAAGGCGTACAGTTTGCCGTTGGCACCTTGCCAGTGGAAGCTGTATTCTTTTTCGCTGCCCGGCAGAGTCTGGCGGAAATGGGAGCCGGTGAGGGTCCCTCTGGCGTGTAGGTGGCGGATCTTGCCTTGTTCATCCTGGCCCACAAAGATGGCGTTGTGGTGGCTGGCACTCTCGTAGAGGAGCCCTTTCCGGGCAAAGGCGGACACCACCTCCGGGGCAATGCCTCGGGTCTGGCACAGGTAAGCGAACACCCGCCGCATATTGCTATGGGCGGGTGGGAATTCCAGCTGTTTTGGTTCCTCCTGCTTTGGATGGGAGGACATGGGAAGAGAGCGGGCGGGCAGCTTTTCCAGGTCTGCCACAGAGCAGTTCAGCAGCATAGCCGCCGCCTGTTCCTCCGACTCCCCGTAGAAGTAGCGGAAGAAGTCCACGGCGTCGCCGCCTTTCTGGGTGTACTGATCGAACCACAGGTGTCCCCGGATGGTGACCCGCTCGTCGTGGAACTTCCACTCCCACTCGCTGCCCAAACGCTTGAGCGTTTCCCCACGGGAGCGGAGCAGGGCTACCAAATCGGTGCGGCCTGCCAGATAGCGTTGTTGTTTGGTAATGAGTATCCCTCCAATCACATCTCTAATTTCTGCCCGTGGGCCAGTTTCTTCTCGGCGATTTTCTGCCGCAGCTTTTTGTCTACCAGCCGGGTAATGGGTGTATCAAGGCTGAATTGATGGGCAAAAATTTGCCCCACTTGGCGGAGCAGCCGGGTGGCCAATGGGAACAGGGGAACAGCTTGCTCGTGGATTCTTTGGCTTTCCCATTGGGCAAGCCGTTCCA
>CAJMOH010000113.1 GCA_905215055.1 uncultured bacterium
TGGAACGGCTTGCCCAATGGGAAAGCCAAAGAATCCACGAGCAAGCTGTTCCCCTCTTCCCTTTGGCCACCCGGCTGCTCCGCCAAGTGGGGCAAATCTTTGGCCATCAATTCAGCCTTGATACACCCATTACCCGGCTGGTAGACAAAAAGCTTCGGCAGAAAATCGCCGAGAAGAAACTGGCCCACGGGCAAAAACTTGAAATGTGACTGGAGGGATACCCATCACCAAACAACAACGCTATCTGGCGGGCCGCACCGATTTGGTAGCCCTGCTCCGCTCCCGTGGGGAAACCCTGAAGAAGCTGGGCAGCGAGTGGGAGTGGAAATTCCACGACGAGCGGGTCACTATCCGGGGCCACCTATGGTTCGACCAGTACACCCAGAAGGGCGGCGACGCCGTGGACTTCTTCCGCTACTTCTACGGGGAGTCCGAGGAACAGGCGGCGGCTATGCTCTTAAACTGCTCCCTCTCGGATTTGGAGAAGCTGCCCGCCCGTTCTCCTCCCATGTCCTCCCGTCCAAAGCAGGAGGAACCGAAACAGCTAGAGATTCCCTTAGCCCATGGCAATATGCGTCGGGTGTTTGCCTATCTGTGCCAGACCAGGGGCATTGCCCCGGAGGTGGTGTCCGCCTTTGCGAGAAAGGGGCTCCTCTACGAGAGCGCCGACCACCACAACGCTGTCTTTGTGGGCCGGGATGGGCAAGGCGAGATCCGCCACCTCCACGCCAGGGGGACCCTCACCGGCTCCCATTTCCGGCAGACGCTCCCCGGCAGCGAGAAGGAGTACAGCTTCCACTGGCCAGGTACCAGCGGCAAACTCTACGCTTTCGAGGCCCCGATAGATATGCTGTCCTATATTTCTCTCCACCCAGAGGGGTGGCAAAACCACAGCTTTGTGGCCCTGTGCGGAGTGAGCGCAGCCCCTATTCACCACCTACTGGAGACGCAGCCCCAGATAGAGGAAATCACCCTGTGCCTGGACAGTGACGAAGCTGGGCGCAACGCTGCCCGCAGAATCGCCGGCGAATTGCTGCGGGAATGGAACGTCACCGTATCCGCTGAGTTCCCCACGCTCAAGGATTGGAATGACGAACTGCTCGCCAACCACCAGGAGGAAACTCAGGGGCTGACCATGTCCATGTGAAAGCGTATTTTTACTTACAAGGGGGAAGTCTGCCTGTTCCCTGACAGGGGGAGGGTGTCATGGTGACAGGGGAAGGGGAACTATACCAGGTGAAGGATAAGCAGAAAAGAAAAAATCACAGAGAGTTACCGGAAGATTACCGGTAAGCTAGAAAACAAGCTGGAGGGAAGAAATCAGGCTTCGGGTTATCCACAGGGTGGAAGATTCGCGGCCTTTTTTCTTTTCTGCGTTGAGGATTGCTCAGAACCAGAAGGGAGTTGAATCTTATGCAGCCAATCGTGAAGCTGGTGATCGCCGGGGCGGCTATGTTCGCCACCCTGGGGTTGATCGCCGGATTGTCCGGAATGTACAGCCTCAACATTAGGGCAAAGACCGTAGGCCACGGGCAGCACGGAACCGCTCGGTGGGCCACCAAGAGGGAAATCAAAAAGACGTACACCCATGTGCGGTTCGAGCCAGAGCTGTGGCGGAAAGGGGAGCACCTGCCCACTGAACAGGGCATTGTGGTGGGATGCTTGACCCGCCGCCACCGCCTGGGAAATGCTTTGCGGGCAGTGTGGAATGTGATGGTGGTGAAGCTGCTGCGGAAATCCCACGTCCTCCCCAAGTCCGCAGACGAAACCACCGCCCTGGTGGACACCGGGGACGTCCACGCCCTGATGATCGGCGCCGCCGGTGTGGGCAAAACCTCCTACTGGCTGTACCCCTGCCTGGAGTACGCCCTGGCCAGCGGGATGTCCTTTCTTTCCACGGACACAAAGGGCGACGTGGTGCGAAATTACGGCAGGATCGCCCAGGAGTGCTACGGCTACCGGGTAGGGGTCATCGACCTGCGCAATCCCACCCGCAGCGATGGATTCAATCTTCTCCACCTGGTGAACAAGTACATGGACGCTTACCGAGAGCACCCGGATACACTCCTGTTCAAAGCCAAGGCCGAGCGGTATGCCAAAATCATCTCCAAGACCATCATCACGGCAGGGATGGACGGCCAGAGCTTTGGACAGAACCAGTTTTTCTACGACGCCGCCGAGGGCCTGCTCACCGCAACCATTTTGCTGGTGGCGGAGTTTTGCCCTCCACCGGAGCGGCACATCGTGTCCGTGTTCAAGATCATCCAGGAGCTCATGGCCCCCAGCCAGGCCAAGGGCCAGACCCAGTTCCAGGTGCTGCTTTCCCTGCTGCCGGAGACCCACAAGGCAAAATGGTTCGCCGGGGCGGCCACCTCCACCGCCGACCAGGCCATGGCCTCGGTGATGTCCACTACCCTGGCCCGGCTCAACGCCTTTCTGGACAGCGAGATGGAGCAGCTGCTGTGCTTCGACACCGCTGTGGACGCGGAGACTTTCTGCAAGAAGAAGTCCGCGCTGTTCCTGGTGATGCCGGAAGAAGATCCCAATAAATTCTTCATGGTGAGCCTCATCATCCAGCAGCTGTACCGGGAGATCCTCTCCGTGGCGGACGAGCACGGAGGACGATTGCCCAACCGGGCTGTGTTCTACGCCGACGAGTTCGGGACGCGTGCGACACGTTCGCAGCTGAAAAGGCTGCGTGCAAGGTAATAAAACT
>CAJMOH010000114.1 GCA_905215055.1 uncultured bacterium
CCAGAGAGTTGTTGGCGATCACAACAGCCTGCTTCACTTCCTCAGAAGCGTCGGCGGACATAACGGTGTACAGAGAACCAACTGCGGGCAGCTTGATGTTCCACTCGCCCTCGTCGCTGTACAGGGGATAAGCCTGCCAGTCGGCGGTGTTGTCGTTCCGATAGGAGTCGCCGTTGCCGTAGCCCAGGTACCACCAGGGGCCAAAGGTAATGCCGCAGGTGCCTTCCTTAATGCCCGCGGACTCGTCGCCGTTGGTGGACATGCCCAGCTCAGGGTTGATCAGGCCTTCGTTATACCAGCGGGCCAGGATTTCCAAAGTGTCCCGGGTCTCCTGGGTGTTGGTGCCGTAAATCAGCTCGTCGTTCTCATCATAGTAGAAGAAGCCAGGATAGGCGTCGTTGGCGGCGTAGATAGCGTCAAAGCCCTGGGTCTTGGAACCGGACTCCAGGAAGTTGGCGTAGGAGCGCTGGCCCTGGCCAACACCGGCAATGGCGTAACGGGGGCTCTTGCCAGATTCCATAAAGGCCTTGGCAACCTCTTCCACATCGGAGATGGTCTGAGGCACTTCCAGATTCAGCTCGTCCAGCCAGTCCTGACGGATGAACATGACATACACGCCGTCCGTCTGCACAGTAACGTTGGGCAGCCCAACGAACACGCCGTCATAGGTACCGTTCTCATAAGCCATGCCTTCGGTAGACTCCATGATCTGCTTCACCTGCTTGGAGGCGTAGCTGTCAAACACGTCATGCAGGTCTGCCAGCAAACCGGCCTGAGCGGCCTTCACCATGTAGTTCCGGTTGGGCATTACCATAACGTCGGGCAGGTCGCTGGAGGCGATGGCCAGAGAGGTGCGCTGCTGGAAGTCAGCGGCGGAACCGGCAGTCCACTCAGCTTCCCAAACAATGTTGAAGGTATCCTTCAGATAACGGGTGTACTGGTTGTTTTCCACGTCCTCGCCGTCAGCCAGGGTGGTGTCGGCGGGGTCAATCTGCTGCGCAAAGGTGACGGTGACAGGCTCGTCAAACTTCTTGAAGGCCCGGTCGTCGGTCTCGCCGGCAGGAGCATCGTCGCCCACCTCTTCCGAGGAGGTCCAGGTGATTTCGCCGCTGGAGGCTTCTTCGCCGCCCTCTTCAGCCGCGCTGGATTCGCCGCTTTCCTCTGCGGCGCTGGAGGTGTCGCCGGCAGCAGAGCCTTCGGAGGTGCTGCTTTCGCCGCCGCCACCGCAGGCTGTCAGGCTGGCTACCATCGCCAATGCCAGCAGCATTTTTCCGCAAGGGTTTCCCTGTTTTGCCCAAGAAACAGGCTCCGTCAGAATGCCCGGAATGCCGCTGGATTCCGGCCCCCATAAAACAAGCCGCCGTCTCCCAAGGAAACGGCGGCTTGCTTTGTTTGTTTATTAGGGCTTCGCGGCGATATCGCACCTTCGCAGGGCCAGCGTTATCAGAGGTACTGCCGCCAGCTGAAGCACAATTCCCGGCAGGCAGAGGACAAAGGACTCTCGCAGCCACAAGGACCAGGTATAGCCCGGCGCAAAGACAAAAGCATTCAGCAGGCCCCAGAACACCCGTCCCAGCAGCATGGCCCCCACCAGGGACACGCTGACATTCAGCGCCGGCGGCGCGGCAGCCAGCAGATAGGTGAGCAGCCCCGCCAAAAAGCCATAGATCGCCAGCTCCCACAGCTCTCCGCTGGAAAGGGCAGTCCCCGGCGCCCCGGGAACCAGCTGGGGCAGCAGCACAATCAGCAGCCCGCAGGAAAGCCCATAGGCCGGGCCGCAAAGCATTCCGCACAGAAGCACCGGCAGCTGCAGCAACAGCAGCACCTGCTCTCCGTTTTCCACCCACCGGAAGGCCCAGGGAAGAAAGACTCCCAGCCCCACGCACAGCACAGCCAGCAGCAGATCCAGCAGGCAGCGTCTAGTCTTTGCCATACAAGCTCCTTTCTATACAAAAGTGGAACCGCTCACCCTTCCCGGCAGGCGATTACCGTCACATCCCGGTGCAGCTGCAGCACCGAAGCGGGAACCTGGGGCGTCACCTTCCCATACAGGGCCTCCTCCAGAATGCTCCATTTGTCAGCCCCCGCGATCAGAAGGATGCGCTCCGCCTTCAAAATGGTCCCCACGCCCATGGTGATAGCTTGGGTGGGAACGTCCTCCACCCGGTCAAACAGCCGGGAGTTGGCCTGAATGGTGCTTTCGGTCAGCTCCACTGTGTGAACCACCGGAGGAAAGCTGTCGCAAGGCTCGTTAAAGCCAATATGCCCGTTGTGGCCAATACCCAGCAGCTGTAAATCCACGCCGCCCAAGCTGTGGATCAACGCCTCGTAGCGAGCGGCCTCCCCCTCCATGTCATCGGCGGCGCCGTTGGGCAGGTAGGTGTTCTCCCGGGGGATGTTCACCTGGTTGAACAGGTTGTGGTCCATAAAATAGCGGTAGCTGTGCGGGTTATCCCCGGTCAGCCCGCAGTATTCGTCCAGATTCACCGTGCGGGCCTGGGAAAAATCCAGCCTGCCCGCCCGATAGGACTCCACCAGCTTTTGATAGGTTCCCAGCGGCGA
>CAJMOH010000115.1 GCA_905215055.1 uncultured bacterium
TCTCTCAATACGAGAAAAAGGCCACCAAAAGGTGACCTTTTTCGACAGGCTGAAGGCTCCCAGCAGGGAGCCTTTTCTTTTTTGCGCGAGCGTCAGGGCAGCTTTTCCAGGGAGAAATACAGCCCGTCCTCCGAAAAGCGGACGGCAAGGCCCTTTTCCCTGTAATAACGGCGAATGGTGTCCAGGGCGGTTTGGGTCATGGCTTCCGTCAGGTAGCAGGCGCCGGGGGGCTCCAGGCGGTGCGGTGGCTTTTATAGGCAATGTGATACCGGGTGCCCTTCTCCGCCAGCAGGTGGTTCAACGCCGCCAGATCTCCAAAGTCAAGGCTCTCCATGTTTCTCCTTCCTTTCCACATAGAACACGATCTTGGTCAGATATTCGCTTTCATCCCCCGTGGTGATGTAATCGTTGATGCAAAACTCGTAGGAGTCGGAGCGGATCTCCAGCTTTTCCGCCTGGCAGAACTCCAGCAGCCGCCGGTAAGAGCGCCCGATGGACGGATAATCTCCCCGATGGTAAATGGAGGCGCCAAGGCCTTCGGGAAGCTGGAGCAGGTTTTCCGCCCGGTCCGTGCCTTCGATGGGGAGAAAGGCGGCGGAGGCCTCGGTGTACCGCCCGGCGCGAATCCGTTCCAGGGGGACGGTGACGCCGCTTTGAAAGTAAATGGGCAGCTGTTCCTGAAAGGCCTGAGCAAAGCATTGCTTGGTGGCAATGCTGATCTCCCGCAGGGTAAAGGGAGGCTCCACCGGCCGGATCAGCAGCAGCTGGGCGGGAAGCCTTTCCACCCGGGGCTGGTCCCCGCCCTCCCGGTGAAGGCCGGCCCGCTCCAGCTGAACGCAGCGCTGGGCCAGGCGGCTGCGAACCATCCGCAGCTCCTCCATCTGCCGGTCCAAGACCTGCACCTGCTGGGTCAGCACCCGCAGGCTGCTTTCGGTGGTGTAATGCTCCAGCAGCTCCTTGATGGCCTGAAGGGAGAGGCCGCACTTTTTCAAAATTAAAATGGTGTCCAGCTCGTCCAGCTGGCTGGCGCTGTAATAGCGGTAGCCGTTGCCGGGGTCCACATAAGCAGGCCGAAACAGGCCGATCTTGTCATAAAAGATCAGCGTCTGCTTGGAAATGTTCTGATAGCTGGAAAGCTCTCCGATAGAAAAGTAATCTTCCATAAATCCCCCTTGACAATATAGCTGCTATATCCTTTATTATACCTTATAGAACCAGAAATACAAGGAGGTTTTATTGTGCGCAAGGGTACGCTTTGGAAGGAAAAGCTGCTGGAGGGGCTTTCCTGGAAAAAGCTGATTTTCATTTTGCTGGGGGCGGCAATCGCCACCTTTGGCATCCACAACATCCACCAGCAGGTAGGCATCACCGAGGGCGGCGTCATTGGCGCCATGCTGCTGGTGGAGCATTGGCTGGGCTTCTCCCCGGCCTATATCACGCCTGTGCTGGACGTTGCCTGCTACCTGCTGGCCTGGAAGTACCTGGGCGGGCAGTTCATCAAGATTTCCATCCTGTCCACAGCGGGGGTTTCTCTATTCTACAAGCTGTGGGAGCAGTTTCCTCCCATGCTGCCGGATCTGTCCGGCCATCCCCTGGCGGCGGCTGTCCTGGGGGGGCTGTTTGTGGGCGTGGGCGTGGGGATCATCGTCCGGCAGGGGGGCAGCAGCGGCGGCGACGACGCCCTGGCCCTGGTGATTTCAAAGGTGACGAAATGGCGGCTTTCCTTTGCCTATTTGTTCACGGATCTGACTGTGCTGGCCCTTTCTCTGACCTACATTCCCGTCACCCGCATTGTGTTCTCCGTGGTGACGGTGACGCTGTCCTCGTTTTTGATTGACCAGGTGCAGAACTTTTCTCTTCGCCGTCCCCAGAAGGCGTAAATTTTTGAAAGGGGGGGAGGGCCCCAAAAAAGCCCCGGCTCTTTCTTTTCGAAAAAGTTGGAAATTGGGTATTGACTTTCTCAAAAAACCTGTTATAATAAATACTGCCGTTCGGACAGGGCGGCAAACAAATAGCGGTATTGTGTAAGGGTAGCACAGCAGACTCTGACTCTGTTTGTCTGGGTTCAAATCCTGGTACCGCTGCCAAAAGCCTCGGTTTGAGAGAGCCGAGGCTTTTTTACGAGGTGTGGCTCAGTTTGGTAGAGCGCTACGTTCGGGACGTAGAAGTCGCAGGTTCAAATCCTGTCACCTCGACCAAAAATCCGGGACTTCCGCCGCAAGCGGGAGCGCCGGATTTTTTAGCTTCAGCAGGATTTGAACCTTT
>CAJMOH010000116.1 GCA_905215055.1 uncultured bacterium
TCGCTCCTGCTCCGGGATAGCCTCGATGGCCTCAATACATCGTGAGAACTCGTCCACATCATTCCACTTCTCAATTTGTTCCAGCAGCTCTGCTTTTTCTGCCTGATTCATCGTTTCACCGCCTTTCTCGTATCAGCCCTGTATATCCGCACCAATGGAGCCTTTTTTCAGTGTTCCATCCACAGTGATCACATGGCCCCAGAACATATAATCATCCTCATACCAGGCGGTAAAACGGCCGCCGGGAGATACTGTAAACTCGGTGAGCAGGATGCGCTGGGCGAACTCATCCTCGGTGATGGGGTCTTTTTCCGGGTCCCGGTCAGTCTGGTCATTATCTACCAGCCACTCGTTGGCCTGAGCGGTGAGCTTCTGGGCAGCCATCGCCCGCAGGGACTTGTCCCACACCTCCTGATCTGCCACCAGTTTCTTCATCACATTGGTGACACGGGTCCAGGACGCTTTCTTTTCAATCTCCACATCCAACGAGATCCGGACTTCTTTTCCCATCCACTTACAGGTCCCCTCGAATATGCTCATCTCACGATCCAGCGTGAGGGTTCCCAGCACTTCATCCTCCAGAAGAATGGGCTTTGTGTATTCCGCCCAAATCTCCTCCAGTGCCGGACAGGGTACGCCTTCCTCCAGTACCTCCGTGACATACCACTGAGGTTCGTAGAGGGCATCACCTTTCCAGCCGCGGGCTTTGATCCGGTAGATCTGGCCCTTGGTAAACCGCTTGGAATAGTCGCCGGCATCCCGTTCCTTGTCCGTCAGCGGCCAGCTCAGGTAGCATCGGCCGGAGATCACCTGTCCGGTCTGGACATCCGCCATGGCGAGGGCATGGGTATGCGCCGCCCAGTAGGTATCCAGAAAGGTTTTGTCTGCGCTGACACCGTCCTGGATCAGTACCAGTTTTTCCTCATCTTCTGGGGCGTACAGGGCAATAAAGTCCTTGACCGTTCTCTTTTTCATGGCGTTCTCCTTACGCAAATACCTGCTGGTATTTCTCTTTCAGTTCCTCGGGCGCCGACTTGATGACCTTGCTGCCGCCGTTTTCAGAATCTTTGCCCCAGATGGCCCAGAGCAGGCTCTGCCAAGCGATAGCCCGGAATTTCGGGTCCTTATCCTCTTCCGGCAGGAGATAAGCGGAAAAGCGGCGCTTGACTGCCAGCAGCGCATCCAGGCTTTCCGCACTGGCGATCAGGCTGCGGAATTCCTTGGCAGGCTTCAGCCACTGCATGGACAATGCGCCCCGCACCAATACCCCCAGTGTCCATGGTTGAAAACCAAACTTCCGGATCAAGGCATGAAGAAATTTCTCTTGCAGGGAGGAGTGTTCGTCGTCACAGAGATCCAGATACTCCGTCACCAGCGGTGCCCATCGTTCTCCCTCCAGCCCCAGAGCGAACACAGCGAAAGTGCCGGGCATCGCGCAGAACTCATCAGCGAGGTTTTCATAGTACTCATCCTCCCGCATGGCCAGACGAGCGTATCGCTCTATAGCCGGATGCAGATCGGGGTGCTGCACAGCGCAGGCAAAGAGCTGATTGACGCCCTTCTTGGGCAAGCCGGGAATGGGCAGATAAAGTTTCTCCTTTCCTCTGAATTCCACCGAGTAACTGCGGGGGAATTCCTCCTGCTCCAGCACCGCACACAGGTAGTCCAGGATCTCAGCATAGCACTCCTCGGTGGAGTCCTTGGCGGTGATTCGGATGGCAGCAAACGCATCATTGGCCGATGCGGTGAAATGCTCCGTCTTACGCTGCTGGATGTCCTTTGGTAATTTGCCGCTGCCGGCTGTTTTCAGCTGTTTCACCATATCTGGTCGAAGCTGGGAAACCAGGCCGAGGATGTGCTCAGTGGTGAGGGATTCAAAACTCTGTCCATACACCGTATGGCAGACCGCCACATAGCAGGCAAAGCGCAGCAGCCCTTCGTCCACATCCTCCGGACGCAATTCCGGCCACACGGTGCAGGGCGGAAAGACGGTAAAGTCATCATCCCGCTCTCCCACAAGGAAGAACCGCTCCTGCACCTGCTTTTCTATGTACTTCTCCAATGTATAGCGGATCTCCTGCCAGCGCACCAGCCGCCGCATGGCATCGCAGAGGGAAACAGCATCCTCGCAGGGAAATCCCTTCAGCAGCAGCCCGGTCAGATACCGCTCCAGCAGCTGATCAGGGAGAAATGGCGTCCCGTTGTGATTTCGCACCACGGTCGGGTAGGCGGAGTGATTTTCACGAGCGG
>CAJMOH010000117.1 GCA_905215055.1 uncultured bacterium
CCCGCATGGTATTCCATGCAAATCCATCATAACAGAAAATGCGGCGCTTTGCAACTGAAACGCGCTGGTTTCTACCTTGCCGTCCGGTGCGTGGCCGCACGGGCCGAGTCGCGGGACGGGCGCTGAAAGCGCCCGGGCAGTAATCGAGACGCCGCCTCGCGTGCGCGGGAGGGGCCGTTTGCTGCAAGAAAGAAACCAAAAAGGCCCCAACGAAACTACCGGCGCGGACGCGCGTTATCGTCCTGCACAAGCGCGAGCGTCAGCTCGCCGCCCCAAGGCGCGAATCGACAGCGGAGGCACTCCGCCTCGAAAAAAACTTGAGGAAAAACCTTTCTGTGCTTGTCTTTTTAACATTTCTATGGCATGATACTCTTAGACAACGCTTGTGAGAGGATGAAGGATTATGTCAGCTGGTTCCCCTGCCCCGTCTAAGAAATTTACCAGAGCCGAGAAAAGCTGGATTCTCTACGACTGGGCCAATTCCGTCTACGCCACCAACATCATGGCCGTGCTGTTCCCCATCTACTTTGGCAGCGTCTGCGCCGCCGCCGGGGCCGACAACCTGGTGCTCTGGTCCTATGGCACCTCTGCCGCCACCTTTGTCACCGCGGTGCTGGCTCCGGTGCTTGGCTCCCTGGCCGACCACAAGGGCCACAAAAAGCGCCTGTTTGTGGCCTGCCTGATTTTGGGGGTGGCCTTTACCCTGTTCTCCGCCCTGACAGACGACTACCGGGGCCTGCTCATCGGCTATGTGATCTCTCACATTGGCTTTTCCGGCTCCTGCCTGTTCTACGACGCCTTTCTCACCGACGTGACCACCCGGGAGCGCATGGACCGGGTCTCCGCCTGGGGCTACGCGATGGGCTACATCGGCGGCAGCACCATCCCCTTTGTGCTGGCCATCATCATTCTGTTTGTCATGGGCATGGAAAACCCCACGGCCTTTAAGCTGGTCATTCTTCTCACCAGCGTGTGGTGGCTGGTCTTTTCCATCCCCTTCCTGAAAAACGTTCACCAGGTCCACTATGTGGAGGCGAAGCGGGGCCTGCTGCGGTCCACCTTCCGGAACCTGTGGGCCACCGCCAAGGACATCTTCACCCAAAAGCGGGTGTTTTTGTTCATCATCGCCTATTTCTTCTACATCGACGGGGTGAACACCATCATCTCCATCTCCACCTCCTATGGGACCACCCTGGGTCTGGACACCGTAAGCATGATTCTGGCCCTGCTGGTGACCCAGGTGGTGGCCATGCCCTTCTCCATTCTCTTTGGCCGCCTGGCGGGGAAGGTGGGGTCCATCAACCTGCTGTGCGGGGCGGTGGGGATTTACTTTGTCATCACGGTGGTGGGGTTCTTCATGGGCTTCAACATCGAGCAGAACCCCGGCGACCCGGCAGCTCTGGGGCTGTCTCAGGTGCTGTTCTGGTGCATGGCGTTTCTGGTGGGGACGGTGCAGGGGGGCATTCAGGCTCTAAGCCGCAGCTATTTCGGCAAGCTGATCCCGGCGGACCGGTCCAACGAATACTTTGGGTTTTTCGACATTTTCGGCAAGTTCGCCGCGGTGATCGGCCCCCTGCTGGTGGGCCTGTTCACCCAGTTCACCGGCCGGGACTCCATCGGGGTTATCAGCCTGGCCATCCTGTTCCTCATCGGAGAGGGGATTTTGCTGGCTGGCAAAAAGCGGTATTTCGCCGAAGGCGGCGGGTGCTCCCGCTGAGCAGTAAACAGCCGAGGCTGTTTACAGAGAGAATGTCTTGGAGATTTTTGGAATCTCCATCCTGCTGGCGCAGGACCGCCATTCTCCGCCGCTCGACCTGCCCTTTCCAGCGAAGCCAATGGCGCGGGGGTTGCACCCCGGGCATGCCGGCTTCTTGCGTCCCGCAAGGCCGGAAAGGTCCCCGCAAAGCCTGCGCCGCGGACGTGCTTTCACCTCTCGATCAAGCGCGAGCGTCAGCTCGCCGCTCCGTGGCGCGAATTGCTCAGCGGGAGCACCCGCCGCTTGACAATTCCCATCGCATCAAGTATACTAGAGATAGAAAAAGAGAGCCTGCCGGTAAGACGGCTGGCCCAAGTTAGTTAACTACAAAAAAGTAGCCGATTCCTTGGCGGGGCGGCTACTTTTTC
>CAJMOH010000118.1 GCA_905215055.1 uncultured bacterium
TGATACGGCATCCCCATTTTGGCAAAGCCAAAACCGCAAAACATCGAAAGCGGTTGAAAGAAGCGCTGCAAAGGCAGCTTTTCTCCGCGAGTTTTGTTTGGGGATGATACGGCATCCCCATTTTGGCAAAGCCAAAACCGCAAAACATCGAAAGCGGTTCGGGAAAGAAGGCCCCTTAAAACAGGGTGGTCTGGCTGCTTTCCGGCAGGCTGGAAAGGGAACCAGCCTCCCGCAGAGTGTCGATCACCGCGCTGGACACCTTTGAGCGCGCCTGAAGATCATCAATGGAAATGTACTCTCCGCCTGTGTCCCGGGCTTCCCGCAGGCTGACGGCGGCAGCTTCGCCAACGCCGGCCAGGGATGAGAAAGGCAGGCGGATTTTTCCGTCCTCCACCACAAATTTCTTGGCCTCAGAGCGGTACAGGTCCACAGGAAGCAGTCCGATGCCCCGGGCCAGCATTTCGTTGATAATTTGCAGCATACCGAATTCGCCCTCCTCCTTGGCGGAGGCCTCTCGGTTCTTGATCTTGGTATCCAGGTCCTTCATCTTGCGGAACACAGCCTCCTTGCCCCGCACAGCGGTGACTCCGTCGAAGTCGTCGCTGCGGACAGTGAAGTAGGCGGCGTAATACTCCAGAGGGCGGTGAACCTTGTACCAGCCCAGACGCAGGGCGGAAATCATGTAGGCGGCGGCATGAGCCTTGGGGAACATGTACTTAATCTTAAAGCAGGAGTCTATGTACCACTGGGGAACATTGTGCTCCTTCATGGCCTGAATATGCTCCTGGGTCAACAGCTTTGTGGCCTTGCCCTTTCGGACAATCTCCATAATCTTGAAGGCCATCTTCGGCTCCAGACCCTTGTTCATCAAATAGGTCATAATGCTGTCTCGGGTACCGATCACCTCGGAAATGGTGCAGGTGCCGTTTTTAATCAGCTCCTGCGCGTTGCCCAGCCACACGTCCGTGCCGTGGGACAGACCGGAAATTTGCAGCAGGTCGGAGAACTTGGTGGGCCTGGACTCCTCCAGCATGCCCCGGACAAAACCGGTGCCAAGCTCCGGCAGGGACAGGGTGCCTGTCCGCACACCGCCCAGGTCCTCCTCGGTGACGCCCAGAGCCGCCGGGGAATTGAACAGGGACATCACCTCCGGGTCACTCATGGAGACATCCATCACCGGAATGCCGGTGTAGTCCTCCAAATAGCGGTAAATGGTGGGGACGTCGTGTCCCAGCTCGTCCAGCTTGCACACGTTGTCGTGAATGGAGTGGAAGTCGAAGTGGGTGGTAATGTTGCTGTTTTTCTGGTCGTTGGCCGGGTGTTGCACCGGGCAGAAGTCGTAGACCTCCATGCCCCGGGGAATGACGATCATGCCGCCGGGATGCTGGCCCGTGGTGCGCTTGATGCCTGTGCAACCCAAAGCCAGCCGGCGCTCCTCCGCTTTGTGCAGGGTGACGCCCTTCAGCTCGGCGTATTTTCTCACATAGCCGATGGCGGTTTTGTCCGCCACCGTGGCGATAGTGCCAGCCTTGAACACGTTGTCCCGACCGAAAAGCACCTCGGTGTACCGGTGAGCGCCGGACTGGTACTCGCCGGAAAAGTTCAGGTCGATATCAGGGACCTTGTCGCCGTCAAAGCCCAGGAAGGTCTCAAAGGGAATGGTGTGGCCGTCCCGGTCCATCGGCTCCCCGCAGACGGGGCAGTTTTTGGGGGGCAGGTCAAAGCCGGAGTCTATGCTGCCGTCGGTGAAAAACTCGCTGTGACAGCACTTGGGACACACATAGTGAGGCGCCAGAGGGTTCACCTCGGAAATGCCGGACATGCTGGCCACCAGAGAGGAGCCCACCGATCCACGGGAGCCTACCAGATAGCCGTGGGCCTCGCTGTCGGCCACCAGCTTCTGGGCGGTCATGTACAGCACGGAGAAGCCGTGCTTGACAATGGAGTTCAACTCCTTGTCCA
>CAJMOH010000119.1 GCA_905215055.1 uncultured bacterium
GTTTCAACTATAGGCAAAAAAGGAAAGAATTTGAGCAAAACTGGGCCAAGGCCCTCAAACAATACATAGCCGCTGGCATGACCCAAGAGCAGATCACCGCTATGCGGGAGTTTGATGAGGAACTGTTCCGCCAAGAGCGGGTCTACGAAAACCGAATCAATGTGGGCCTACCAGACCTCAACATCCTGCGATTCAGCGTGGAGGAAGTTTATTTCCAAGACCTCTCCCACCACTTGGACGCAGCCCTGGAGGATATGCAGCCCGGCATTGCCCAGCGAATCACGGAGCAGGATCGGAAAGTCCTTCTCCTGGCCTGTTTCGGCTTCACACAGGACGAAATCGCCGTGAAATTGCACATGAAACAGAGCACGGTTTCGTACCATCTTGACAAACTTAAAAAACTTCTCAAAATGGTTCGATAAAAAAGCCCTTCTCGATGCCAATAAAGATGAAGGGGTAAATAAGCCTCCCTCTAAAAAGAGCCGCATAGTTGGCTGAAAATGAATGGGCGGCGCTCCTTTCACTTTCCCTTCGTTCCTTGAAAACTGAACAAGTCAGTGTACGCATACGGCACCCTCTGACCAGGAGCCACCGGGGGGCAACCCCCAGCAGGCGGGCGGCACCCGCTTGGGCTGTGAGAGGCAGGGGGCATCGAGCACTTCCGTCCAGCCACAGAATCACGCAATGGGGGCGGCCGGGTGAGAACCACGCGGGGTGAGAATCCATGAGGGCAGGCAAGCCGTTGCCCGTGCTGTACACTCCCTTCACTGAGGGGTGTGAGCGCAAATATCAGTGAAATGAACGATTCGAAATCAGATTCAAGATAGAACATACGGGCACAGCTATGCCTTCATAACTGCGCCCGTCCTTGTATCTTGAACGAAGCAAAGGAGGAACCGCTATGAAACTGGAGAATTCCATCAACTACTATTATACCGTGCTGGCCCTGCGCCTCCTGCTGGAGCGGGGCCTCATCAGCGAGGACGAGTACGGCAAAATTAGTAGGTACAACGCCGAATTTTTCAAGCCGGGGAGGGAGTACATCTAGCCACATTGGGTATGGACTTCCGCCCCGGATTCTGGTAATGTCCGTGGTAGGAGGTGGGCCAGGTGGCACAAGTGCAGATCATTCAGCCATATCAACCGCAAAGCGACGCACTGGAAAAGGTGGCCGCATACTGCCGGGTGTCCACCGACTCCAAGGATCAGCTTAACTCCTACCGCACCCAGATCGGCTACTACACCGACTTCATCGCCCAGCACCCCGGTTGGGAGCTGGCGGACATCTACGCCGACGAGGGCATCACAGGCACATCCCTAGAAAAACGGGATGAATTCAAACGGATGCTCCAGGACTGCCGGGCCGGGAAGATCCAGCGAGTCCTGGTGAAGTCCGTTTCCCGGTTCGCCCGCAATACGCTGGAACTCATCGAAACCACGCGCGAGTTGAAAGACTTGGGCGTGGTCGTTGTTTTTGAGGAGCAGGGCATCGATACCGCCCAAATGTTGGGAGAGATGCAGCTCACCCTGCTGGCCATGGCCGCCCAGGAGGAAAGCACCTCCATTTCCAAGAATATGCGGTGGAGCTACCAGAAGCGAATGGAAAACGGGACGTTTTTGGGGTGCCGTTCTCCCTTTGGTTACACTTTGGAAAATGGAAAACTTCTTCCACATCCGCAACAGGCGCTCATTATTCAAGAGATTTTTGAGCGTTTCCTTGCCGGAGAAGGGAAACAGGCCATCGCCGATGACTTGACAGTACGTGAGATTCCCACCCGATTTGGAAACACCCAGTGGAATATCGCAGGAATCCACTACATTCTAACCAATGAACGATACTGTGGAGACGCACTGCTTCAAAAGACGTTTACTTCCGGTTTTCCTGCGCGGAAGCAAAGAAACCATGGGCAGGTGAATCAGTATTATGCCGCTG
>CAJMOH010000120.1 GCA_905215055.1 uncultured bacterium
AATATTCTCCGTCTTTTTCAGCGGAGCCCGGCGGGCATTGAGAAATCCGGTACACCGGCTCTTGTACCACACCCATTCATAGCGGAGCATTTTCAGGTTGGACGCCCCCAGCACCTTGTCATAAGGACACTGGGCGAAGAACAGAATCGCGCCGTCCGGCTTGACCGCCCATTTCACCGCCTCCCACAGTTCAGGGAGCGGCAGGGGCACATCCCAAAAGTTGCGGGTCGTGCCATAGGGCGGATCGGTCAAGAGCATATCAACCGAGTGTTGGGGCAGGGAGCGCAGGCCCTCGATGCCGTCCATAAGGAACAGCCCCTCCGGGGGAGCCGGGGACTTCGGGACATTTTGTCCCAAGGTTGAATGTTCTGCCATACGCGCCTCCCCTCTAATGCGCGCCGAAAATGCGCTGGGAGATACTGCCCGTTTTGAACAGCATATAGCAAAGCAATACCGTATAGCCAACGGTGCCCCATATCGCCCCGATGGGATCTCCGCCTGTGGCGATCCCCTGGACAAGCACCGCGTAAATTGCCACGCACACCAGAATGAGCATCCCCTGGAATCCCACGGCGAACAGCGAGCGCAGATAGTTCTGGCCCGTGTGTCCCAATTCCCGGTTGGCAAGGGTCGCCACAGGGATGGGGGACAGGCTGGTGAGCAGATATATTTCAATCATGCGGCCATAGACCAGCACGAAAATAATGATATTCAGCGCCCACATGGTAACGCCGATAATGGAGGACTGGAGCCACAGGCCCAACAGCGGCCCTAAATCCATACCCTCCAGCGTCGTTTCAAGCTGGGTCAGCATATCCGGCGTAATGTCCGTGGAACCCTGGATCAGCCCCGCCGATTGTGCAATCACGCTCTGGGACACGTCAAACACGGCCATTACGATATTGAATGTGTTTGACAGAATAAGGATGGCACAGGACGTTTTGAACATCCATTTGTAGATATTCGCCACATCAAACTCGTGCATATTGTTTTTTTCCAAAAGCATCTGGATCAGTTCATAGGTCGCAACAAAGGTCAGCACCATTCCGGCAATCGGCAAAATTACCGTTTCGGAAAGCTGGCGGATCAGGGAGAACACCCCGGCGTGCCATGCCGCCGGGGTTGTTCCCACTTGTACCGCAATCTCTCCGACTTGGGCGTTTACGTTATCAAAGAGCCCCGAAAGGTTCCCCATGATCCCGCTGATTAAAAGCTCCTTGAGCCAATCCGTGAGCCAGTCGGTGAGAAAATCCATAAGCCGCTACCTTAAAACAGGCCAGAGAGCAGGGGGATCAGCGTTGTGCCCAGCAGGATGATGCCGCCGCCCGCCATGAGCTGTTTCATGCCCTGGCTTTTGGAGCCCGGATTGTCTGAACCGTAACCCTCCAGCAGATTGACTACGCCCCACACGCCCAGGCCAGCGCCGAGGGCCACAACAAGGGTCTGTAAAGTGTCGATAGCAGATGCGAAAAACTGCATAGAGCCTCCTTTTCTCCGGGGAGATGCCCCGGCCATGAAAAAAGCCGCCATTCCTGGCGGCAGGTTGCCACTTCGGGACACTTTGTCCCGAAGCGATATTTATACAAAAGCGTCCGGATCGTCCACATCGTCATAGTTGAGGATGTCCTCGTCCTCGTCTGTGAGCGAAGTTTCCGACACGGCCACCTTGTACACCTCACAAGCCTCGTTCAGCCCAGGCCGCCTGCGGCGGTTTATGAGTTTATCAAGGTCAAAGGCGTTTTTCTTTTTATCGGC
>CAJMOH010000121.1 GCA_905215055.1 uncultured bacterium
ACAGTCTGCCGGAGCAAATTGAAAGAGGTCTTGTTATGAACGAGAATTTATTTCGCCCACAATTTGATACATTAAAACTGTCCGATAAGCTCTGGCTGATGCAGACGCTGGCGACTCGTTATAATTTGACATTCAAAGAACTGTACGCCTTTTCCCGCTGGGGACAAAGCTGCACCACCGGCCTGTTTGAAAAAGGTGGCCGGGAGTTTGTCTTTGTCCCAGGTGATACCGTGATTCTTGGCTGGGAGGGCTTTGTCCAAGGGATGGACAAGGCCAACCAAGAGGAACTGGCGGATATGTTTGCGGAAATCGAATATGAGGGCACTGCGGAGGAATTTCTCCGGCAGGGTATGACCCCAGTACGCCAGGTGACCATCGGCCCCATGTTTGTGGGCAGAAAGCTGGAGGAGATCGGCTGGGAAAGCGTACCTATGAACGACCCTCGCATCACCGCCCACCCCGACTGGCTGGAGAACTTGCAGAAGTGGGCGGGCCAGAACAGCCAGAGCTTTGAAATACACGAAACTGTCCGCTTTGAACGCAATGGTGATAGCTGGCGAGCGTGGCTGTGCCATCCAATGACCTACCCGGAATTTCAGCGGTCCCTGTTGTGGGAGCTGGCAGCCAGCCTTCCCACGCCGGATGAGTGGGCCTATCTGTGCGGGGGCGGATGCCGCACCCTGTTTCCCTGGGGGGATGGACTGGACCACAAGATGAAACTGCACCACTTTGAAAACGGGGAAGATCAGGGTAAGCCATACGACATGGAGCAGCCCAACTTCTTTGGCCTGTCTATCGCCTACGACCCCTATAAGCGGGAGTTGGTAGACGGGAAAACATTGACCACCTGCGGCGGCGACGGCGGCTGCAATGTCTGCGGTGGCATGGGTCCTTTGCTTGGATATTTACCCTGTTCCCCTCACTGTAAACCGGAGGTTCGGGAGGATAACGAGATTCACAATGACTATGACTTTTTCCGTCCTGTTATCCGGGTGCAGACATCCGGGTGGAGAATGGTAATAGATAGAGCGCAAGAGTAAGGAGTAAACTATGGAATGGCCAAAACGGACACGAACAGCGGATTGGGAAAACGGTGTCCTAACTTTAGATGGAGAAAAGAAATTTGATATTCCGAAGCTGACCGCAGAGATCATGGAGCGGTTGGCCGGTTACACCCTGGTGGGCTTCCATGTGAAAGGGTATCCGGTGACGGATGAACTGCTGGCCCCCTTTGCCGGGCATAAAAGCATGGTCAACTTCGGCGTGGAAAACGGCACCCTTACCGACGCCTGTTTCCCCGTTTTTTCCGCCATGCCCAAGCTGCGCATCCTGCTGCTGACCGGGAACGCCGGGATCGACGGCAGCGGCCTGTCCGCCCTGCAAGGCTGTAAGCTGGACCTGCTGACCCTTGACCACACTGGGCTGGATGATGCCGGTCTGCTCCAGGCAGCCTCCATCCCCAAGCTCTCTCATATCTGGATCGACCACACTGCTGTTACTTATGATGGACTACTGGCTGTCGCCGGCA